>JAIEPT010000397.1 GCA_019748295.1 Gemmataceae bacterium | reverse complement strand
CCTGCTCGATCATTGCACGGCCTCCCTGGTGATCCCGGTTTGCAAGTCGATGCGCGACTGCGGGCCGCTCGTGACCGAATTCGAGTCAGGCGCCGAGAACGGAACCTGAATCGCCCTTGGCAAGTTCTCCGGCGACACTGCTCCGATACGCTCCGCAAGGTTCGTCGGCGGCGTCTCATTCCGCGTCGGCGGCAACGCGACCGTATACGGAATCACCCACGACGCGAAATAAACGGGCACTCCGCCGTAGTTGCCGATAATCCTTGGTCCATCCACCACTTGCTCCCCATCCGGAATCGCGTCCTGACCGCCGATCGACACCAATTTCGGAATCGACGGCTGATACCCGGCCCTCACTCCCGCCCCTTTGAGAATCACGCGGTAGCGGCTCACCGCCATCTGCTGCACGACCCCCGTATAATTCGCATTCGACACCAGATTCGGGCCGCCGTTTTGCCGTGTCGCCATCCCTGCGGAATTCGGAGCATCCGTTCCTAACTGATCCCATTCGCGATACTCTTGCGGCATGGGAAAATGCGTCACGATGCCGGGATCAAGCCGCGTCTCCATCCAACAGGAATACTCCAGCCAACTTTGCTCCGGGTCGCGTACCCACGGGATCTGAAGGTTTTGCTCCATGATCGCGCCGGCATCAACGTCATTGATGCCGACTTGGTACGCATTCGACGCACCGCCCGGGATGCCCTGGGCAGTGTTTTCTTGAACAAGCGGAGGCGGGAATGTTTCAGCCATTAACCAGCCATGTTAAGCGTTCTGTCAAGTTCCCAAATCCACGATGGCGCACGCCGCCGGGTCCAATCGATTGGCTAACCATGAATTCGATCCGCTGATGTTGCGTACCGACTGCGCCCACAGATTCGGGTTGCAAAGTCCGGCGTTGGTCAGTGCGTTGCCGTTCTGAAACTGTCGCCATCCGGTAGCCCTGAGCACCCATCGGAAAGGGATGATGAGCAGCCAAGAGCATGAAAACGACACCGTGCGTGAATCCTCGTAAATCCCCTCGTCGAAGTCGAACGACGTGATGAACGTGCGGATGGTCGATGCTGGCGGCGGCTGAGATGTCTGGATCGTTGAAACCCCTAATGGTCCAATCGCTGCGTTAAACAATGCGGACCACTGAACCACCACCTGAGTCAGCGGAGATGGTTGCGGCGGCGGGTCCGTGGTGTTGTTGACGACGCTGGGTACGTTTGCCGGGTTCTGACACGCATACATCCGCTCGGCAAGAAGCGTCACGAACGCACGCCAAGCGAATCGCTGCGGGCGACCTTTCGGCACGACATACGTTCCCTTCAGCGTGCAAATCCATTGCGTCAACGAATTAGCCCCGCCCGACTTGTTCGCCGAACGACACGAGAAGTTCCCCTTGGCCGTGTAAACGCCTGCCGGGTTCGCCATCGGCCCCAATTCGTCAGCCTTGATGTCGAACGTCAGCGTTCGCTTGTCCCGCGAAATGTCGATGGTTCGATTCGTGATCTTGAACCGCGTCAAGTCGATGCCGGCCACCACACGATCGACATACGCACGGTAATTGTCCACCGTCAGCGTGATCGTCTTCCCGGTTGGCGTCGTCGGCGAAATCGGGGCTTCCAGCGTCCCCTTGAACGACAGGGACGAATACCCGTCCATGTCGTAGTTGATCGACGAATCCCAATTGAATTGAAGCACCGAAAAGAACGATTTAGCCTGCACCTCGGGAATGCACGTCGTCACCTGGAATCGGACTTTCGCCGATCGGCTCCCGCCCAGAGGCTCGAAATCCAGTACCTTCGGAATCGGCCCATAGGCCACGTCCTTGAGCAATCCGCCCGCAGCGTTCACGACAAACGGCTTGCCGAATCCCTTGCCGCTGTAGTTCAGCGTCCCGCCCTGTTGCTGCAAAAGTTGCCGCAACCTTACGAACGTCGGGTCCGTCGTCGCTTCGCTTCCGACAAGCGTCACGTACCCATCGACCGTGATCGTGTACTGCACGTACTTGACGACGCGATTCGCTTCGTCCAGAATCTGCTGAGCCGACACCTTGGATGTCCACAACACGTCGAACTCCACGCCGTTGTACGACATGGTTCCGATGGTCGGCAGTTTGTCGTATCCGCCAACTTGTACCGGCATGGAAGGAACCTCCTATGCGAGTCGCCGTCATTCTGGCGTGCTTCGCCTTTACTGGCTGTCGTCAACCTACTCCCGCCGTCTTCGATCCGTCGAATGTCGATTCGACCGGCGCCTGGATGGTCGCCAAATTCAATGAGGCAAGGCGAGATAACGGCAATCATCTTCGACTTCAAAAACCCACATCGGCAAGAAAGTCGCATGGCGAATGCAAGTGCATGAACTGCTTCCGCATAGCGTGGAGTTAAAACCCGTTGCTAGCGCATCCATCGTTGGCCCTGACCTGGTCAACCCCCAAAAGCAATCTTTGATTGGGTTCCTGAACCAAAACCGGGAACACGGAGCCAACTGCTTCGACTCAAGGATGAAGTCCCAATGGATGTCGCGTTCAAACTCAACAAAGGCGACTTCTTGACCGTCCACGGCGCCATTCGCCAATTCCAATTCGTCGGCGAAGTCGGCTTCTTCTGCACCTTGGATAACGTCAACGTCACGTTGCCTTAAACCATCGGCGTGACCATCGCGCCTCCGCCTGACGTGCCCGTAACCGGGCCAGTTGGGTTGTAGAATGCCCCCATGACCGTTGACCACGGCGTCGTTTCGTCCAAAACCACTGCTGGCGATGTGTTCTGAGCAGTCGCCTTGGTCCATTTCTCGATGGAACCAAGCGGGTCCGTCAAGAACCCCACCGCATCGACGACGCCGCCCAGCATCTTCACGATCAATTCGGCCAGCGGGAGCATCTTCATCATGAACTGAACCTTCGCCTCCTCCCACTTCTGCTCAAGGTCCGCGCGTGCCTGCAAGTATTGCGCAAGCTGCGGGCCGTACTCCTGAGCACGCCGCATGTCCGCCATCATCCTCTGCACGTCAATTTGGGCCTGAGCCATCGCAAGCTGCGGACTGTACGCCGCATATTTTTCCGCTCGCGACGTGACCGCCGAATCGAACTCCAATGCTGCTGCCGTCATCGCCGTAATGCCGACAGCAGCGACGGCGGCGGCAGTGCCAACCGGCCCCAAAGCAGACATTGCCGTGCTTGCCGTTCCGGCGAATTCGCCCGTTGCCTGCGTCGCAGCTTGCGTCTCGGCAGTCAACGATTGAAGGGCTTGGCCCATTTCGTCCACGCCGGGCGCCTCAACCGCCTTCGGCTGCACTTCCGGCGTCTGCTGCACCAGATCCGGCGAATCTTCCCACTCGAAGGTTTTGCCGCCCACCTCCAACGGCTCCATTGCGGGCGCCGGTGGCGGTTCGGGCGGAGCGATCGGTTCCAAGGGAGGCGGTGCTTCTGCCTTCGGCGCGACTGGCGCGGCCGCCTGCATCGGGGCCGCTTGAGCATTCAGCCGCTCGGCCTCACGCCGCAACGGCGACTTGGGCGGCACCATTTCCTTCCGCACCATCGCCGCGATGTCCAGGCCCGCGCCTACCAGCGTTCCGAAGACGCCGCCCACCGTGCCGCGAAAGCGATCCGCGATGTCCAGCGTCTGATCGAAGACGCCCTTCGCCTTGTCCGCCGCGCCGTACATCGCCTCGTATGCGGCTGAGATGCGTTCGGCTTTCAACGCCCCTTCGCGAGACTTCTGCGCGGCCTCGAACGGGTCAAACGGCTTCTCAGGTTCCGGCGGCCTCAGTCGCTTGTACTCTTCGTCAATCGCTGCCTTGCGATCTTCACCCTCCACCCGCTTCTTGGCTTCCGCCGCTGGGTCAAACGCTTCCGGTGGCTTCAGCTTCCTGTACTCGGCATCCGCTGCCGCTAGTTGTTCTTCCCTCTCCACTCTCTTTTTCGCGACCGCCATCGGGTCGAAAACCGGCTCGGCTTCCGGCGGCTTGAGTTTGCGATACTCTTCTTCCGCCGCTGCCTGTTGCACTTCGCGTTCGATGCGGCGCTTCGCCACGTCCAACGGGTCAAACGTCGGCTCAGGGGCAGGCGGCTTCAGCTTGCGGTATTCGGCGTCTGCCGCCGCAATCTGTTCCTCACGCTCGACTCGCTTTTTGGCGATGGCCAGTGGGTCAAAGGCGGGTTCCGGCTCCGGCGGCTTGAGCTTCTTGTATTCCGCCTCGGCCGCCTCTAACTGCTCCTCACGCTCAATCCGCTTCTTCGCCAACGCCATCGGGTCGAATGGCAACTCGGGCGGGGGCGGGTTCAGCCGCCGGTACTCTTCCTCGACGAGCCGTGCTTTCCGCTCTCGCTCGATGCGTTGCTCGGCGATGGCGACGGGATCGAATCCGTCCTCGGCGAGCGCGGGCCGCGAGGCAGAGGGGGCGGACGACGCCTTGGCCTCTTCCTGCGGAAGTTGCACGCCCGATGCAGCGAGAATCTGCGCCGCCATGTCGCGGCCAAACTCGCTGATTAGCTGCTGGATGTGGTCAGTGTCGAGTTGTGGAGGCGGGGCGACTTGAGCCGGTTCAGGCGCTGGCGGCTGCACCGAAGGCGGAGCCTGTTCCGGCGGTTCCGGGGGCGATTCAATTTGAACTTGAGGCTTCGCGGGTTCCGGCTGCTCGGCTACCGGCGGATCCATCCGCTTCGCCGGTTCCAAGGGTTCCACCGGACGCGGGGCTTCCGGCTCTTGGATCCGCGACTCAAGCGGCTTGGGTTCGGGCGACTCGCGGCCCATCAACGAAAAAGACGCCGGGGAGGCAGGGGCGACTACCTCTCCCGGCGCGGGCGGGGCGGACGACGGTTGCGGCGCGATGGCCGCTTGACTTGCTGCCGGAGGCGGGGCGACTCGCTCCGGCGGGGGTGATTGCGTAGGCGGAGCCTCAGACGGAAGGGGGTCTAAGCCCCCCTCGTCCTCAAGCACAATTCGCAGTGTTGCTTCGTCTTGGGCCACAAGGCTGGACCTCGACTACGCGGCCGTGAAGGGAACGTAAGATGTCACGCTGCCGACCACGCTGGCGTAAGGCAGCAGCACGAGTTCTAACGGCATCTCGCGCATCTTCGAAGTCATCAGCATCTGCGTATTCGTGTTTGGGGCGAACACCGCGTTGACTGCCGTCAATGTCTGCGGCATCGTCGGCGGATCGGCGAGAATCGCGGTCAAAACCAACGCCTGAGCGTAGGTCGTCATGCGGTTGCCGATGCCGGTCAGTTTCGGCGTCAGCGTTCCCGCCGCACCGACTTGGCCGAACGCCTGCAAGATGGCGAGCAAGCCCGTCTTGTTGGCTTCAAGGCCCGTGAAGGCCACACGCCAGTTCTGCCCGCGATAGATACCCTCCACCAGCGTCATGCCGTAGGCGTCGCTGGCGTTGATCTCCTGCCCCTGGATCGTGCACGACAAACGGAATCCGTCGTCGTTCTGCGTACCCAAAGGTAGGGAATTGTACGTTCCGGTATAGGGACCCGATACCGGCACGACCAATCCTGCAGCCATATCAATCTCCCTCGCGTTGGAGGTACGTAATCGCGTTGTTCAGAAAGTCCACGCTGTCGTCCAGGTGCCCCAATCCGATGTTGCATCGCTTACACAACAGACCACGAATCTTTCCAGTCTTATGGCAGTGATCAACACATAGTTGCAGCCGTTCGCCTCGCCAAAATTGCTGTTCGCTTCGTCCGCAGATCGCGCACTTACCATCTTGGCTTGCATGCATCTCTAAGTACTGGTCCTTGGTGATGCCATACTTTGCTTTCAACTTTGACCATCGTCGTCGCGTCCAGTAGTCCCTTGAATCATGCTCTTGCAACAAGCCAGCTTCTTTTAATGCCATTCTCTTTTTTGCGGAGTTAGCCTTTTGACAATCGCAGCAATAAGGCTGATACCTCGCACCCATTCGGCAAAACTGGCTAACTGCCTTCACTTCCTTGCAGTTCGCACATCGCTTTTCTGTTCTGTCATCCGGCTTATCCACATACGCCTTGTGGCATTCCCGGCAGTACGATCGCGGCTTTCCGTGCGCGAGTCCAAAACAATCTAACGGCAGAAACTGCTTGCATCGTCCACACCGTTTCGCTTGCGGTTCAGCAAACAAGTAGACGGGCTGTGTAGAATGTCCCTCAGCCATTTCCGGCCTCCTCAGAAGGTTGGTTTTGGTTAGAACGGGCGTCGGTCTTCACACCGGCGTCCGTTCGATTTTCTCATAGTGGTCAAGCGGCGAATGCTGCCGCTTCGCTTCCGACTAGAGAATTCAACTGTTCCATCTGCCCTTTGAACTCCGCCGTCTCCTGGCACTTTGGGCACGACACCGCGCGGGCGTCGTCCGACCACGTGCACAGCAGATGCTCATTGCCGCGAACCAGGGGCGTCACCTTGCTTTGCGTCGGGTTGCATGCGATGTAGCCGCGTGCTCCCTCGAACTTGAACCCGTTGACGCCTGCGGGCGTCGTCGCTGACCCATCCGCCGAATGCGCGAACAAGTGAATGCACACCCTGCCGCTTCCATCCGGCAAAAATCGTTGGTTGATAATCCTGTTCATCGCTTGCCCCTTGTCGCCTTGCGGTATTCTTTCGCCGCCGCCTTGTAGTCTTCCGTCGCCATGCACCTCGGACAGCTAACCGCCTGCACGTCCTGCGTTCGCGGATAGGGCACGCTTCGCCCGTTGGCCGCGTGCATCTCGATCAGGTTCGGCGTGCAGACGATTCGCCGCGTCTCGTGATCCACGAAATGGATCGGCGTGAACGTCGTCCCGTCCTCTCGCACCGCGGTTAAGTCGTCGTCGCTCATGTCACGCTCGCTTGCGCGGCCGTAATCGGCTGCATCCGTCGTGCGCCATCGAATCGCAGTTCAGCTTTCAGGGCCACGTCCACGGCTTCCGGAGCCGCCGACAGCCATTCGCCGCCAACCAACACGGGCTTCTCCGCCCCTGCGTACATGGCTGGCTCGACAAACCCGTACACCGTCCCCGATGGCGTCCAGGCTGCAATGTTCGTGTTCGCCGCCGCCATCACCGTCCAGTTCATGTGGCCCCACGCTCGAAGCTGCTCAAGCCTCGCATTGAAACTCGGTTGACCCTTCCCGGCGGTCCTTGCCAACTTGCTGGCCAATCCTTGATCGCCGATTCGGTCAATCGGAATGCCAGTCACCCGCATGGTCAGCGTCATCGAGAACGCGAACCGCTCGTCAAGGTTCCGCGTGCTACGGTTGCTGCTCGGCCCCTCATGGACCGCGACGAACAGGTTGCCCGCTCGCGGCGGAGGATGGCCGTCGTCCATGATTTCGCACTGCTCCACGCCGTAGCCGAAACCCGCCCCACGCAGGCCATCCCTCACAGCGAATAGCAGAGCGTCGATCATTGCTTCCGTACCGCCTCATCGAGCAACTTTGCCGCGGCCTCAATCGGCACGTCCAGGCAACCCGTAATTGCACCAAACAGGAAGTACGCCCCCACGGGATCGCACTTGTCGGGGTTCACGATCAGCGGAGCCGCCGCGAGAGCCGACACCGAATGCGGAATCAACCCTTGCAGAAACGCGGCCCGATGCTTTTTCGGGTCCGGGGACTTTTCCCCCAACTTCTGCATCAGAATCATCAACTCGCGACGGTTATCCCGTCCATCGAACGACCCGAACTGCCCGGTAGTAATTCCTGCACTCATGCCGGCAAGTCCTTCGACATTCGCTTAAGGCCCCATTCGCGGGCCGTCTTTTCGCTTGCCTCTTGCCCGTATCCGGCCGCGAGGCACAGATTGAGCATCCCTTCCATGTCCAAATTCTGCGTGACCTGCGGGTCATGCAGGCTTTCCCAGGCCTTCGCCCCGTGCAGGCAGTCCCAAAGCACGTCCTGGGCAAACTGTCCGTCTCGCTCCGCCCAATACTTCACTGAGCGAAGTTGGCATCCGTACTCGCGGGAGAGGATGGCGTCTCGGAGCGTTTCGGCTCGAAAAAATCGCGAAGTTCCTTCACTCGCTCGGTCAGCCAGTCAAAGAACTGCCGGACTTCGTGAAGCGTCACCGCCTCGACTTGCAGCGTCTCGGCCACGAACTTCTTCTTGGCTTCCTGCCACGCCGCGAATTGGTCCGGCTTCACGGCTCCCTTCTCATCGCGGAACGTCCAATCAAGCACGTTCCAGCGATCCCAGGTTCCAATGCCGTCGAATTCCACGGGTTGCCCGTCGCCCACCGCGACCTTGAGCGTCCCCATGCGTTGAATCTTCAATTCCATCACCGCGCCGCCCTCCGAATGAGAAACATCGCCACCTCAAGCAAGCCGATCTTCGCTTCGCCCAAGATGTCGGCCCACCAACTCTCCGGCCACTGACTCGGTTCCGGCCACAACCTTCGCTGAGGCAACCGGCCCGGAATCCCGCGATGGTGACAACCCGCCCACTTGCGGTTCGTTCCCACCACCACGCTGGTTGCTTCTGCGTCGAACACTTGCTCGGGGGATCCCAAGCCGGGCGTGAGCGAGTTGAGCAGCAGCCCCGTGTCGCGCAAAATCTCAACCGGCGTGTTGCCGTACTCGCCGATCAGCGTCTTGGCGCCTTCGCTCTTGAGCACTCGCCACGCGAACGCAGCGCCACCCAGCGCGTTAAGCTGCCACCACCGCTTGCGTTGCTTCTCCGTCAGCATCCACGAGGGACGAAACGGAGCACGTTTCTTGCTCGGCGGCACTCCCGGATGTCGTCGGCTGTAGGCAATCGTCGAAGACTTGAGGGGAGGCCATTGCAGGCCCGATTCGTCCGTTCCGCCCCTCGCCTTCACCACGAACGCATCCTTGATCCGACTGAGGGCCACCATGCCCACCCGCGTCATGACCTGCTGCATCGGCCCGCGTGCTTCTTCCGAACGTCCCGCAACCGCTTGAGCGAACTGCCGCAAGGCGTCCCGGATTTCCTTCCGGCGTCCTCGCACTCGCAGCACGTCGCTCATGCAGGGGCCACCAGCTTGTATCGAATGTTCGCCGTCACGCTGCCTTGATCCACCGTCGCCTTCCCCACAATGCGGCATCGACCGCCAAGAGGGATCGCGTTGCTGCCGTTGCTGCCCGGAGCCGTGCCAGTCGCGCGAGTGAACGCCACCGCGTTCGCCGACCACGCGCCACCGGCAAGGACAAACGTCAGCGTGCCGTTGCTCGTGCTGGTCGTCACTGCCCAGGCGACATCGACCCACACGCCGTCACCGAGGTCTGTTTGCAGGACGACGTAGGTTGAATTACTGCCCGGCGTGCCCGCAATGGTCAACTGCACGACCGCGACGAAACCGAGGCCGTACTGCACCGGCACGGGATCGAACATCCCGGTCGTTTGCAGGCTGGCCTCCGTCGTCGTCAGCGCCTTCGCCACGGCATAAGGCAGGCCGTCCGTAGGCGTCGTGGGCGTGATGTTTACCGTTGCCATTACGCACCTGCAGTCCGGGCACGGCCGTTTTGTTATTTTGTTACCACCCGACGCTAAGTATACTGTTATAGTCAATACTTTGCGCATATTGCGTAGGTGTCGGCTCGCTGATGCTCGCCTCCACACGCACTCGCCGAACCGGAAATTTCAGGTCGATGGTGACGTTGCTCATGAACGGCCAGCCGCTCGTTCGCGGGGCCACGTTCGGCAGCAACAATTGCCCGCTGCGAACCTGTTTCAGTTCCTCAAGAGCAAGGTCGTATTCCGCCTGAATCCCCGTTGGGGCGGGCATCATTCGCCGCGTCCCAAGCCAGTGAACGGCAAACGTCGTCGCCCACTGGTTCACCATCCAACTCGTTCGCAGATTCGCGATGTCGTAGCGGTTGCAGTACATCGCCACGTGATCCGTCGCGTACTTGCACCCGGTCAACGCAAGCGAGGCTTGCCACACGTTGACGCCGTTGTCGATGGCTTGAGCGCCGGATGGAATCGCCGTCGTCAGGGCCGCCACCGTCAGGGACGTAGCCCCAGCACTCGCAGCCGCCGTCAACGTCGCGGACACCGGCTCCTCCACCCCTGCCTGATTCCACGTCAGCACCGTGCCGTTCAGGAGCGGATACTGAAGGGCGGCAATCGAGATGGTGACGGCTCCCACGCTTGCAGCAGCCGTCGCCGAAATCGTTTGCCCCGAGGCAAGGTTCGCGTCGTCTTCCCGCAACTGCACGCCGCTGATGCCGACGCGGTTAATCACGTCTTGCGGCATGCAGAGCAGGGGAAGATTCAGCAGAGCCGTCATAGGTTAAAACCCTGTGACGGTTGCCGGGGCGATCACGAGCGGGTTGTACAGGCACGGCAGGGCGTTCAGCAGGGCGATCAGTTCGACCACACTCGGCTGCGTCCGGTATTCGTGCCAGAAGTAGTACCCGCTGCGGATCGTCGCAGGCTGGCCGGGGTTCTCCACCACCGGCTCGCCGCCGAGGAACATCTTGGCGATGTCCGGCGAAGGTTCGGTTGAGAAGATGGCCATGTCGTCGGGGATCAGCTTTTCCAGGCTCGCGGTCGAGGTGCTGTAGCTCGGGTCGATCAGGTTGCCGCCCGTCGCCACCGTGTCATCGCAGATGTGCCAGGTGATGGTCGGGTCGGCCCGAAGAACCATCGTGTACTCGTTGCCCATGTCGGCGCCGTCCATCCCCTTTTCGGGGACGCGCTCGTATTCGGCGAAGCTGGTGTTCGCCGAACCGCCGACGTTGCGGACCTGGGTATTGTTGAGGATGTTCATTCGCATGGTGGAGTTGATCCACACATGCTTGAGCGGGTAGCCGTGGATCTGAGCGAACGCGGCCTTGATCTGGTCCAAGTTCGTCAGAATCGGCGCCGAGGTGTTGTTCCAGGGGATCGTGATGATGTTCCCCGTGCCCAGCATGTTGAGCTGGTTTTTGTTCGCGGCGGGGATTTTGAAATCGACGGTGATGGTCGGCGTCGTGCCGCCGGGAGCCGTCAGCGTCGGGTTCCAGTTGTCACCCTGCTGGGCCATGTAGAACTGGCCGCGTAGCATGCCTGCCGACATCAGCTCGACGTTGTAGGCGAACACGCGAGCGAGGTTGGTGGACTGCTGGCGAACGTAGCCCTGACCCATCGAGTCGATCTGCGAGTTCGGCCCGATCATCGGCGACAGGTTGCCGAGAAGCTCGTAGTTGAGCGGGATTTTCGAGTGAAACCGGGCGCAGGTGACAGGCACCGTCGCCATCGGATTCTGCGGGAGAACCGAGGGGCCGGTTGCGGGAGCACGCCCGCCCGCCGAGACGCGGGTGGCGTTGAAAATGTTGTATCTGACGTACCGGGTCTGCCCGTTGACGGTCGCGGGACCGCTGAGCGAAACGGTGTCTTTGTCGAAGCGATTCGGCTGGAAGCCGAGCCATCGGCCGAGCTTGCCTTGACCGGGCTTCGTGCGCGAAATCAGGTCGAGAATCACTTGCGGCTGGAGCAGTTCATGAAGCGTTACGGTCGCCATGTCTGAGAACCTTTACTGAGGAGGATTTTCGGATACGGGCCGTTCGCCGTCAGGCCACGGTCACGGTGTTGGCGCCAGCCGAGTGGTTCTCGACGATCCACGCGGTCGCAGCCGGGTTGCTGTAAATCAGGAAGCCGCCGCCGATCTTCTCGTTGGGTGTCGAGAAGGCTACCGAGGAGGCGGTTGCGTCGTTGAACGCAACCATGTCGTTGCCTGCGGCGCTGGTGACGGTCACGGACTGATTCGCCACGACGCGGAAGCTGAACGACAGGCCGTTGGCGAGCGTCGGCAGCGTGAATTTCACGGCTCCAACCGCGCCGGTGTTCGTGAAGGCGGTTCCGTTGTCCGAGGCGGTAACGGTGTAATCCGCGGTCTTCGCCACCATTTGCGGGAAGGGGACCCACTGGTCGCCGATGAGGTCGTCGTCGAACGTGAACTTGCTGGAGAGTTGGGCGCGAGCCTGACCATCGAGGCCAATGAGGTTCGCGGCGTGGACGTTGCCGCCGATGACGATGGCGTAAAACTTGCCCTGGTACGTGCCCGTCAGGTAGTCGAGCAGCGTGAGGCCGTAGGCCAGAATCGCACCGGCGATCTGCGAACCGTCCGTTGCGGTCGGGGCGTAGTTGGTCCACTGGCCCGTCGCGGCAATCTTGCCGAGCACGAGGCCCGGACGAAGGCGATACGTCGGGTCGTTGGTCGTGTCGCGAGCAGTGGACGAGATGTACCCGTTCCACCACTTCACCTGCGATTGGTCGCCAAACATGATGGCGGCTTCGTAGGTTTCGACCTGATTCTGAATGCCCGGCAGGTTGCCGAATTGCGATGCGATCAAAGACATTAGAGTAAACCCCGTAAGCGGAAACGGATTAACGCACCGTGCCAGCCAGGCGCGAAACGATTTCTTCGTGGCGCTCTTCCGACATGACGCCGCCCTTTGGCGGTTTTTGGATCGAGAAGGCGGCCGGTTCCTGCACGAGGATGGCCGGCATGTTCGGGATGGCGTCTTCAAGCAGCGACAGCATGGAATCGAGCGGGTCGATTACGTTGCCGTCGTCGCTGAGCGAGAAGGCAGCGCCGCTGCTGCTGCTCTGGAGGCGTTCGCGGACTTTGTTGCGGCGATCCTTGGGCAGAGAGCCGAGGATGCGTTCGCGGCGTGCGTCCTGGTGACGCTGGGCCACGGCGAAGAGAGAAAGGCTTGCGGCGTCGGCCCGCTTCTTGTCGCGTTCGCTCTCGGCGCGGACGCGGAAAGCCCATTCGGCGAGGCGACGTTGTTCGGGGTCTTTGACCTTCGCTCGGATGTCTTCGAGCGAGGCGAACATATTCGGCTGCTCCTGCACGACGGGGGCGTCCGTCGTGTCGAGCATGTCGTCGGCAGGGGCGGGTTCTTCCGGCGTCTCGGCCTTGCTCACCTTGTCCTGCAAGGCCGACATGAGGCATTCGTAAAGGTCGCGTTTGAACGTCGCCTTGTTCATCGCGGGCGGGTTGTGGCCCAACACCTTGAGCAGGTGCATGATGGCTTCTTCAATGGCGAGGTCGCCGCCGTCCATGTCCCCGTCGCCGTCCAAATCGGCCATCGGTTCGGGGATGGGGGCTTCGACGGCGGCCACTTCCTCGTCGCCGTCCGGCTCGTCGTCCTCCGCAAACTGCCCCGCGTTGTCCGGCTGCCCGCGAGGATGATCCTCGGGGCTGAAGGACAACGCCGCCGCACTCGGCGAGCGATCAAACCCCTCAACGATCTCGTCCACTTCCTCAGCGGCGAGCTTTACGCCCGTCGCGAGCGAGAACATGATCGGATAGACCGGCTTGCCGTGCGGATCGAGCAGCGTTGCCTTGGAGATGCTGACGCCGCCATGCGCGGCCGCAGCTTGCGGAGTGTCGTTCGGCAACGCCCCGACCATAGAGAGGGCAGCGGCCATCGTCGGGAAGGGCGTTTGATTGGTGATGCGCGGGCGAGTGGTCAGGGCAACGTGCGTGATGACGTTGTTCCACTGCCGACCGTTGCCATCGAGAAAGCTGTTGATGTGCGGACTGACGAACTTGATCGTGTGCGGCAGCTTCTTCGCCACGTCGGGATCGGCGATGTCGAGCACGCCGAACAGCTTGCCGTTTTCCGTCTCGAACTTTTCGACCCAACCGGTGTTGTGCTTGGTCTGCCACGCCATCCGCTCAGCGGACGACATGGGGACGGCATCGGGCTGATGCTCGAGGGGAACGGGGATCGACAGACCGGCGGCCAGCATGGCGTTGCCGTCCGTCGCGTAGCGGTTGATGTCTTTGTTGGTGACGGTCAGCTTCGCGGGCTGGCCGGTCTTACCGTGAAGATAGGTAAAGACGCCTGAAGGGATGATTTCCTTGCGGACCTTCACGAAGCACCCCATGCGCACAAAGAAAGAGGCGGCGCGGTATTCCGCGTCCGCCCCTCAAATGGCGCACGAGTTTTGAGCCTCTTGGGGGTAATTACTCCCCTTCGGCCACCGAAAGAAGACGCGAATTATCGCGCCGTCCTCAGATGCTCACACCTTAATGGATTTGCCAGCGTCCCCCGCAAGGGCAGTTGGCAAAATCGTGGAAGATTTTTTTCGCTAAACGATCTGCACCGTCCTCGGCCCCAGGAATGTAAACGGCCCCGTCGTTACCTGCCCGTTGACCGTCGTCGGATTGGTCCACGTCACCGTCGAGAATGGATCCAAAATTTGGCAGTTCGCCCCATCAATCGTGCTGTTGGTGACTGTGATGGGCAGGATGCTTTGACTCTTGTCCAACGTCGCCGAGCTTCGCAGCGTCAGCGTCGTAATGTCGCTGTTCGACAGCCAAGCAATCGTGCTGCCCCCCTCGGCGGTGATAACCGGATGCGTCGTGTCCTGGCTGCGCACCGTCACCGTCGAATTGTTGCTGGCCAACAGCGAGGCGGTGGCAATGTAAGTCGTCACCTGCCCGTTGCTCACCGTCAGGGCGCCCGAAAACGACACGCCCTCGCCGAGCGTCACGTTTGCGCCGCCGTCCACGGAAAGAGAGGCGAAACTGCTTGTCTCTGCGGCAAGGTTCGCCACCGTCACCGTTGCGTTGACGATAGTGCCGGTGTTGCTCGCGTGCGTTCCCAGGAACCGCACCGCCTGCCCGCCCAGGACGTTGAGCGTTGCTTGCTGACTGCCCACGTCCCACGCCTCGAGTTGCGGCCCGTTCCCTGCACCAAGGCCGAGGGTAATCTGAATCGCCGACCCAGGCCCAGCGGACGAACTGCCAACCGTATGCGGCCCGCATTGAAAGTATTGCGGCCTGTACTCGCGATAGAGGCCGTTCGGATTCAGCGGGGCAAGTCCCACATCCCCCGTGAAGTTGCCCCATCGCGTGATGGAGGCGAACGATGTGCCCACGAAGTAGTCGAGATTCCAGAGCAGCGACACCGACGACGCCTGCAAAACCAAGTCGTCACCGGCACCGGGCAAACCTGTCACGCCCGCGCCCGTCGCCCAGTTCTTCGCGTTCGCCACGTCGCTTGGGGATGAGTTGGCCTGCTCCGTCGTCTGCACGATGGTTGCACCACCAGCAGCCGAGAACACTAGGCCGCCCGTCATGCCCGCAAAGGGCGTCCCCGGCGTCGAGGCAGTCGCCACCACCGCGTCACCATCCACCGTCCACGCTAGTTCGGTGAACTCCGGCGGAGCGTCCGACGCCGTACACAGAGCCACCAGCCCCGTTGCGGCATCCGCCTCGGTGTCGTCGGCATCGCACGTGTACGTCAACGTCTTGTCGTTGATCGTGGCCGATACGGTCGCACCGTTCGCTACAGCGGTAACGGTCCCCGCCTCAACCTGGCTTCGATATTGGGCATTGCCAATCCAGTACCTGATAGTCATTTGACATGGCCCTTATAATTGACTGAGCAATTCGACGCATCGCTTGTCCTCCCGCTGGGCTTGGTCAAGCGGTTCGCCGTCCGCCCACCGCGCCAACGCCTCGGCAAGCCGCCGCGCGTCCTCGCGGCCGAACACGCCGCTGATCTCGACGTGATCCCGCCCCCACTCGCTCACACGCCCGTGTTTCGCCCGCATCATTTCTCCGCCTTTTGCTTTGCCGTCTTGCCTTGTAAATCCCGCAACCGGCCTTCCGCGCCGGACGCCCTTCCCTCCGCTTCTGCCACGCGAGCCAGCGCGTCGTCCCGTTCCTTCAGCGCCCCGTTCACCTTGGCCTCGCATGCGTAATACGCCTGCATCAGGTCAAGGATGTGCTGCGGCAACGGGTTGTATTGCAGGTTCACGTGCCGCCCCGCATGGTCCAACGGATGCAGACGGAAGGGCTTCGCTTGCCCGTCCGACGTGCGCCCCTCGTAGACCAGCACGATGCCGCCCGGCTCATGCTCCGCGCGAAACGGCACCACGTACCCGACCGCAGGCCGCTCGATCTCCGCTAAGCTGCTCACTCTGTAGCCTCCGCATGGAAATTGAAGATCATCGGCCCTTCCCGATGGCCGCCGTACACGATGCGAAACACGCCGATTTCTTGGACCTGTTCCTCAGGCGTCGTCGCCCGATCATGGATGAATCTCCCCATTGGCGTATTGAAGTAACGCCGCAGCTAAGTTCCTCGCTTGCTCGCGGCTAACTTCTTGCTGGTCGGCATAGGAGGCGAACTTGAGCCGGTTATCCGAATCGTCGAAACGGATAACGAGAGACTCTGGGGCGTCTTCCGCGTGGCGTACTGAGCCTTGCCAGTGGTGGGGCAGCGTTCACGCACGGGGCTACCACCCATTCGGCGGAAGTTGCCGCTGCCCGATCGCCAACGTGCGAGCCAACACGGTCGCGATTTCTTCCAGCGTCAATGGACGCTGAGCGATGTACTCTGCTGCGTCCACCTCGCTACAGAAGCGGGCCAGCACTTCGCCGCCATACCAGTACGCGTACTGTGTGCCCTGGAAAACGTACTCAGTGAGATAAAACTCACGCACGGTGTACTTCACCGACCCGAGCGACATATCCAGATTCACAACTCGCAAGTTCCGTCGTGGCGAGCCATTCTTCCATGTCGCCACGAACTCGACAGCAACCACCAATGCGTCGTCATGCAAGAATCGCTCTGACGCCGCAGACATCCAGCCGCTCGACGCCTTGCCCGGGTTGCACGCCGAGTACAGCAGTTGCCTGCCGCCCTCATACGTAAGGCGACACTTGCCCGCGCTAGTCAATGCCTCGCCCGCTACAATCGTTGGCCCCGCAGCCTTCGCCGCCGCCCCAACCCCAAACCACGCCGCTAGGCGGCTCATGAACGCTCGACGGATCATGCTTGTGCCTCGATTGAGAAAGTTACCCTGCCTCGCCTTACCCGGCCCAGCCTCACCTAGCACTGCTACACCCTGCCTGCCAAGCCTTGCCAGGCCTCACCCAGCGTTGCCCCGCCACGCCTCGCCTGCCTAGCCATGCCTCACCCTGCCCCGCTCCGCCCAGCTACGCCCTACCCCGACCCGCCATGCCATGCCCTGTGTTACTTCTGCACTGCAACTTTCGCCTCAACCTGCTCGACGCGATGCGTCAGCCCGGCGATCAGCGTTGCATGTTGCTGTTGCCGCTTCAGCACTCGGCGGTTGTGCTGTATCAACTCCGTGTTCACGACCTGTTGGGCCATATGGACGAGCCGCTGCTGCTCCGTCAGTTCGTCCAACCGAACGTGTTGCAGCGTGTCCAACGCCCACTTCAATTGACGGTTGCTTTTCCGGTTGCGGTGGATGGCAAGTTCCTGATGGTCCTTGGCGAACGCAATCGCGTACCCCACGCCCGTCACCGCTCGCAGGATTCGCGAATGCTCACGCAGCAATCGCTTGTTCGCGTCGTACACAGCTTGACGCACTGCGTTGATGTCGAAGACCCGCTCCACGCCGTCACCCAGCGCCTCCGCGAGTTCGCCATGCGTGAACACCGTCCCCGGCTCACGGCCGGAGACGAGTTCGACGAGCACTTGCGAGTTGCTTTTTCCGTTCAGCCGAATCGTTGCAAACTGTTTCACGCTGCCGCCGCCCTTTCATAAGAGTCGAGATAGTCGCGAACCCCTTGCAACGTCGGTTTCACCGACTTTGCTTCTTGGCCCACGACGCGAACACGGCCACGAAACGCCCCGTAGCCGTTAACCCGGTTGTCGCCGATCCGCTCGGCCACACCTGCCAATTCCATGATCCGCTCAATCTCCTCGAAGTTGAGCCCGGCATCCGACACGAACACCGCCGGAACAATCATCGCCCATCGAGGAAACGCGGGACGCACCCGCATCACTCGCTTGCCGTTGACGCCGACCGACAACCGCGAGTGAAACGCGGGCAACGAAAACAATCGCGCAACTTCCGCTTCCGAATCACCCGCCTTGTCTGACCCCTCGTAGATCAACGGCACGTTCAGTTCGGTCATGATGACCGCCCGCTCGATCTGCTTGCCTTGCTTCGTGATCTTCCCCGCGTTGATGAGGCATTTCCTCAACTTTGCCGACGGTTGCGAAACCACAACCTTCCCGCCGATGTCTGCCGTGTAGAGGCCGCCGTGCCACTCCAACCGCTCGATGTCCTTCAGGTCCGATTCGGTCTTCTTCCGCTTGCCGGTCAGAGCCTTAATGTGCCGATTCAATTCAAAGTTAGGGTCGACCATTTGGGGGTTGTGGCACAGCAACGCAGACGCACCTTCCAACACAAATTCAATGTTCATCGCAAACTCCGTGTGTGAGACGTTTGGCGTTTATGATTCGCTGGCCGCAAGGGCCAAATCATTGCCATGTCTCGATCATCCACCCCGCGAAGTGCGAAATGAAAATTCACTGCCGGGGAATCGAACCCCGGTACGCCAGCCAGTGAATAAAACCCTGCCTCGCCCGGCCTTGCCTAGCGTTACCCAACCTTGCCCCGCCCG
>JAIEPT010000026.1 GCA_019748295.1 Gemmataceae bacterium | reverse complement strand
CCCGTTCAGCACCTCGATGAGTGCATGGGATTGGCGAACTTGATCCGAAGCGTGCGCCGCGTTCCTCTGTGGGCGAAACCATGACTCTGGTCGGAGAGCCGGATGCGGGAGACCCGCCCGTCCGGTTCGATGAGCGGGCAGTGAAAACGGAACGCCGGTGTCCACCGGCGCACCGCGTCACCGCTCGACTCTACCCTTCGCCTGTCGAAGCGAAGGTTGGCCAGGCCCGCCCTACTTCTTGGCCGGACCATTATTCTTCGGCGGCTCAGGCGTCCAGCGATAATCGAATGCGGGGGGTTCGCCCGTTGCATGCACGACGAACACCGGACGATGCATCCGGCCCTTCTCAATGTGGACGGGCCCCGTTACGCCGTTGTAGGTCGCTGTTTCCAGGTCTTTGAGGAGACGGTCGCCGGACGCCATTCGCGTTGTTCGCATCGATTGCAGCAGCATCTTGAGCCCGTCATAGGCGAGGACAGCATCCGACTGCGGGGGCTTTCCGAATGCGCGCTGATGCTTGTCCGCAAACTCCGCCGTTGTCTTCGTCTGCGGGTCGATGGCGAACGCGGTCGTCCAATACACTTCACGATTCTCTCGACGCAGCCAAGCCATTCGCTTCGCGCCGGCTTCCGGGCCCAGGAAGACGATGCGTTTCGCCCTCTCGCCGATCTGCTTGGACAGAGGGGAATCGTCGTCCACAGCGCTCGCAATGATCAGCGTCTCGGCATCGAGCTTGTCTTCGTCGCTGACGATAGTGAGCGCCGTCTTCGCCTCGCCCCACTGAGCCTTCCAAGCCGGGGGAAACGCCGTCGCCCACGGATCGCTTGTGCTCCGCTGCGGCTTCACCATGGTTGCCTCGCGGACGTCTTTCGACTTCAACCATGCGACGATCGCCGCGGCCTGATCCTCGGGGTCGAGACCTAGCGTGAACGTGCTCTCGGAGAGCGATGTTGTTCGGCGCGGGGCGAAAGAAAACAGCGGCACGCGGAGATGGTCGAGGCGTTCCGTTTCGTCCACGTTCGTTCCGCCGAACAATGCGAAGGATCGGCTCAGCGAAGTCAAGCGGACGCCTTGCGACTCGTATTCGTCGGGTGAGTTTGCGGAGATGAAGCGAATCACGAGCGGGCGATGCTGCAGCGTTGTGTCCGCCTTGTCGCCCAGATATTTGACGACCAATTCCAAACCCTGCTTTTGCGCCTCCGCGCGTTGCGGGTCATCTCCAGGTGAGATGAGACCGATCGTGAGGGGCGGGCCTTCGGAATTCGTGCAGCCGAGAAACAAAAAGGCGAGGCAGGCAATCAGGCGTTTCATGCCTCGTTACTCCCTTGGTGTCGCGTGGAGCCGATACATTATCGAGCAACCCGCTTTCCGCTACTGCCGAGCAGATCTCATGGCCCGCTTTTTCAAGTTCCATTCTACGAGCGACCTTTTGGCCGAATCGCAACGGCTGGGGCTCGACCTACGGCTCAGCGATGATTTCGCCCCGCTCTTCCGCCCCGTCAAGATCGGCCCATTGACGGCAGGCAATGCCCTTTGCGTTCAGCCGATGGAAGGCTGCGACGGGACGCTCGATGGCCGCCCCGATTCGCTCACCGTTCGCCGTTGGGAACGGTTCGGCGCCGGCGGAGCGAAACTCATCTGGGGCGAAGCGGCCGCGGTAACCGACGAAGGTCGCGCTAATCCTCGACAACTGCTTGTCGCAGAGCATACCGTCGGCGATCTGGAAAAGTTGCATCTGGCATGCCGCAACGCGCATCGCGAAACCTTCGGCTCCGACCGCGATTTGGTCGTCGGCTTACAGCTCACCCATTCTGGACGATACAGTTTTCGCCGACCCTTGGTCGCTGTGCGCGATCCGTTGCTTGACCAGCGAACGATTGCCGACACAGCGACGGGCAAGACCATTGATGCGTCGTATCCGCTGCTCGCCGACGACGACCTCAAACGACTCGTCGATCGCTATGTCGCCGCCGCGAAGCTGGCGTGGAAGGCGGGTTTCCAGTTTGTCGACATCAAGCAATGCCACCGGTATCTGCTCAACGAATTGCTGGCGGCCCACAACCGCCCGGGCCCTTACGGCGGCAGCTTCGAGAATCGCACTCGCCTGGCTCGCGACATCCTCATCGGCATCCGCAGCGAATTGCCGGAGATGGTCCTCGCTTCGCGAATCAATGTCTTCGATTCCATTCCCTATCGCATGAAAGCAGGCACGACGGACGGCGAACCTTGTCCGCATGAGTTGCCCGTAACGTGTTTGTGGGGAACATCGCCGAGCGATCCGATGGCGCCCGATTTGACCGAGCCGATCGCATGGATCCGGGAGATGGCGAAGCTGGGCGTCGCGCTCGTGAATGTGAGCATGGGAAACCCCTACGGCTCGCCGCACATCATTCGCCCTTTCGAATACCCGCCGCCCGATGGATACGAAACGCCCGAGCATCCGCTGATCGGAGTCGATCGCCACTTCCGACTCGCCGCTGAAGTGCAGGCGGCCGTTCCCGAAGTGCCGGTGGCCGGCAGCGGCTACAGCTATCTGCAGGAGTTCCTGCCGCACGCCGGGGCGGCGAATTTGCGTGACGCAAGGTGCCGTTTCGTCGGCGCGGGCCGAGCGACGCTGTCGCAGCCCGATTTCGCGAAGCAGCTCATGGACCACGGCAAGCTCGACCGCAAACGCATCTGCCGCACCTTCAGCTACTGCACCGCCCTCATGCGCTCGAAGCATAACGAACTCGGCCAATTCGCCGCCGGCTGTCCCCCCTTCGACAAGGACGCCTACGGCGATCTGTGGGAAGCGGCGAAACGGAAAGGATGAAGCAGGAAGGAGGAAGGAGGAAGGAGAGTACGTGCGGATGCGTCGCATGTGCAAGCGTCGAACGCTGAAAGCGTTCCCCAGCAAAGCCCAGGGTTGGCGACCACCGGGAGCCAACCCTGGGTCACGAAGACATCGACGAACCGTGAGCTCTGAAAGAGCTCGCCAGGACGGCTCATTCTTCGAAAACCTTCGCCTGGGGCGGAGTACCCTGGAAACCTCTTTCAGAGTTCCATCGCATGTGGTGGGCCATTTTCCCAGGGTTGGCTCCCGTTGGTCGCCAACCCTGGGCTTTGCTGGGGAACGCTTTCAGCGTTCGACGCTTGCACATGCGACACAGCCGCACGTACTCTCCTTCCTCCTTCCTCCTTCCTCCTTCCTCCTTCCTCCTTCCTCCTTCATCCTTCATCCTTCCGTCTCTCCTCGTTCATCCTTTCCCTTTCATCCTTTTCTTGAGATACTGGACCCGTGGATTCCGAATTACTGCAATCGAGGAGCAACGACATGAAGCGATTCGTCGGTGGGGCCGCATTGATGCTGGCACTCGCCTTTCCCGTACTGGCCGACACCGTGACGCTGGACGACCTTAAGTCCGAAACGCCGAAGACGTGGAAGCCGGGCGAAGCGACCAAGTTCCGCTACTACCAGGCCGCCCTACCTGCCGCCAAAGGCGACAGCATGGATGCCGAACTGGTGATCTTCTACTTCGGCAAGGGGGGCGGCGGCGGCATCGAAGAGAACCTCAAACGCTGGAAGGGCATGTTCAAGGCCCCTGAAGGAAAGTCGCTTGAAGACCTGTCGAAGGTCGAAAAGTTCGAAGTGGGCAAAGTGCCGGTGACGTATCTCGATGTGAAGGGGACCTACCTCTTCAAGTCGGCGCCGTTCAATCCGAGCGCGAAGACTGAAGCCCGCCCCAACCAGCGGATGCTGGCGGTGATCTTCGAAAGCCCGGACGGCCCTTACTTCATCCGCGTCACGGGACCGGAAGCTACCGTCGAAAGCCACAAGAAGGATTTCGATTCCTGGCTCAAGAACTTCAAGTAACCAAAGATGGTTAGCCGCGACGCGCAGCGGAGCGCGGACAGTGAAGCATGCGACGGCATGGCATCCTGTCCGCGCTCCGCTGCGCGTCGCGGCTAACCGTTACGTCCTCGCCGCGGGATCGGCCGAGTGCGTTTCCCCGGGCCGATTCGCCACGCTCGCTTTCCCTTGCACTTCCGCCGCCTTCTGATCGCGCCAGAAGCATTGCAGCGCGATCTGCCCGCAACGTTCCTGAAACTGGGCGGGCGTCTCCTGCAACTCCGGATACTTCTCGATGAAGTCGAGCATCGCCGCATGTTCCTCGGCGTAAGCTCCGAGAATGCGCTGTGCCATCCGCTTCTTGTCGTCCGACTCCATGTACGTCAATTCCACCGCCTTGTCGATGCGGCCTGGCCGAGTCGAGATGAACTCGGTCGAGCCGTCCGGCAACTTCCGCGGCTGGCCCAGCGCGGCGTCGATTTTCGACAGGTCGTTGGTCGTCACGATCGTGAAGATGCCGTCCGATCGCTCGACGCCGTCCAGGCAATTGAGCAGGCAGTCGAACGTGAGCGGAGCCGAGGGCATGCGGTCGTTCTTGTCGTCGTCCCCCTTCTTGGCGAAGAGCAGGTTCATGTAGCCGTTCTTACGTGCAATGTTTTCGCGGCCATGGAAGACGTTGTCCACATCCTCGATCAACGCGATGCACGGCACATTGACCTGCATCTCGTTCCATGTGCGGATCAGCTCCGGGTTGCCCATTTCGGCGAGGTTGAACACGTAGATCGGCATGTTCAAATCCTCGGCAAATGCCCGAGCTAACGCGGTCTTCCCGGTGCCCGGAGGCCCGTAAAGGAGCCAACCGCGTTTCCACGGGATGCCCTTGTCGTGATACCAGCCGCGGCTCTTGCGCCAGAGTTCGATCTCCTGGATCAGGTCCTTCACCTTCTGCGGGAAGATCAGGTTTTCCAAGGCCTTCCCCGCGCCGGTGGCCGCCTTGCCGAGTTGGTCCGGCGTGTGGTCGAGCAGGCGGTAGTGCCCCTGCTGATACCAGGCGAGGCCATTGCTGCCTGAGCCCCAACCCCATTGGTCTTCGTTTTCGGCCACGCGCTTCGGCACGAAGTGGATGCAAAATCGGCTTTCCTTCGCCTCTTCCGCTTCGGAGGCGTTCCATGAGATGCGATTCCGCTCGCCGCAGGCATCGCGCAGAAGCTGGTCGAAATCAAGCATGCCGCGGATGAAGGTCACCGTCGAAACGATCTTGGTCGCCTCGGAGCTCGATTGCTCGCTGCTGCGCCCCGGCTTCGGCTTCTCACGCTGGTTCGAGAAAACGAACGGGAACCAACCGTTCCAGAAGACCAGCGATCGATTGCCGTAGACCTCGTAGGGCACGAGGGCGTAGCGGCCGTCGCGCTGATATTCGTACGCGGCGCCGTAGAGCCGATCGTAGATGCGCGAGCGCGGCATCTTGGCGATCAGGTAGGAGACGAGGGCTTCATGCGCCTCGTTGGCCGGGATCTCAACCTGTTGCACGAAGAGATTGGCGACGCGCCAAAGCACCGCCTTGATTTTTTCCCAAAAGCCCGCGATGAGCCCGATGACGGCACCGCCGGCCGCCACACTCCATGAATTCATGCTGATCGCCTCGCGTTGGTTCCCGGCGCGCAGCGGAAGCGTCGTCCTGGTCTCGATCCAGGAACCGACCGTCAGCCGCACTAGCCAAAAGGGAATTCGGCCCATTGTAGACGCGAGGTCAAGGGGGGAGGTTCGCACCTACCTTTCCGTAGCCAATTGGGAGTCAAGCCCCAGGGTAAGCGCAGCGCATCCTGGGGATCAGGCCGCGGTCGCGACGATCCCCACCGTGCGCTGCGCTTACGGTGGGGCTTGGCGCCCCACACGACATCTTCGAGGACGAGTGATTCGCACTTGCGAACACGTTCCGCATGTGATTCATTTGTGATTCGCCATCGCAACGATTCTCTTCCCCTGGAGGCGTCCCCCGTTGAAACGTTGCTCCGTGCTTCTTCTCGCGGCCCTCATCGCTAACACTTCCTGTTCGCGTCAAAGCGAAGGGGAAGTGCTTCGCTGGGGCGCCGATCCGGATGGCGGGATTCCTTATGTGTTCGCGGATCCGGAAGGTCCCGAGAAGTACATTGGCTTCGAGGTCGATCTCATCGAAGCGATCTCGCGCGAGATCGGTCGGCCCATTCGCCTGGAGAAGCGGACCTTCGAGAATCTGATCGCCGACGTCGAACGCGGCGACGTGGACCTCGCGATGAACGGACTCGAGATTCTTCCCGAACGCCTGCAACGCGTCCGTTTCAGCAAGCCGTACTACCTCTATCAGCTTCAATTGGCCGTGAAGGCCGATTCGCCGTTCACGTCGATCGACGAAATCAGAGAGAAGAGCAAGGCGATCGGCACTCTCGGCGGTTCAGCGGCTCAGCAACTGCTCGACGAACGCAAGATCGAATCGGTGCTCTACGAGGAGCAGGAAGGCCCTTATCGCGACCTCGCGCTGGGCCGACGCATTGCGGGCGTGCTGCTCGATTACCCGGCCGCGCTCTATTACGCCGCGCCGGAGAAGAGGGTGAAGTTCGGCCGAAACATCGAAGGCGTGAAGCTTGTCGGGACGCCGTTTGCCGCGGGGCAGTACGGCATCGCAGTGCACAAGTCGAATGGGAAACTGCAGGCGACGCTCAATGGAGCGATCGATCGCCTTCGCGAATCGGGAGAACTGCAACGCATCCTCGAGAAATGGCGGATTTGGGACTCGTCCCAGGAACGCCTCAAAGACGCATCCGCGGTCGTCCAGGGCGAATCTCATGTCACGCTGCAAAGCGCGATCCCGCTATTGTGGGCAGGAGCGAAAACGACAGTCCTCATCACGGTGGCCAGCATGCTGCTTGCCGTGGCGATCGGGTTGGCGATTGCGATCTGCCGGATGTATGGCCCTTGGCCGTTGCGTTGGTTGGCGACTTTGCATATCGAATTCTTCCGCGGCATCCCGGTGTTGCTGCTGCTGTATTTTCTCTATTACGGCCTTGCAGCCATTTCCCCTTCGCTCAGTCTGCATCCGCTGGTCGCCGCGATTCTTGGATTCGGACTCAACTATGGTGCGTATGAAGCGGAGATCTATCGCGCGGGGTTCAGTGCGATCCCGACGGGGCAGTGGGAGGCGGCCGCTTCGCTTGGCATGTCGCCGCCGCTGACGTTTCGGCGAATCATTCTGCCGCAGGCGATGCGCGTGATCCTGCCGCCGATGACGAACGACTTCGTCGCATTGTTCAAAGACACAAGCGTCGTCAGCGTGATCGCGGTGACGGAACTTAGCAAGCAGTATCAGATTCTCACGAAGTCGGGCGGAAGTTATCTCGAGATCGGCCTGGCGACTGCGGCGCTGTATCTCATCATGTCGGTGCCGCTGAGTTATCTGTCGCGTTACCTTGAGCATCGTTGGGGGCATCGGACAATCTAGGGTCGCCTACGGCTCCCCGCTAAACGGTCGGCGGCGCGTACAATATCGCGGTTGCCTTTCGTTTCCCTTAATGGATCGCGCATGTCGTCGCAGGATCGTCAACGTCTGCCGTCGGTCGGCGTTCCCGAGTTTCTGTCGGCCCGCAGCCGCGGCTATCGGCTCACGGTGCTGACGGCCTACGACTTCACGATGGCCCGCCTGTTCGACGACGCCGGCGTCGATGCGTTGCTCGTCGGCGATTCGCTCGGCATGGTGGTGCAGGGGAACGACACCTCGCTCACCGTCACGCTCGATGAGATGATCTATCACACCAAGCTCGTGGCGCGCGGAGCGAAGCGATGCCTCGTCATCGCGGATTTGCCGTTCATGACGTATCAGGTCAGCCCGCAGCAAGCCCTCGAGAATTCAGGCCGACTCGTGCAGCAGGGCGGGGCGCATGCCGTGAAGCTCGAAGGCGGCGTGCGCAGTGCGAATGCAATTGGAGCGATTGTCGCTGCCGACATCCCGGTGATGGGGCATGTGGGCCTGACGCCGCAATCGGTGCGAAAATTCGGCGGTTTCAAGGTGCAACGCGACGAACCACGGCTGATCGAGGACGCCAAAGCGGTGGAGCAAGCAGGCGCGTTCAGCCTCGTCGTCGAATGCGTCCCCGCCGAGACGGCCGCCAAGATTCGGGATGCGGTAAACATCCCGACCATCGGCATCGGCGCCGGCCCCGAGTGCGATGGGCAGGTGCTCGTCATGCACGATATGCTCGGCCTCTACGGCGAATTTCGGCCCAAGTTCGTGAAGGTGTATGCGGACCTCGGCACGCAGGTTCGCAAAGCCGTGGAAACCTACCGCGAGGATGTGCGATCCGGGGCGTTTCCCACGAAAGAACAAAGCTTCCGCTAGTTTCCCCTAGTACGCTGCGCATGCAAGCGTTCGCAGGTTCCGGGAGGGGATGAGTTCATCATCGCGAACCCGCGAACACTTGCTTGCCGCCCTTTCGTGGCGACAAGTTTATCTAACTTGACGGATTGGTTTTCGAAGCGATTTCAAACAAGTCATAAGCAATCCAAGCGCCATGTAATCACAAATACGCATACGATCAAGCATGCGTCGCGTCCGGGGTGCGCGCAGAGTGGTCCTCACGCTCCGCGTGAGGTCGGCAGCGATGCAAAGTGCGTCCGTTAGCAGCACGCCGCCCAAGCAATTCTTCTTGATACGCTCCCGCAGATCGATCCATCCGCTTCCGGGAATCAATCGCCGTCGCTTGCTCGCGCAGCGTGCTAAGAGAACCGAGGATTCCGATTGGGCGTATCGCGCCGATGCGGGGGGTTGCAACCGAACTGCGGGTTTCGGATCGCCTGAAATCCCGGCGAATCGGAACGAATTCCTTTAACCCGCGTCATCCCTGTCCCATATTCGACGTGTACTGGCCGCATTCTCAGCGCCCGCGGCAAAGGCAACGCATCTTCTCTAGGCGGAAAGTTGGTCTCCCATGAATCGTCTCGCGTTTGCAGCTTTGGCGTCTTTGGCGATCGTCGTCGCGTCCTCCACCCCCGCGCTTGCTTGGAAAAGCTCGAAGTTCGGCATCGGCCTCAACTGGGAACGCCAGTCGGGCAACAACAACTTCCTCTGGGGCATGCACCGCAACGGTCAGGTTCCCGAAGGCTTCGGCGGCGCACCCATGATGCCGCCCGCGGAATTCCACGGCATGCCGCCGGTTGCGCCCTGCCCGAACTGCCAGGCGCCGCCCCACGCCGCGATGCCGCCATCGGCTCCGATCGTCCCGGCCTACTATCATCCCGCGAATTACCAGCCCCAAGGATTCACCTACTACGGTTACGGCTACGGCTGGTAACCTCGAATCAACAAAACGACAACAAATGCCCGCGTCGAGCCGACGCGGGCATTTGTCGTCGTTGAGGTGCACTCGGCTTTTTCTCCCTCTGGGAGAGGGTTGGGGTGAGGGCATCACCATCGCCCAATATGCGGACGGGGAGCAGTTGCACAGGTGAAGCGACCGCGTGGGGTGGTGGTTTTCACTCACCCCCAGCCCTGTCCCTCCGGCAAGATATCGCATCTT
Source organism: Gemmataceae bacterium (assembly GCA_019748295.1). Classification (GTDB taxonomy): domain Bacteria; phylum Planctomycetota; class Planctomycetia; order Gemmatales; family Gemmataceae; genus JAIEPT01. The sequence continues at coordinate 8,898 of JAIEPT010000026.1, read as the reverse complement.
CGACCGAAAGCGTTGAAGAGTCGTTTATTGAGTTTCATGGTGTGGCGTGTGGCCTGTGCCATGCTTGGCCGGGTTCCCCATGCTACCGGCGAAGCATGCGAAGCTTCCAAGGAGCCGCGCACGCAGTAAGCGGTTCGGCGTGACGCCATGCGAAACCGCTTACTGCGTGCGCGGCTCCTTCGTCTTACGCCTGCGAAAGCTTTCCGAGCGTTCGGTCTGTGGGCATGCTTTGGCGACGAAAGCGGAAGCTGCCCTGACCCCTGTCAGGATCCGCCAAAGCATGGCACGCCCTTCCAAAGTCGATCGTTGAGGCATCACCCCTTAATCACGCCGATGGGCCGCATGCGGGCGACTTTGGCGGAGAGGCCGGCTTCGTGGACCACGTCCACCACGTCGTCCACGTTCTTGTACGCATCCGGCTGTTCTTCCGCGAGGCCCTTGCGGCTTTGCGATCGGGCGATCACGCCGCGAGCTTCCAGTTCCTTGTCGATACGCCGGCCGGCCGCATGCTTCACAGCGGCGGTGCGCGACATGGCTCGGCCCGCCCCGTGGCAGGTGGTGCCGAACGATCGTTCCATGCTGCCGGGCTGGCCGACGAGCACCCAGCTCGCGCGGCCCATGTCGCCGGGGATGATCACCGGCTGGCCGATTTTTCGCCAAATCGCGGGGACTTCGGGATGGCCGGGCGGGAAGGCGCGCGTCGCTCCCTTGCGATGGACCCAAACCTTTTTCTTCTTGCCGTCCACCGTGTGCTCTTCGAACTTCGCGATGTTGTGGCAGACGTCGTAAAGCAGGTTCATTTGCAGCGACTGCCACGTTTGGCCGAAGATTTCCTCGAAGCATTCGCGGGCCTGCATCATGAGGAGCTGGCGATTGCACCACGCGTAATTCGCGGCGGCACGCATCGCGCCGATGTACTTTTGGCCTTCCGGGCTATTCACCGGAGCGCACGCGAGCTGGCGGTCCGGCAGCTCAATGCCGTACTTCTGCGGAGCGTTGCGGAATTGGGTGAGCGCATCGTCGCAGACCTGGTAGCCCAGGCCACGCGAGCCGCTGTGGATCAGGACGCAGATCTGATCTTTCTCAAGGCCGAACGCACTGGCGACCGCGGGGTCGAACAGATGATCGACGACCTGCACTTCCATGAAGTGATTGCCCGAACCCAGCGTGCCGCACTGCTCGGCTCCGCGCGCCTTGGCATGATCGCTGACGAAGTCCGGCTCCGCCTCATCGAGTCGGCCGTTGGCTTCGGTGTGTTCGACGTCGCCGTCCGTCGCAAGGTCGCGGCTACGCAGATACTGAGCGCCGTCGGTCAGCATACGATTGATCTCCTTGCCGCGGAACTCGTACTTTCCCTTACGGCCCACGCCCGCAGGGACCGTCTTGAAGAGCGTTTCGACGAGCGTGCGAATGTGCGGCTTGACGTCGCGGTAGAAGAGGTTGGTCTTCACGAGGCGAACGCCGCAGTTGATGTCGTAACCGACGCCGCCGGGCGAGATGACGCCCCCTTCATTGGGATCGGTTGCGCAGACGCCGCCGATGCAGAAGCCATAGCCCCAGTGGATATCGGGCATGGCGATACTCGCCTTTTGGATGCCCGGAAGGAACGCAACATTCGCCACCTGGTCGGCAGCCTGGTCCTTGCGGACCGCATCGAGCAGCAGTTCGTTGGCGAAGATCATGCCATCGACGCGCATGCCCGGCTTGTAGCTTTTGGGGATGCGGTAGCAGCATGGATCGACCTGTTCGAGCGGGCCGGAAAACGGTTCTTTGTGCATGGTTCGTCCGTGTGAGGTTCTCGCCCGTGGGGACACGCGGTGGCTAGCGAGGTTCGGTCCGATTCGCTGCCAAGCCCAGGGGCGACCGCAGGGAGCTCCTGGGTTCGGAGTGTCTGAAGAGCGATACGTTTTCGGTCTGGAACCCAGGAGCTCGCTGCGTTCGCCCCTGGGCTTGGGGGACGTCTACTGGAGCGATTTTCGCATGACGGCGGCGATGCGGTCCAGCGATTCGTCCGATGTGCGAAGGGGCGGCATCGCGTACAGGACTGACCCGAGCGGGCGGAGGAAGACGCCGTCCGCGAGGTAGGTCTGCTCGTCCCAGTGAGCGAGATAGCCTCCCTCGACTTTGCGTTCGATCGCCGCGATGCTCCCCTGAATCCGCACGTCGCGCACCTTCGGATGATCGCGAAGCGAACCGAGCGATCGCTCCCAGAAAGCCGCGATCCGTTGAAGTTGTGCGAGGAAATCCTGTGCCGCCAGCAGGCGGAAATTGGCGCATGCGACAGCACAGGCGAGGGGGTGGGCGGTGAAGGAGTGGCCGTGGAAGAAGGTTTTTCGCCGATCGTCCGTTTCGAAAGGTGATACGACTTTGGCGGAAACGAGCGTCGCGGCCAAGGGCAACACGCCGCCGGCGAGCGTCTTGGCCGCGCAAACGAGGTCCGGCTGAATGCCCGCCGCTTGATGGGCCCACAGCGTCCCGGTTCGTCCGCCGCCGGTCATCACTTCATCGACGATGAAGAGGACGCCATGCTCGGCCGCCACTTCACGAAGTTGCCGCAATGTTTCGGCCGAGTGCATCCGCATGCCTCCCGCGCCTTGCACCAGCGGCTCGATGATGACGGCGGCAGTTTGCGAACCGTGCATTTTCAAATGTTCGGAAAGGCGATTCGGATCAAGCGGCAGGATGTCGGCCTGGCAAAGCAGCGGCTCGAAGGTTCCGAAAAAGATCGGATCCCGGCTCACGGCCATCGCGCCGAAGGTGTCGCCGTGGTAACTGTTCTCAAAGCCGATGAAACGCGTTCGCTGCGGCTCGCCTTTCAGCGACCAATACTGGTACGCCATCTTCAGCGCCACTTCGACCGCCGTGCTGCCGTTGTCGGAATAGAAGACACGGCCGCTGGCCCATCCAACGCTGTGCAGCAGACGCTCCGCGAGCTCGACACCCCAGGGATGCGTGACCCCCGCGAACAGCACATGGTCGATCGATTCGCTCGCCTCACGCAGTGCTTGCATGAGCGGCGGATGCCGATGTCCATGGAGAATCGTCCACCACGAGGAGATGCCATCGATGAGGGTTCGCCCGTCCGCAAGATGCAAAAACTCCGCCTCCGCCCCCACGCAAGCCAAAGGCTCCGCCACCCCGCGAAGCGCCGTATACGGATGCCAAACCACCGCCGCATCACGCTCGATCAGGCTCCCCTCTCCCCTTTGGGGAGAGGGGTTGGGGGTGAGGGGCTGTCCCGTGCATAAACGGGTATTTCTACCGCCATCCAAAACGATGTCGCTCAGCGAGCCTGCATGTTCTTCCGCCGACGACGCGATCGCATCAGCCGTCCAATCCTTGGGAAACGCTAGCGAAACGACGATCAGCCCCGTTCGGTGCTGTCGAATCGTCGCTTCCGCATACGCATCGATGTCCCCCATCAACACCACGGCATGCAGATGGACCCCAACATGCTCCAACCCCGCAATCGTCTGCAACGTGCGCCCCACGGCCCCAAGCTTTGCCGACGAAACCAACACGAAGCGCGACGACGCGTTTGCCAAGCCGCGAATCAGCTCAACTTGCAGTTCCGTCTCATTGAGCGGCGAAAAGGGGCTGCCGAACGTCTCGATGAGCAACGGTCGCGAGGTCGGCCGTTGCTTGACGATCTCAACCGCCAGCGGAATGCTTCGCCCTTCGCGCTTCGCAGCCAAGGGCGGCGCGACGGGCTCGATGCATCGCATGACCGGCGGATGGACGACTGCATGCGGAACCAACGATGCGACTTTTTGCGAATCGGAATCGCCGGTCTCGACCGGTTTCCAATAGTCGAAGCGATCCGCGAATTGGGCCAACAACATCAGAGAAAACGTCGTCTTCCCTGCATCCGTGTCGGTGCCGAGCACGATGATGTCGTTCATGCGCCCCTCACGATGCGGGCGATGGCGTCCGCCAGCGCGTCCAGCGTCGCCGGCTCATGATCCGCGTGAATCGAAACACGCAAGCGGGCGGCGCCTTCAGGAACGGTAGGCGGGCGGATCGCTCGAACATCGAACCCCTGCGCTTGCAAGGAAGCTGCTGCAGCGACCGCGCGTTCGTCGGCGCCGAGCACGATCGGCACGATGTAGCTTTCGCTTGGAACCCTCACGCCATGCAATGCCAAGGATTCGCTGAACCGACGAGCATTCGCATGCAGCCGGTTTCGAGCGTCGCCGTCGTGACATACCCATGTCACCATCTGCTTCCACCACGCGCCCAAGCGAGGCGGCAACGCGGTCGTGAAGATGAAATGTCGGCAACGATTGACTAGGTAGTCACACATCTGGTGCGATCCGACGACATACGCACCATGCACGCCTAATGCTTTCCCTCCAGTGTGAATGCTGCAAAGGACGCGGTTTCGCAGGCCTTGAGCGTCAACCAACCCGCCGCCCTCGTTACCCCAGCAACCGGTCGCATGGGCTTCATCCACAATCAGTGCGGCTCCATATCTCTCAGCGAGCGACGCCAGGTCCGCGAGCGGTGCGAGGTCGCCGTCCATGCCGTACAGCGATTCCACGACGATGAATCGTTGGCCCTTCGCGGTTTGGAGTCCCTCTTCGAGATGCCCCAGGTCCAGGTGGCGAAAGACGAATCGCTCGGCTTTCGACAGACGCAGGCCGTCGATGATCGATGCGTGATTGAGAGCGTCCGATGCGACCCAATCGCCTGGTTCGATCAGCGTCGATAGCACGCCCTCATTCGCGGCATAGCCGCTGGCGAAGACAAGTGCCGCCTCGGCCCCGTGCCATGCGGCGAGTTGCGATTCGACTTCGTCCCACAGGGGATGTTGGCCCCGCAACAGACGCGAAGCGGCGCCGCTTGCGGAGAGCGCTGGATCGTCGGCATGCGGCTTTGAGGCGTAGCCGAGGTAGTCGTTGGAGGAGAAATCGATGCCCGAGGGAGGAACGAGGCGGCGTTCGCGATGTTGAGCCGCGAGTTGGTCAAGCGTTCGGCGCCAGCGCGAGTCGAGAGTGGTCCTCACGCTCGGCGTGAGGCCAGCGGATGCTTCGTCCATGGACGATGCGTCCTCTTGGGTGAATGCACGAAGAATGGTTGACCTTGCATCGCCGTTGACCTCACGCGGAGAAGGAGAGGACCACTCTCTCACGCGGAGCGTGAGGTGAGAGTGGTCCTCACGCTCCGCGTGAGGTCAGCCGCGGTTGAATGACAGACAGTCGGGCCCTAAATACGTTCCGCGGATGAACTTTGCATCGCTGCTGACCTCACGCGGAGCGTGAGGACCACTCTGGCCGCAGCACCGCTTACTCCCCTCTCCCCAAGGGGGAGAGGGGAGCAAGAGGCCAAGCCCCTCTCCTCCAAAGGGCAAAATGCTCACGCGGGGAGGCCCATCGCGCGGAAGAGTTCGGCGTCTTCGGTCGCTTCGGGGTTGGGGGCGGTCAGCAGTTTGTCGCCGAAGAAGATCGAGTTGGCGCCTGCGAGGAAGCAGAGTACCTGCAGTTCCTTGCTCATGCGGTCTCGGCCCGCCGACAGACGAACGCGCGACTTGGGGAACGCGATGCGAGCGACCGCGATCAGGCGCACGAGTTGGATCGAATCGACCGGCGGCAGATCGGCCATCGGCGTCCCCTCGATCGGCACCAGCGTGTTGATCGGCACGCTCTCGGGGGGCGTTTCCAATGCCAGAAGCTCGGCCAGCATCATCAGCCGATCCTCCTCGCTTTCCCCCATGCCGATGATGCCGCCGCAGCAGACCTGAATGCCGGCCTTCTGCACATGCTGAAGCGTCTTGATGCGATCATCGTAGGAGCGCGTCGTGACGACATTGGGATAATGCCGTCGCGAAGTGTCGAGATTGTGGTTGTACGCCGTCAGGCCCGCCTCTTTGAGCCGTTCCGCCTGGCTTTCGCTGAGCATGCCGAGCGTGACGCATGCTTCCATGCCCAGCCCGCGGACCGTCTTCACCATCTCGAGAATGTTGTCGAAGCCGGGCCCATCCTTCGGCTCACGCCAGGCGGTGCCCATGCAGAACCTTGTCGCGCCAAGTTCCTTCGCCCGAGTCGCCTTCTCGCGCACTTCCTGGACTTCCATCAGGGGCGACGGCTTCACGCTCGTCTTGAAATGGGCGCTCTGCGAGCAGTAGCCGCAATCCTCCGCACATCCGCCGGTCTTGATGCTGAGCAGAGCGCAACGCTGGATGTCGGCTTGGTCGAGATGCTCGCGATGCACCGTCTGAGCCTGATAGAGAAGCTCAGGCAACGGCAACGCATACAGTCGCTTCAGATCGTCGAGATTCATCGCGATTCCTCAATTACTTCGGCAGCCAGGCGTAGTCGTCCTGAAAACTCTTCAACCCGCGGAAAACGATCCAGGTATCGAACCCGATCGACAGCATCGTGCATCCCATTTCGACGCATTTCTTCGCGTAGGGCACATCCTTCGGCAAGATCGCCCAGCGGACGCCGGTCTTCTTGCACGCGGCAGCCACGCGCTGGATCGCGTCCCACACTTGCGGATGATCCATCTGCCCCGGCAAGCCCATCGATTGGCTCAGGTCGGCGGGGCCGATGAAGAGGCAATCCAGGCTCGGCAGCAAGGCGATCTTCTCGATCGCCTCTACCGCCTCGAAATGCTCGACCTGCAGGATCACATAGGTGTCGTCGTTCGCCTGTCGCAGGTAGTCGGCCAGCGGAATGGTGCCGTAGCCGCCATCGATGCCGCCGCTGTTGACGCCGCGAAGGCCGAGCGGGTGGAACTTGCACCAGTGGATGATCTCCGCCGATTGTTCGGCACTGCGGACCTGGGCCGCCATGATGCCGCCGGCGCCCGCTTCATAAGGACGCATGACGGACGCATAATCGGTGGGGGCGAGGCGGACGAACGAATCAAGCCCGACCGCGCGAGCGGCCCGCGTACAATTCTCGATGAGTTGGCCGGGCAGCGCGACATGCTCCTGATCGAGCCACACCGCATCCCATCCGCCGTGGACGCCGATCATTTCGACAAGCTTGGGATCGCAGAGTTGCCCCATGCCGAAGACGCGGACCATCTTCCCTTGCTTCAGCAACTGCTTGACGCGCGATGGCATGATGCGGACCTCCCCGGTCGCCGCGATTCGCGGCGAATGCATGGCACTATTGAATCGGGCTTGGGGCAAACGGCGAGAGAGCTTCCGCGGATTTGCTTTGCATCCGAAGTTTCACGGCGGTATTTGTCGAGATGCGTCTTCGGCCTTTTTGAGATTCTTGAACCCAGGCCGGCGGACGCGCGAGGGACAGCCATGCAGCTTTCCAACAATAAGCCGTTCGACTATTACGCCGTCTTCCCCCACTGCCTGGACAACGAGTATTGGCCGCTGGAAGACCTGCGCCAACTCGTCAGCACCGGCGGGATGGGCAATGAGAATGTCCGACAGCATCGCGACGAATGGGTGCATCGCGAGCTGGTACGCTCGCTGATCTATTCGCCGCAAGTGTTCGTCGGCAGGCAGAGCGCGGTCAACGATCCGACCCTCTTGCGTGCCGCCGAGCAACATCCGGATGCGGTCGCCAAACTGATGGATGACGGCAGGCTGGTACTGCTCACCATGGAGGACGACTTCTCCTCGTTTCTCAAGAATCCGCCCTTTGCCTTGCAAGCCAAAGGGACGACATTTTGGAACAGCTTTCTGCAGGCCAATGGCGAGTCGGCCGTGTGCAAGCTTCGGCTCGGCGCCGAGCAGGATCGCGAAGTGAAGCGGCGTTTCCTCGCGTTCTTCAAAGGGCTCAACGAGGATGACGACGCTTTGCGCGTGTTGTTCGCCGAGTGCACGAGTCGCGAAATCAGCGAGTTACGCCGACCGGAAGTAGAGGGGGAGTTCAAGGATTTCCGCCATCTCGTGCGTAAGGATCTTGTTCCCTGGGCAGGCGAATTTTCGTTTCAGGACTTCAGGCGGTCGCTGATTTATCGCAACTTCGTGCAGATGCCGGAGGACGGGGACGCCGAGACGATCGCTCGCCGGCGCCGCCATGCCCTCGCGGTTCGGCGCATGGCCGATTTGGCTTACAACTGCAACACGCCAGTGACGCTCAAGCGATCCTCGTTCGTGCCGCCGGGAACGCCGGATCCCGGCTGTCTGCCGACGCACCTCTTCGCGCCCCCCTTTTCGCTGGATCTCGACGAGCGCGCGCGGCAAGCAGCGGGACAGGACGCGCTGAGCGCCGTCATGGAAGCCCGTGCGAAAACGAAGCAGCACTTCTTCTACCGCATGCAACAGGAGATGACGCTGCCGGATATCGGATCGTTCACGCTGAAGGACGTCGTGGACATGCACTCGTGGCCGGAATGGCAGCTCTTCGTCCGATGCGAGGATGCGGCCATGCGTTTCCGCGATGCGCAGGACCTGCATCGCCAGCTCGAATCGTTTTTCGAAGCGGTTGTCACGCTGCATCATCGCATGGAAACGGAAATGCGGCGGCGGACATGGTGGCGTCGCGCCATCGGAGGTACGATGGCGCTCGGTCTCGCGGTGGTTGCCGACATCGGCTGCCAAACCCTGCTCCCCGAGCATGCGGCCGAGGCTCGCACGATCCTCACGACGACAGCGGCCGTTGCCGCGGGCCAGACGGTTGAAGCGGGACTCGAACTCGTGATTCACGGCGTTTCCGATATCACCGGAAAAGTCGTTGAGATGATCGGAGGCCGTGCGAGCGTTCGCCGGCAGCTCAAGCTGTCGGACAAGGACATGAGCGTCTTGGACAAATTGGCGGACGCCGAGAAGGCGACCGAAGCGGTAACGCAACAGGACCGCGCGTTGGCGCAAGCCGAGAACCTCGCGATGGAGAAGTAGGGACTGTTGTTGTGCTTCCGAGGGTAGAGTCGAGCGGTGACGCGGTGCGCCGGTGGACACCGGCGTTCCGTTTTCACCGCCCGCTCATC
>JAIEPT010000171.1 GCA_019748295.1 Gemmataceae bacterium | reverse complement strand
ATGCTGTCCGCAATCGATCGGAACCACTGGCCGCCTTCAATCGGAATGGCTGGCCGCTTTCATCGGAATCCGCATCCGCGCATTCGGGCCGCCAGCATTTTATCTCGATTTCGAGGCAGTCCTGCCAGCGATTCCGCTTTATGCTGGCACACGACCCTATGAAGTCATCCCGTTCCAGTGGTCGCTGCACCACGTCGATTCGAATGGAGCGGTAAGCCACAGCGAGTTCCTTGGCGACGCTAGTTCCGACCCTCGCCGTTCGTTCGCTGAAAGCTTGCTGGACTCACTCGGAGGAACGAAGCTGCCAGTGGTCGTATACTCATCATATGAGCGGACGCGGCTTACAGAACTCGCATCGATTTTTCCTGATCTCGCCAAGCCGATCGGGCACGTCATTCGTCAGCTCAACGACCTGCTGCCGATTGTGCGCGGCTGCGTTTATCATCCTGAGTTCGATTTCAGTAATTCGATAAAGGTTGCTGCGCCTGCTCTTTGCCCAGACGGTACCTACGACGATCTTGAGGAAATCGCTGACGGCGGTGCCGCATCCACGGCGTTCTGGCTAATGGCAAGCGGGCAGGCTGACGCAGCAACGTCAGCTCGATTACAAAGTTCGCTCCTGGCTTACTGTCGCCGAGACACTTGGGCCATGGTGAGGCTGCATCAGGCGCTCAAAGCGATTTCTGTAGGCTGATTTCTGGTGACAAGACGAGCTCGTACATAAGCCGTATGTCCCGGGGATACGTAAATGCCCAAACAAAAGGGGTCGCGCGATGAGCGCGGCCCCTTTTGCGGATCACGATGGACCCTAAAAGTTGACGCAAGTCTTTCCGATCGTGAGCAGGCCTTCGAGCGTCAGCGCTGCGCACAGGTGGCGCTGCGGAAGGTCGTACGAGAACTCCGCAACAACCTCGACATCGCCGAAGATCGGCAACGAAACCGTGCCGAGGTCGACGTCGACGGGGTTTCCGATGGTGGTGTCAAGCGCCTCGGCGTCTACGGAAGTAGGGTGTTCTTCGATGCGCTGGGCAAGCCCTGGCCAAAACATCCTTGCACCGACAATGATTTTTATCGCTATCCGCGCTCCGCGAATGTTGCCGCGCCCGAGGGAACGCAAGTGCCTCGCACTAAATGGCGTGAGCAGGGTTGGCGTGCTTATCGAGTTTTTGACAGCAGCCAGCCTTGCCTTTTTCTGCAGGGCATCGAAGAGAGCGATTACCTGAGTCTAGCGCTATCGCCAGATGTGTTTGACGGCGCGTTTCCCGTCGTGTTCGTCAAGTTCGAAAGCCCGAGTCGAGTGACGATCAGCTACTTCCACAACTTCATCCAGGAAGAGAAAGAGATATTTGGCGTTACGTTCTACAGATTGGCCAGCCCGCCTGTCGATTCACCTCAGCCGGCTTCCAAACAGACATGGCAAAACGGCCGCTGGCCGCGCCGACGATAAAGTTGACGGCAGTTGGGCAGGCGGTCAAATAACAAAACAAAAGCATTTATTCCTCAAAGTTCATCTTCGTCAGTTCGCCCGAGACGAAGCGGGGATTTCTCAGCCATAGACCCGCCCCTCGGGTTTCGCTTTTTCCAGGTGCCTTTAGCGCATTCAGCAAACGCGTTTCATCCAGTAAATAGAATAGCATCGCCCGGCGGACGGTGATCGTCATAGCCATACTGGTCATACCGTATTCCCTCGCTACCGCTCTTTTTTGCTGAGGCGATAGATCGGGATGCGGGATGAATTCGACGGCCACGTTTGCGTGCCAGTCATCATCCAACTCTGCGGGAACGGCGGGATGTTCGAGCAGCTCCTCGGATTCCAGTATCCTGGACAGTGAGAAATCGACGAAACGTCTTCGAGAAAAATCGAATGCTCTAACATGCCAACGTCCTGAGGCCTTGACCAAGGCGTGCGGACATATCGTTCGCACAGTCGACTCCTTGGAAGTCAAGGACTGGTAGGTGATGGAGCAGCTGTTCTTCAACTCAGTTGACGCCAAGACTGGTCGGACCGAGTCCGGTATTACATTCCGCTTGGGTAAGACAAGTTGGTCGAAATCAAGCCGGTTCTTTGTGGATGCGTCCGGCAATTTCGTTGCGATCAAATCGTCCAGGGTTCGCTCGCAAGCGAAGAGGGGCGCGAACGCCGCAGGGCGTTCGTAGACCCCAGGCAGGTCCCGGTTGGTACGCAGATTGCGGGGTCCGGGCTTCCTTTCGGGCGGGGGCGTATCCGACAGGTTGCGATAGGTTGATAAATCTATCTTGCCTTGCACATCCGATATGCCAAATTTTGCAGCATGGTCAGTAATGCGAACGAATCCGAACCAAACCAAACGGTCGTCGATGTGCCGGAGTCTCGCCGTGAGGGCCGAGCCGCCGCGCCTGGTAGCAAGATCGGATAGTGACTTTACAGAAATCATATAGTCAGTTTTATTAGGGATATGCAGGATACTCAACACGATTCCACAGATGATGCGGAAGTCGGGCTGCGGCTTCTAAGCCGCGGATTTGTGGATCTGCAGCTGAGGGTAAGGGCGGGAGAGATCGTCGATCCATTTTCTTTGCCGGAGAGCCTCGGAAAGGGAATGGAGTTCGTGTCGAGACTTTGCCTCATCGGAGGGGCGGCGGATATAGCGGATAGTGTGCATTGCTTGTCCGACCTAGCGCGCCGACTCCCAGTGGGGGAGTGGGGCGTACCCGCCTTCCTATCTCCGTTCCGATTCAGCGAGGCCAAGCTTCTCTCCGAAGAACCGGTTGCGCCTACCGAGGAGTGCCGTGCTCTCGCCGCCAAAGGACAGGCCGATGGCGCGTACGAAGACATCCACCACCGCCAACTGCGGGAGATCGTGCAGCGCGTCAGGACCGAAAGCCGATTGCAGATCTACTCCATCCTGCGCGAGCGGGTCGTTAGGAAACCGGTCTACGAGCGCCGCGAACTGTTCGACTTCCTAGAAGACACAGGCGCGGTTTCCGCCGACGAGGTTCTCCGTCGGTGGTCGACAAATATTCCTCTCGGCGCCTTGCGTCGGGACGGCTCCTTTCGCATCTGCGCGAACTGCGGAGCCCTTCTCTATCCGCACCGCGACGGTAGCTCGTTTCCGGACGGCCGTTGTCGGATCACCGCATGTCTAGAAGAGGTCCCATCCTCGCAGGCCCGTCACAGCGTCGCTGATCCGGCGGGTTGGCGCGTCTTCACGGACGACATCCTGGCCTATTGGGTGGGGCCCGGCCTGGCGGAAGTGAAATTGCACGACGAGCTCAAGCGCCGCGGCGTCAATGTCGTGCTCTACCCGCGGGACGACGCGGCCGATGTCGGTCGGACTGACGAACTCGGCATCGACGTCAAGAGCTACTCATGTCCGCGACTGCTTGGAGAGATGCTGACCGAGCGACTGGGCGGGTTGTCGACCTTCCGTGCGCGGTTCGTGGCCGTGCCGGATTCCATCGTTGACCGCAGGCCGCGATATCTGGAGGACCTGCGCGAAAGCTACAGGGGATCGACTCAGGTCACCTTCGCCAAAGTGAGCGAAGTCGTCGAACTGGTGGCGACATGAGGGAGGCGCCCGCCGGCTTCGTTCCCGCTCTGAGAGCGCAGTGGATCGCATCCGTCATGCACGACATCATCGGCCTCAAGCGCCTGAGCGGCGCGCCGGCGATCCTCTCAGGCTACAGATCAGTGGTCCGCCATCCTTCGCTCCGGGAGGCCACTACGGCGCTGCGGAATCTCAGACTGCTCGGAGTGAACATCGAATCCGACGCACACCTGCAGGAAGCCGTCACGGATGCACGGGCCTGGGAAGAGGATCACGCGTCCGACGACGACTATCGCGAGCCGCCATTCGAGATATCGACGGATCCGACGACCGGCTTCTCCATCCGGGAACGCGTGAGCCGCAACGACGCCCGTCGCCAGGGAATGCTGGATGTGCTGAGGGGAGTTCTCGATCATCGGCAGGAAACAAGCGTCCCGGCAGACCACGCGAGATCTTTCCGATTCCGCATCGACGGGGAAAGCGGGCCCGATGTGATCTGCGACGCGCGCCCGATAGCGCATCTGCCCGCCCGCCCACCAGGTCCGCAAAAGAAGATCACGAGGGCGCCGATCGAGGCAACGCTTGCCGACCTGGAGGAGGTGGCGCGGAGTCTGGACGAAGAGGATGCGCAGGAACCGACGCGAGTGCCCAAAAACTTCCTCAGTCGGCTCCGATCGCCCGAGGGAACGGCGGTCTTCTCCGTCCTGTCGCCAGAGGGCACGCGGCTGTCGCCAACCACCGGCATCCATTTCGACAGGGTGGTCCATATGATCGGGCTGCCGGGCGCCGGCAAATCCACGTTGATCTTCCTTCTGATCGTCTTTCTCGCGCGGCAGGGGCGCCGGATTACTCTGCTGGTGCCGTCGATCGAGTTTGCATTGGCCATAGACGCCGACTTCCAGCGCTATTCGATACCGACGGCCCTTCTGGTGGGCCAATCCGCCGATGCGCGCCGACGGCATGCAACGCGGTTGGCCGAGCGGGTGGCGACAATGGAGGGCGGAGGCTTCGGACAGACCGCTGCCGGGGCCGACCTTCTAGGTACACGGTGCGCCCTCGCGGGTTTCGTGTCGGTACCGCCGGCGTCGTTCGAATTTCCCCATGATCGGCCGCCGTGCGTGTCCATCCGGCAGGCCGCGCTCAAGAGGGATGGTCGCGAAGGTGCCGAGGGAAGCAGGCTGTGCCCCCTCGCGGTCGCATGCGGGCGGCAGCGGTCGGCTAGGCGCCTCGCCGATCCGGAAGCGCTCGTTCATATCGGGCACGTCATTTCGACCGACGTCGGGCTTTCTTCCCATTTCCATGCCGAGCGGATGCGGCATTTCGAACACGTGGCCCGGACAAGCGATCTGGTGATCGTGGACGAAGTCGACGGCGCGCAGGCCGCGCTGGACGCCAAGGGCATCGCCGAACTCGACCTTTTCGGATCGGCGGAATCGTACGAATCCATGCTGTTGGACGACGTGTTCGACCCAGTTGCCTCCGGCCGGGGCTTCGCGCTTTCGGCATCGATCGAGAACTACACGTTGGCTTCGAACCGGTTCATGCGACTCAACCGCGCTCTCCGAGCTCATCTCCTGCAGCAGATGGTCGAAGAAGGGGGGCTGCTGAAGCGCTTCGTAGGATCTTTCGTGACGGGAAACTCGATTCTGGCATCCATGTATCTCGACCCGGATGCGGACGAGGACGAGCATCACGGCGCGCGGTTCGACCTCATCAGACGCTTCTTCGAAATGCTCGTCAGGTCGGTGCTTGCGAGCGATGTTGGCGGCGACGGCGAGGACGATCTCTCCGATCTCGACCTTGCACGTGTCGCGCGCGATCTGGAAATCGAGAGAGGCGCTCTCGATGCTGCCGTGAACCGATTCCGATCCGCCCTGGGCAGGTTGCTGAGCGCAAGGCTCGTCGAGCGGTTCGAAGAGCACTACGACGAGATGCGGGATGCCTTCTGCGGGATCGTGCCGTACCGGGAAGGACTTGACCCTCAAGAGGCCAGAGTCCTCTTCCGGTTTCTAGTCGAGGTCACGAGCGTCGTGCTGCAGTTCCTCGCGCTCGTACCAGCGCAGTTCGCGATGATCGCGGAGGGCGTCCACACCGAGAGGGTATTCGGACAGGGAGTGTCGTCCGACCTGCGCCGCAACATTCCGGAGTCGCTGATCGGGCGGCTGTCGGGTATCCGCTTCGGTTACGACATCAATGATCGCGGCCAACGTTCTTTAAGCTTGCAATACCTCTCGTTCGCCGGAGTCCCGCGGCTGCTGTTGTACCACCTGTCCGAGATGCTCGCGGACGACGGCATCAAGGGACCGGCGGTGCTGATGGCATCCGCCACCAGCTACTTGGAGCCAAGCCCGAGCTATCACGTTCCCGTCCGTCCGAGCTACATCCTCAGACGCGAGGGAGAAACCGAAGCATGGCGTGACAGCGTCTACGCTTTCACGCCAGTGCCCGACCCGGATGTGCCGGATCAATTCGTCCGGGTCAGCGGCGCGCGCTCGGCACGGGAAAGAGAACACGCTCTGCGGCAACTCACAGACCATTTCTTCGGTGGTGCCGATCCGCTGGTGGCGCAGCTGCGAACCGACCAATTCGATCCGGGAAGGCGCACCGCGATCGTCGTCAACTCCTACGAGCAGGTCGAGTTCATAAAAGCACACCTCAAGCGCACATCCTCCATCGGGCATCGGGTGATCGGTGTGACGTCCGATATCCGCAAGGTGCCGACGGCGGAGCGCGCCGAATGGGTGGCGGCGGGTCAGGTCGAGATGCTCGGCGTACGGGACGACTGGGATGCGCTGGTATTCCCAATGAAGGCTATTGGGAGGGGCGTCAATATCGTGTTCCCGGACGGTCCCCGGGTGCGGGACGCGGTAATCGGGACGGTGGCCTTCTTCGTCCGGCCGCACCCAACTGCCGACAGTTTGGCGTTCACCGGCGGCCTCGCCGGACAACTGGCCCTCCAGTTCGACATGAAGGGCATCAACCCCGCGGCCGAGATCGGCGGGGTCATCCGCGAATGGCGCGACGCCCGCGACGAAGCATTGGACAAGCTCCGGTGGCTGCTGCGCCGATCGCAGCAGATCAGCCGCCTCGGGAAGCTGATCCAACCCTTCGTGGCAGACGGCATGGTGGATCTGCTGCAGACGATTGGCAGAGCGATGAGAAACGGATGCAAGACACGCGTCTTCTTCGTCGATGCGGCGTTCGCGTCCAATTCCGCCCGGGGGATGCGGGACAGCTACAAGACAAGCATGATCGTTGCGATGCGAGACGTGCTGGATGAGTTGATGGCGAATCCCGATCCGATCCAGCGTGAGATCTACGGACTGCTATACGAGCCCTTTCTCCATCCCCTCCGGGCATGCGAAAACGTCCTATTCCCAACGGCGGGACGACGATGAGCGCGGAGGACGATCTGTACGTCCGTGCGAACGGTCCGGAGGAAACTCTGGAGTGCGCGCTGATGTGGCAGGGGATGCCGGCGGGCGTGAAGCCGCCCCTGCCGTTGCGGAAATTCGTCTGGACCGAAACGGCGAGCGCTTTCTTCGAACGCATCCGGAGGCTGGCCAAGGACACCGGAAAACCGGAAGGAAAGACGCTTCCCTACGCGGATTTGCGTGCCGCGATGCAGGCACGCATTAAAGGCGTTTTGCTGCTGCAGCGCCGTATACTGTCGCCGAAGCTGGGCGAGCCCGTGTTCGCCGCGGATGCGGAACCGGATGCCATCCTTTCCGGGGCCAACAGGGTCGTTGCCAATTGGTGCCAGCTTACGCTCCGCCCTTGGGTCGAGAAGTTGGGAATCGACTGCGGCGACGTGGACGCGCTCGAAGCCCGCGCGCGTGCTGGAGAGCTCTTCGACGAGCTAGCAGGCGATCCGAAACGCGGTCGCTCGGTCGCGAACGCGAGCGGGTCCGACTTCCACGATTATGCGGATCCAATTCTGGCGATCATATTGCGCTCGTTGGATGGGGTAGAGCTCTTCGCGGGCCTCGGTCCCGTCCACCGCATCATAGACGTCGAGTACGGCAACTCGGTTTCGTTCGAGACCTGGCCCGCCGCCGCGCCCGGCGGCGCCGATCTGTTTTCGATGGTCACGAACGTGAGCGTCGAGACGCGTCCGTCGTCCGGCCGTCCGTTCGTCGTGATACGCGCAATGAAGCGCATCTGGTGCAGGGAATTCCCGAAGCCGAACCGGCTCTTCGGCCGAAGTCGCATTTCCGTCAGGGTCGCGCAGCGCGGCACGATCGCTGGGGCGATGACGCTTTCGATGGAGCTGTCGAAAGGCGAACCTGCTGCGCGTCTCAACACGGCTTTGTTCGAGGCGCAGCGGTCGTCCGGCGAAGCGATCGGCGACGACGTCGTCGAACTTGTGCGGGCGCGAGGGCACGGGCGCGACCTGTTCGTGGGGGTGCCTTTTCGATACGGATACCGCCCGACGCCGGACGTCGAAAGCGGGGTGACCCTTCAGGATCAGGTCGATCTCACGCGACGTGTCGCCGAACGGATCGCCGCCTACGGCTTCGTGCCGTCCCCAATACGCGTCCTGCCCGCGGCGAAGCGATCTTCGGAGTACCATCAGGCCGCAAGCCTGTTCAATCTGATCACCCACCATTTCGGTCACGTTGAAGAGGCCGACCTTCCCGCCAGGGTGGAGGAGCTGTTCGGAGCACCCGAACGCAAGCCGCGTGGACGCGACAAGCCCATCAAGACCGTGGACATCGAGCCGCTGGTCGCGGCGAATCGGTCCCGACTGGACAAGGCCTTCGGAAAGGATGCTCCGGTCACGTTGGTCCTGGTCTGCAGGCGGGAGGACGAGGAGCGGATATTTCGATCGGTCGTCGAACTTCTGTTTGGCGGCCGAGTGAAGGTCGTCCGATACGCCCTTCCCGACGGTGTGCATGGCACCAAGAGAACGCTGGATGGCGCGACACTGAACCGGTCGGCAAGAGCCGCGCTCAGGCGCGAAGCATGGAAGCCGCTGGCCGAACAGATCAAGGCGGAGAATCCCGGAACGCCGATGATTGTGCAGGTGGCCCGAGAGTACGACGGGTTCGACGACGATTCCGTGAACAAGGACGTCGGCCGGAACACCCTCGCGACGGTCGCGGGATGCAGTGTGCAATACCTCCTGCCTGCGGGTAGCGGGAAGGCAGCCGAATACATGCACAGGGTCCAAGCGGCCCTGTACGATCTCCTGTTCGCCCATTCCGGGCTGGGCCCCACACCGTCCGACGCCGTGAGAGATGCGTTCGCGTCACCGGCGCGGCCGCGCACCATCGTCGGGATTTCCCTGGTCGCCCAGGCCGCAAGCCGCACCGGCCGTCCGGATGGCGCCGATCTCGCGGTCGCATTCAAGATCGACGCGACAACCGGAGCGATCCTCGGCAGGTTCGGCCGCGTTTCCGGCGCCGCGTTCGATACTGGCCGCTTCCAGCCCATGTCCCGCACCCTCGTTGATGTCGCCTCGGCAGGGTCCACCTCGCTGGGTTCGAAGCTGGAGGACCGCAGGCGCAACTTCCTGCGGTTCGTACGGTCGGTCACGGACGAAGTCGCGGCCCAAGATCCGAACGCGGTTCTTATCATCGAGTCCACGAACGCGAGGGGATTATGGGCCTGGCTGTCGGACGAGCATTTCGGTCCGCAGATTTTCCTTGAGGATCGCAGCGCCCGTCCACCCGTTGCCTGGGCGAACCTGCGATTCATCCGGCTCCGCGAGAGGGCCGCCGGGCGTCTCGCAGTGCAGAAGGGGAGGCACTGGCTTCCGGTGACGAGACAGGGCGAAGACCGCAAAGCGCCCATCCACGACGAGGTCTATGCGACCGCCATCGACCGTCTCGTCGAGAGCGTGCCGGAGGCAGGCGCTAAAGCTCGTCACTACCTGTGCGCCCACGGGTTCAGCATCCGCAACCGCGGTGCCCGCGGACAGTCCGTATACCGTTCCAAGGATGGCTTTCAGAAGGTCGGCGCGAAGACGCTTACCAGACGATCCTCCGTGGGAAAGGTCCTCTTCCAACGGGCCATACTAAAGCCCTGGGACAAACCTTCGCGGATTCCCGGCACGCTCGAAATCACCGTCTTGCCGTCGCCGAACGGAGACGACGCCGATGCTACAGCGTCGCTCGTCGCCACACTCCGCAGCGGGTATTCCCACACGGCGGACGGAACGTATCTGCCGGCGCCGTTGTCGTTCAAGTCGAAGATACACGACTACATGGACCGGTACGGCACTGGTTCGGAGACCGACACCGACGATCCCGTTGAGGAATACTCGGTGGAGGGCGGCGAGGAGGCCGAGGCCGAGGGCAATTTCAAGGTACAGCCTGTTCCCTACAGCGAACTGCGTCGATGGTTCGAAGGCTCGCCCGAATTCGACGAGGAGGACGTACCCGACTTCGACGGGGAGGAGGCGGTACGGCCCACGAGGCCCCGGGCCGTCGGCGCCGATGTGGTATCGCAGCTTTCCGCGCCTCGGACATCCACCGATTTCGACCGCCGCGACGGTGTGGTGCCGTCGGCCGTATCAGTCGGAGTGTCGCTTATGGAAACAGACAAAAGTCCCGCCGCCGAGGGCATAGCCGCGGATGCCGTGCAAAATCTCGACGATTTTACGAAGCTGGTCCAAGTGGTGACCACACCGTCCGCCAGACTGCCAGGCTTCGTCACCCGAGACTTTGTCGCCTCCATCGCGCATTTCGTGAACGGCGACGTCAGAAGGATGCATGAGGACCGCGACTGGATTAGGGCAGCGACAGGGTATCCCTGGCCCGAGGCACGGCCCGCGCCCGATGAAATGGCGGCGATCTACGCTGAAGGCCTGAAGTATCCGGCGTTCGCAATCATGATGCAGCACCGCTTCTTCACCCACGAAAAGTCCCGCGGCCTACCGAAGAGCCAGATCCGACGCGAATACAAAGAACTTTCCGACCGGGCCCGGAGGAAAGGGAAGCTTTCAGACGACGAAGAAAATCTGTTCGTATTGGGAGCGCTCCGTCTACGCGAGGCCGGTGGAGACTTGAACCTGATCCTGGCGGAACTGGTTTCGCTTCCCGGCAACGTCGCATGGATGGCCAAATGCCGGAAAGCTTCCGACGGCCTCACACGCCTGGAAGGCTCGCCCGAGTTTAAGGAGACGGCACTTTATCTGAGAGACATAGTTGGCCCATTCGGCATGTTCGACGATGGTCAGACAATCGGAGAAGTCCTTGAAAAGCGGATCATCCCGGAAAGGATGAAGGTTTCGTCGGAAGGGGCGGAGCCGGCTGCTGCGCCGCGGTCGCCGGATGGCACGCGCAACGCAGTGACGGCAGATCAACCGGATCAAACGCCGTGGACGGAAACCGGCATACCCGAATCCAAGCCGGGGGCGGCCGGCAGCGAGACAGTCGAGCATCTGCAGGAGCTGTGGAGCCGGGATTGGGCGTCGATCGCCACACTGGCCGGCGATGCAGCGCGAGCAGCGCCGAGCGATGGGCCGATCTCCCGCACGCGCGATTTGCTAGGCCATCTCGCCGACATCCGCGAGAGGATCTCGACACTCACGCCAAAGCGACGTCCCATCCGCGATCTGCAGGCCGCCATAAAGGACGCGATCGGCACCGCGGCTGGCGGTCTCGTGGAACTGATCGGGGAGGAACTGGAAGCCTCCGAACTTCTCTCGTTAGCGGCCGCGTTGCCCGAGGACTCACCTGTTGAAAAGGCCGACGAGGCCACGGCACTCCAGATCAGAGCGAAAGATGCTTTGTCCGGGGCGGAAGCCCTCGCGAACGAGATATCGAAGATCGAAGAAGATCTGCCCGTCCGGCAGGCGCGCGCGAAGACCGGCGACCTCATAGACAAGCGCGAACGCCTGCTCCGCGATGTCTTGGATCTCTGCCGACAGGCGCTGGGCGCACTCGCTGAGCATCCGGAGCAGGTTCGAGGATCGGATGTCGCCGCGCCGGGCGGTCCGGACGAGACAGGCGCAGTCGAAGTATCCGCAGCGGCGACTCCGGCAGCGACACCGGTGGAAACAAAGCCGGAGATACAGGCGAAGAGTCGGGAGGACGGCGCGTCGGAAGACATCGCTGATATCCCGCCTCCGGGAGCACTCGAAATCCACGATGAAAACCCGGTATTCGCGCCAGTTTCTCCGCCCCCGGCACCCGCCCAGGAGGAGACAGAGCGTTCGGACCCACTGCGCGATGCCATCATCAGAAGGCTCGACGAGCTGTTTGCCGCCGGCGAGCACGGTTTGGCGTTCCATTTGCTTCAGGCTGCCGCACCCACGATATCGGACCTCCTGTACACGCCTGCGGAACTCAGGTTGGCCGCTGGCGCCGGTCGCGTGCTCGGGTTGTCCGGCCAAGACCTGCAGGTGCTGACCGAGTCGCGCGGCGAGGTGCTTTCGACGGTCCAGCAACTGAGCGACGAAGACGACGACCGCTCGCTGGCGCGCCTCACCCTCCTTCTGGCCGGTTCGATACCCACCGCGCTCTTTCGTTCTGAGGACGTGGCCGCCGTCAGCATCGTCGAAGGCTTCGCGGATCACAAACGCTTTAGCAATTACGCGAAACTGATCGAAGTCGTGGAAGAGAACCGCAAACGCGGCTTTCCGCTCACCTCGGCCAACCTCCTCGCGTTGGACGCACATTCGAGAGCGGACGACTTCGTGACCGACTCCATAGCGGCGATCAAAGCTTCCGTCGACGGCTTCAGGTCGTCCCGCTTCCGGTTCCAGCTGGGCGAGAAGGTTAAGCACGCGCTCCTACAATCCGGTGGGCTGCTCGGCCGTCTGGCCGATGAAATCAGCGAAGCCGACGTCAGCGCGGCGCGCGACGCGATGGAGGAATTGACCGGACGCGACAGGATCTCCTCGTTCGTCGACAAGACCACCGCCGATATCGCAAACGGCCAGGAGATCGACGGGGCCGCCCGGGAGCGGATCCTCAACGTCCTCTCCCAGATAGGACAGCGGTGCAGTGAGCTCGTTCAGGCGGTCGACGGGTTTAAGGAGCTGCAGCGCGTCGGCGGCCGTCTCGATTCCATCAAGCGGCTGCGCGATCTTGCCCTTGCGGGGGTCGATGAGGCGCTCGCCGAAACCGAAATCGCGGGAAGCCGGCTGGGGGCGGCGCGGGTGCAGTCGGCCGTGATCCTGCAGTCGCTCGGACGGATCCTGCGCGGAGGCGCTCCCGACCGCGATCCGGCTCCATTGGCGGTCAATCTCCACGGCCCGCTTCTCTGGATTCCGAACCTGTCGTGGACGGGGGGATGGCGACCTTCACCGTACGATCTGGACCGTCTGATGGACGCAATCATGTCCGTCACCATCCCGCTTCTGGCGGGAGATCCCGCTGCGAAGGTCGTGTCCGCGTTCGAGGCGAGAAGATCGGAATCGGCCTTCGTGCCGGCACACATGTTGCTGAGCATCGGCCGTTGGCACGGCGTTCCGGAAAGGACGATCGAGGATCTGCGGGCGAAGATCGATGCCGACAAGGAGACCAAGAAGAACCAGGTTGCGATGCGGCTCAGCAACGCGGAGCGCATGATCGACAGAATGCGCCGGATGGCGGTTGGGTCCCTCGACCAGTCGGCGAGGCTGAAGGAAACGCTTGCGGTAATCGACCCGAAGAGACTGCCCGCGGAGATACCTTCGAACTTCATTCCGGAAACGCTGGAGGGAGATCGGATCCAAGACTTCAACTCGGCCTTGTCGCGCATCAACGACGTCGAAGCGGAAGCGAAGCGCGAATTCGACAAGGCGCGGAAGGACTACGATCTCCAGATTGGGGATCTCCAACGCGCCGGCTCGCTCGACGCGGAGACGGAACGCGAGTTGAGAAATCTCCTGGATCGGCACGAGTTCACGACGCTTGCCGACTGGCTGAACATGATCCGGACAGGGGGCGTACGGAAACCCATCCTTCCGAGCGGACCGGTCAACACAAGGTTAGCCGGGTTCAAGGCGATCCTGCCGCAGCTCGGCTCGGTGGAGCCACTTCAAGTCGCCAAGGCTGTCGAAAGCGGGAGCACCGTGGGCCCGCTCGATTATCAGCACCTCGACAAGGATCGGCGGGAGGAGGGCGCCGTAATCCTGCGCCGGTTTCCGGAGCTCAAGCGTCTCGCCAAGGACAAGGGCGGCAACCGGCTGCAGCTTCGGACAAAGCTCGCCGAGGCACTTTCGCAACTGCTATACGATGTCACGCGCTGCGACGACGACCCGGTCCTGACGCGCTACAGTCAACAAATCTACGTTTTCGACGTGAAGTTGTCTTTGCCCGCTTCCGATGCGGCGTCGCTCATCCTTCCGGAGTTCGGCAGCCTCACCCAGGGAGCATGGCGCGCCTGCGTCGTCACCCCGGTCGCTTCCATCCCCTCCATCGCTAATCTTGCCGAAGGCGCCGCGTTGCGGGGCGTGGTCGTGATCTATCTCGGAGTACTCGGGGCCGACAAACGCGAACAATTGAGGACCGAGTTGACCAAACGCAAACGGGCGATGCTCGTCATCGACGAGGCGCTGGTAGCGGCGGCAATCGCGGACCGGGAGGACCATCGCCGCGCCATTTTCGAAATCGCGCAGGGCTATTCGAGCGCGGACCCCTACAAGGATCACGGCAAGTCCGCCGTGCCGGCGGAAATGTTCAAGGGGCGTTCGGAAGAGAGGAGGGCGATAGTCGATGCGTTCGGATCCTACGTCGTCTATGGTGGGCGGCGGCTGGGCAAGACTGCACTGCTTCACCACATTCACGCGACGCAGCCTGCGAACGCGCTGTTCGTATACGTCGACATGGACCTGGTGTCCGATCCCTCCGACGCATTCGAGCAAATCTCCAAACGCCTCAGCATCTTCCGTCAGCCCGTGCGCGGCGGCGAGGCATTCGCATCAGCCGTGATCCAGTGGCTGCAGGAGGACGAGAGGCGACGTATTCTCCTGCTTCTCGACGAAGCCGACCGCTTCGTGAGGCACGAGTCGGAGTCCGGATTCCAGCGCATACAAACTCTCCTCCAGCTGATGGCGGAGACCCGCCACCGGTTCAAGTTCGTTCTGGCTGGACTGCACAACGTGTCCCGCAGCATCCGAGCCGAAAATTCGCCGCTCGTGCAGATCGCGAACAATCCCTTGAAGATCGGCCCACTGGTGGACCGCGACGTCGACGACGCCGAGTTCCTGGTTCGGGGACCATTGGCCGCCATGGGGTACGAGTTTGAGAACCGAGAGGACGTCTGGCGCATTCTCAGCTTCACAAACTACTACCCCGTCCTCATCCAGGTCTTCTGCCAGGAGCTCCTGCGCTTGATCCATGAGCAGGTGATGCGAACGGGTTCGCTTCCGCCGACCATCTCTTCATCGCTGGTTGAACGCGCCCTCAGGTCGTCAGACGTCAGGAGGAAACTTTTCGCCTCGTTCGAAAGAACGATCGGCTCGATCGAGGACCGCTACGAGCTCATCACCTACATCCTCGCCGCGCACGAGCTCATCGAACGGGAATCCGGCATGAAGGCCGAAGGAATGACGGCCGGCGAGGTGGCGGACCGTGCCATGGAGTGCTGGCCGGCCGCGTTCAAGCGCGGCAGTGATCCGACCGAGCTCGAATACCTTTTGGAGGAAATGGAGGGTTTCGGGATCGCCCGTCGGACGGTATCCGGAGCCTTCGCTCTCCGGTCGAGGAGCCTGCTGGAGCTCATGGCGGACAGCGAAACCGATCTGAACAGGAAGCTCGACGCCTTCAAGGGCAAGCCAGAACCACCGAAGCCGTTCGATCCCAAGAACTTCAGGCGGATCCTGGGCAAGCCGATATCCCGCGTGGACAGCGAGGGCCGGACGTCACCGCTCACGGACGGTCAGGAAGCGGATCTTCTGGCGCCGTCCTCGGCCTCCGAAGGCTTCTGCGGGATCGGCGTCGTATTCGGAGCCGAACACGCCGGCATCAAGTACGTGGAGGCCGCGTTGCTCGAATCGCGCCGCGCGAAAGACAAGATCGTCGAAATCGATCTGAAGGTCTTCGCCGAAAAGAAGGAAATGCTGGACGAGGCAAGAAAGGCCACCAAATCGGACAAGACCAGGGTGATCGTCGTCGCGTCCCAGACGGAATGGCGGCCGGATTGGGTCGTGGACGCCGAACGCATCGGCCGCGTCCGAAAAGGCGAGGTGAGGATCGTCTTCGTGGGCGATAAGCGGCATGCCGAGGCTTGGGCAAAGGATACGACGGTGCTCCGCCGCGTGCTTCCGCAGATCAAGCTCGTGAAGCTCCGTCCCTGGACGCGATCGTACCTGGGAAGCCGCATCGAATCGCTACACCTGCCCGGCGATCTCGTGGATCTCATCCATGGCGCCACCGGCGGCTGGTCCGAAACCGCAGGCCCGCTGCTCAACAAGATCGCCGCGAAGCCGAACGATGCCGACGCCCTCATCGCCGGCGAGGCTTCCGCGCTGATCCGGTCGGGCGAGACCCTCGATCGCCTCGGCATTCCTCCGGATCTTGTGGACTTCTTCCGCGAACTCGCCGCCTACGCCGACGGCTCCAAGATCACGCCGTCCGACTTCCAATACCTGTGCACTTCGGATGGACGGAAAATCGCACCTCGGACAGTCGGTCTCTACAGCGACCTGATGGGGATCATCTCGTTTCCGCCCGACCGTTCAGCAGGACAGGCTGGACGCAAAGTCGACCTCAATCCACTCGCGCTCGCGGCCCTGCTGGATCGGGGATAGCGATGGAACCGCAGGAGCTTTGGTGGGCACAGGCGGGTCCGGCTCGGTTCGTAAAGAAGATCGTCTCGGGGATCATCGAGCGCCGGCGGGTGCTTTGCGTGACGACCCCGGTGCCGCGGCCGACCGCTCTGGTGGACGCCTTGAGGAGCAAGCTAAACGTCGAGCTGTCGCTTGAAACCGCGATCGTCGATTTGTCCGCGAGAGATCAGTCGGGTTCGATAGCTCACTTGGTCGCGGAAGATCTCGATGTGTCGCCGGTCGAAATAGGATCGGTCGCCGATTTCTCGCGTCATCCGCGTCTGGCTGACACGGTCATCATCGTGGACGGGATCGACAAGGCGCAGCTGCGGCGTTGGAGCCTCTTCCTGCGTCAGGTCCAGGCCGAAGGCGCTGCGGATTCCATCATCGGTCCGATCGTCATCGCGCTTCTGCCGCGTGGACTGACGAAGGAAGAGACCAACGAGTTGTGCGCATCGGCCCGCCTCTTCTCATTTCTCGGCATTGTCGACCGCTACGATACCGCAAGCTACGCCTCGGCGCTCGGGATACGACCGGCGGATGACCTTCCGGCCAGGGTGGGCCACGCGGTCATGCTCGACGTCGCGGCATGGTCGAAGGAGGTGATCGAAACGATCATGATGTGGGAGGTGTCGGATCAGATCGACCCGATGCCCTTGTTACAAAGAGCCGCGGACAAGAGCGGTCTACCGTATCCGTGCTGGGAGAACGGTCTCGTCGACCTTTGGGATGACGAACCTGCCGCTCACGCAGTCGCCGCCGTGAAGTTCGGACTTCGAGATCATGTGAAGCGGCGGATATGGGCGGCACAAGCAGCGGTGCTGCTTCCCTTCTCCCACCGCATCCTGAGATCATTGATCGCACGGTATCATGATGTCCTGTCGCGAGTGGTCTCGCCGCAGAAGCCTCTGCGAAAGAAATTCAACGACCGGGAATACGAGATCACCGATCCTTGGAAGCTCGAATTCTACGACTTCAAGGAACTCACCAGCGGGCACATTTCGCCTGGCGAGCTAGAACTGGTGAAGATAGCTAACTGGACGCGGAATGCGGTCGCCCATCGGGACGTCGTAACCGCGGCGAAGGTCAATCAGTTCTCCGAGCACTACGAGACGAACCGGGACATACTCGACAATGACGTTCCGGGTTGGAATTGGCCCCGGTGCGGTCAGAAGATGACGCTGACGGTAGGCCCATCCGCAGCCGGTAAATCGCACTGGTCATCCGCGCAGGGCGTCGAAGTCGTATCATCCGACGAAATACGTAAGTCCATAAGCATTGATGGAGAGATTCCGGGGAGCCAAGCCGGCATCTTCCAACTGGTGAGAGCGGGTAGCTCACGCGTTCTTTGCGCCGGTCGAGACGTTATTGTCGACGCGATGCATCTGGAAGCCGAACATCGGATCCGCCAGGCCAACATAGCGCCTCCGGACGTGACGGTCCGGTACGTCATCATCGATCGCCCGCTGGCGGACAAACTGCGGGACGCGGGTTGGCGAGGCG
This sequence comes from Gemmataceae bacterium, assembly GCA_019748295.1. Taxonomy (GTDB): domain Bacteria; phylum Planctomycetota; class Planctomycetia; order Gemmatales; family Gemmataceae; genus JAIEPT01. The sequence continues at coordinate 415 of JAIEPT010000171.1, read as the reverse complement.
GCCGGGGAATAGTGGAGAAATACGATCAAGCATTCGCGATGCAGATCCAAAACGCCTTGCGGGGGGACTCGATCCCGAACGTCGAGGTATTGGATCTCAGAAACGGGCCCTCCGAGCCCCGCTCGTAGACCGTTCAGACCGGTCGCAGTCGTCGCTAGCGCAAGGTGAGGGTCTGAGCTACCGCGACGTCAAGCAGTGCCGCCGCAGCCGGAAATGTGGGGATTAGGCGCAAAAACGGCCTCCTCACGCCTGTGAGGTGGCGACCCCAACAATGGTGAACTCGGATCCGACGAAAAAGCGGTCATTGCCGCGCTCAGTGATAATAGCGTTGGAGATGAACCGTAGCCATCCGGTGAAGGCCGCGGGGCTCAGGCGGCGATCTTCGCGTGAACGGACCGCCAGTTCCAGGGCAACA
>JAIEPT010000399.1 GCA_019748295.1 Gemmataceae bacterium | reverse complement strand
AGAAACCGCCGGATACGATGAGTACGTCCGGTGGTGTGGGAGGACGGGGGAAGTACTTCCCCCTCCTACCCGATTCCGACAGCCGACATGCTTACCGCAGCGGCGTTGCCCCGGGCCGGGCGACCGGCGCGACGGGGAGGCGGGCGGTCATGTCGTAGCTGGGCGGGGTCAGGTCCTCTTGCGAGTTCATCGCGGCCTGCCATGTCACTTCTTGGCCCGTATATGCGGCCATGCGGCCCATGATGCCCATCAGGGTGCTCTTCATCATCCAGTCGCCGTCCATCTTCGGATCGCCGTCGCGGATGCTCTTGAAGAGTTCGTTGTGCTCCTGCTGGTACATGTCCACATCCCGGCCCATCGGGCGGTAGGTCCATGCGTTGCGGCCCGTCACTTGATGACGGATGAGGCTTGCCTGGCCTTCAGTCCCCAGGATGATGTCGGAGACGTCGTTCTTGCAGCCGTCTTGCTGGCGGCAGAAGCTGTAGCAGCGGGTGCCGTTGGCGAATTCGAAGACCACGGCCATGTGATCGAAGATATGGCCGAACTTCGGATCGACGCGGACTTGGCGGCCGCCGGTGCCCCATGCCCTGACAGGGGGTTCGTTCCGCATGATCCACATGGCCTTATCGAGGCTGTGGATGTGCTGTTCGACGTTGAAGTCGCCGGAGAGCCAGGTGAAGTAGAGCCAATTGCGCATCTGCCATTCGACGTCGCCCATGCCTTCGCGGCGTTCGACGCTCCAGAGGCCGGATGCGTTGTAGGTGCTCTGGATGGCGACGACGTTGCCGATCTTGCCGTCGTGCACTTGCTTGACGGTTTCGCGCAGGCCCTTGTGATAACGCCAGCAGAAGCCGGCGACGAGCGCGAGCTTCTTCTGCTTCGCCTGCTCGACGGCGGCGAGCACTCGGCGAACGCCGGGGCCATCCACGGCCATGGGCTTCTCGGCGAAGATATGCTTGCCGGCGCGAACGGCCGCTTCGATGTGGGTCGGGCGGAAGTGCGGCGGGCTCGTGAGGAGCACCACGTCGCACTGCTCGATGACCTTCGTGTAGGCGTCGATCCCCGTGAATTGCCGTTCGTTCGGCACATCGATTTTGGGGGCGAGCGAGGGGTCGTTGCGAAGGTTCGCCAGGCTCGCGCGGAGCTTATCCGGGAAGGCATCGCCCATGGCGACGAGGCGGACATTCGGGTCGGCCTTCAGTGCCTGCGCGGCCGCTCCCGTGCCGCGCCCGCCGCAACCGACGAGCCCGATCTTGATGACGTCGGTACCTTGGGCGTGAACGAAGGGGACATGCGAGAGAGCCGCCGCCGCGGCGACGCCCGCCGTGGTCGAGGTCGTGAGGAACTCGCGGCGTTGAATGCCTTTTTTGGGAGCAGTCACGAGTGAAATCTCCTGGAAACGTGAACAAGACGGAGAGGCGGGATGGAGGCAGTGTATCAGACGCCTTAGGCGGAGCGTAGCAAAATCACCTCAAAGCGCGGGGGCGACCGAAGGGAGATCCCGGGTTCCATGCAGTGATCGCCGCCCCCTACAATGGCTTTCCTTCGATCCTCACCATTGATGCTTCCATGCTGCACCTCGATTCGCTGCCTCCCCGCACTACGAAAGGCGAACTACTTGCATTCGTCTGCAATGCCACCGGCCTTCGCGGCGCCCAGGTCGGGAAGATCGACCTGCAAGGCAACACCGCACTAATCGAACTGCCGGCCGAAACGCTGAGCCGCGTGGTGAAAGCGCTCGATGGGGCCGAGTTCAAGGAACGCCGACTGCGAGCGTGGGCCACGGCAGCGAAAGCGGCCGATCCGAACGACCACTTCCAGCGGCTCGCACGCTTGCTCGAATTGGAGTCGCGAGCCGAGGCGGATCGCATCTTGGATGAGGCAGGAAGTTCCGAACGCCGCGGCGATAGCCTTTCCGGCTTGGCAATTCTTGATGAGACGTCGGGGCTTGGCGGCCGCTACATCGTGGCGTTGGGCAAACGCAATCGTGCGCTGGAACTGCCGTGGAATCGACTTGAGCCGGGTACCCCAGTGCTCCTTACCGGCCAGCCGAAAGGGGATGAAGGCTGGCGCGGCGTCGTCTGCGAGCGAAGCCGTAGCGAGATCCACGTCGCGTTAAGCGAGCCGCTCGACGAAGATCGTCCCGCCCTCTTTCGCCTCGACCTGTCGCCGGACGAGAAGGCTCGCATCCGCCAGGTTGCCGCGCTCGAACGAGCCCGCACCGCGGAACGCGATCGGTTGGCCGAGCTTCGGCGGATCCTTCTTGGCGAAGCGGCGCCCGCTTTCCGCGAACCCATCGAGTGGGGGCCGCTTGATGCCTCTCTCAACGCTTCCCAGGTCGAAGCCATTTCGTTGGCGCTATCTGCTAAGGACGTGGCCATTCTGCATGGGCCGCCAGGCACAGGGAAAACAACCGCGGTCGTTGAACTGATTCGCCAAGCGGTGCGGCGCGGCCAAAAGGTATTGGCGTGTGCTCCAAGCAATCTGGCCGTGGACAACTTGCTCGAGCGGTTGCTGGTACATGGCGAGAAGGCAGTTCGGCTCGGGCATCCCGCGCGTGTCCTTCCCGCGTTGCGCGAACACACGCTCGATCTGATGGTGGAATCGCACGACGACACCAGGCAAGCTCGCAAGATCGCGAAGAAGGCGTTCGCCCTTTTTCGACAAGCCGGCAAGTACACGCGAGCGAAGCCGGAACCGGGCGCCCGGCAAGCAATGCGTCAGGAAGGGCGAGCGTTGCTCGACGACGCCCGCAAATTGGAAAACCAGGCGGTGGATCGCATCCTGAACGGCGCGACGATCGTCTGCGCGACTTTGACGGGGCTCGACAGCGAGGTGCTGGGGCAGCGTCGTTTCGGTCTCGCCGTGATCGACGAAGCCGCCCAGTGCACGGAACCCGTCTGCTGGCTGCCGCTGTTGCGAAGCGAATCGCTGGTGCTCGCCGGCGACCACTGCCAACTGCCGCCCACAATCCTTTCGACAGAAGCGGCCGAGCAGGGCTTCGGCGTCAGCATGATGGAACGGCTCGTGGAGTTATACGGCGACACGGCGACGCGCCGGCTTGAGGTGCAGTACCGCATGCACGAAGCCATCATGCGGTTTTCGTCCGATCAGTTTTACGACGGTTCGCTCCGGGCACATGAGTCCGTGCAAAACCATCGGCTCTGCGATCTCGAAGGCGTTCGCACGGAGTTCTTGACCGAAGACCCCGTGCAGTTCATCGACACGGCTGGCGCGGGATACGACGAAGAAGAGGAACCCGGCGGAAGCAGCCGTCGCAATCCGCAGGAAGCGGCTCTCGTCGCGAAGAAGGTGAAGTCGCTGATCGAGGCGGGCGTTGCTGCTTCGGCGATCGCCGTCATCGCTCCGTATGCCGCTCAAGTGCGATTGCTTCGCGAAATGCTGCCGATCGCCGAACTGGAGATCGACAGCGTCGATGGTTTTCAGGGGCGCGAGAAGGAAGCGGTCGTCCTTTCGTTGGTGCGATCGAACGTCGAAGGCGAAGTCGGCTTCCTCGCCGACGTGCGCCGCATGAACGTGGCCCTCACGCGTACTCGCCGCAAGCTGCTGGTCGTCGGCGATTCCGCGACTTTGTCGAGCCACCCGTTTTACGAAGCGATGTTCGCGTATTTCGAATCGATCGGCGCCCATCATTCGGTGTGGGAAGAAATGGATTAGATGTTGCTGTTCGACCTGTTTCGAGGCCCCTGTCTTCCGCTTGCGGCTTAGCGAGTTCAGGGATTCTCCGAACGCTAAGCCGCAAGCGGAAGACAGGGTTCATTCGCTGCGAATAGGATGCTGCTTGTCGAATGCAGCCGTTTCCCGCTTGGCGATTTAGAATGAAGGCCAAGATCAAGGAGGAACCTGAATGCCTCAGCGAGTCTTGGCTTTGGGCGACGTGCATGGCTGCAGTCGCGCCTTGGATGCCTTATTGGCAATCGTGAAGCCGACGTTCGACGATCTGCTCGTCACGCTTGGGGACTACGTCGATCGTGGGCCGGACACCAAGGGCGTGATCGATCGACTGATTCGGCTCAGCTCCGAGCTGAAGGTGATCCCGCTTCTGGGCAATCACGAACAGATGATGCTTGATGCACGCGACCGGCCCTGGGATGCCGGGGCCTGGCTGCGCTATGGCGGCCGCGAAGCGTTGGCTTCCTACGCCCCCACCGGCGAGGAGCCCAGCTTCGACCATGTGCCTGAAGACCATTGGCTTTTCCTCGAAGACGACTGCGTCGATTGGCATGAGATCGATTCGCATTTCTTCGTGCATGCCAACGCCTACTACGACCATGACTTGGCCGATCAACCGGTGCAGATGCTTCGCTGGGAGCGTTTCGAAGACCCGCCGCCGCATCAATCCGGCAAGATCATGGTGTGCGGCCACACGTCGCAGAAGAGCGGTTGGCCACGCGACTTGGGCCATGCGGTCTGCATCGATACGCATGTGTACGGCGGCGGGTGGTTGACGTGTCTCGACGTCAAAAGCGGCGTCTTTTGGCAGGCGAATCAGCGCGGAGAAACGCGAATGAGCCGCCTCGAAGAGCTTGCTTCGCATTTCGGAAGTTGACGCAATTGCGTCCGTCGCTGCCGAAACCGCAACCGGCGATTACAATAGTCGCAACCAGCGAAGAGTTTGCGTGTTCGCCCAGTAGGGCAGCGATTTTGCCCAGGATCGCCATGCCGGTCGCCTTGCATTCCGCTCTCGTGCGGCACGGATTCGCCGCGGCTGGCGTTGCCGTCGCGGTCGCGGTCCGGCTTGCGTTGGATCCTTTGCTTGGGGATCTCGTCCCCTTCGCCACCCTCTTCTTCGCAGTTCTTGTCAGTGCCATGTTCGGCGGTCTCGAAGCCGGTTTGACCGCGACCTTTCTTGGCGCGCTGGCCAGCGCCCGTTATCTGCTTCCGCCTCGCGATCGTTTTCTCGTCGCGGGTTTCGAGAACCAAATCGGCTTCGTGCTTTATCTCGCGGTGAGTTTGGGAATCTCCGTCCTGGGAGGACGCGCGAGAGAGGCAAGACGCATTGCCGAGACTTCGCTTGATGAAGCGATTCGGCAACGCGAGGAATTGCGAACCACGCTTGCCAGCATCGGCGACGCCGTCATCGTGACCGACAACGATGGCCGAGCCGTGCTCCTGAATGGGCTTGCCGAGAACCTCACGGGATGGACGACTTCGCAAGCCAAGGGAAGGCTGCTCAAGGAAGTGTTCGTCATCGTCAACGAACACACGCGCCAGCCGGTAGAGGGGCCTGTCACCCGGGTGCTTCGCGAAGGGAAAGTCGTCGGTCTCGCGAATCACACCATCCTTATCGGACGGGACGGCCGCGAACATCCGATCGACGATAGTGCGGCCCCCATTTGGGATCCCGCGAGCAAGCTCCTCGGCGTCGTCCTTGTCTTTCGCGACATTCGCGAGCGACGAGAGGCGGAGCACGCGCTGCAAACCAGCGAACAGCAACATCGATTGCTTGCCGATTCGATGCCGCAGATCGTTTTCGTCTCGAACGCCCAAGGAGCCGTCGAGCATTACAACCGGCGTTGGTTCGAGTACACCGGACTTGATGAGACGAACGATAAGGGGTGGCAGGACGTCGTTCATCCGGAAGACTGGAAGCATGTCGCGGATCAGTGGGCTTCGGCACAAGCATCGGGGCTTGCGTTTCAAGATGAGCTGCGCATTCGCAACTCAAGCGGGGAGTATCGCTGGCATCTGGCGAGGTCCGTCCCGCTTCGGGATGCGAACGGGCAAGTCGTCCGGTGGTACGGCGCCAGCACCGACATTCATGACCTGAAGACAGCGCAAGAGGAATTGCAGCGGACGAAGACGCTGCTGGCCGCGGTGATGGACCATTCGCCCGCGTGCATCTTCGCCAAGGACCGCGAAGGCCGCTATCTGCTCGCGAATAAGAAGCTTGGCGAAATGGTGGGCCGCGATCCCGCGCAGATGATCGGCCGCACCGATGCCGACTTCTTCCCGCCGGAAGTCGCGAGGCAATTCGCGCAGGCCGACATGGAAATCATCGAATCGAATCGGCCCAAGGTTTATGAGGAGTCGTTCCGCCATCAGGGTCGCGACGAGTACTTGCTGACCGCGAAGTTTCCGCTCCGCGGTTCCGACGGCAAGGCCTACGCGGCATGCGCCGTCGCCACGGTCATCACGGAATTGAAGCAGGCTCGCGAACATTTGCGAACTGCAGGCGAGCAGTTGAGCGTCGCGCTGTCCGCAGCCGAGTTGGGCGACTGGAATTGGTCCGCCGCCGACGACTTCGTGACGATGTCGATGCGCGCGGCCGAGATTTTCGGGATTCCGCCCGGCCGGTGCATGACGTGGACTGAGATGCAGCGGATGATTTTGCCGGGCGATCGCGAACATGCTGCGGAGGCGGTACGCGAAGCGGTGGCAAAGAGAATCCAATACGACGTCGAGTACCGCCTTCGCCGCCACGATGGACGCGAAGTCTGGATTTCAGCGATCGGGCGGGCTCACTACCTCGCGACCGGCGAACCGGAAGGAATGTTCGGCGTCGTTCAAGACGTCACTGATCGCAAGCTTGCCGAGATCGCGCTGCGCGAAGAGGCAGCAGCGAACGCGACTCTCTACCGCGTCGGCAAAACGCTCGCGGCAGAGTTCGATCTGGAGAAAATCCTTCAAGCCGTCACCGATGAATCAACGGCCGTTTCGGGGGCGCAATTCGGAGCGTTCTTCTACAAGGCCGTGCGCGAAGGGATGGAGGCTTACACCCTCTGCACCGTTTCCGGCATGCCGCGAGAGGCTTTCGCCGGCTTCCCCATGCCGCGAAACACCGCATTCTTCGAGCCCACGTTCCGCGGACGCCAAACGGTTCGCCTCGACGACGTGACGCAGGATCCGCGCTTCGGAAAGAACGATCCGTATTTCGGCATGCCTCAAGGCCATCTGCCGGTGCGCAGCTATCTGGCCGTTCCCGTGACGACGCGCCTGGGCGAAACCGTCGGCGGTCTGTTCTTGGGTCACAGCGAAGTCGGAGTGTTCACCGAGCGGCATGAGCATATCGTTGCCGGCATCGCCAGTCAGGCAACCATTGCGACGGAAAACGCTCAGCTTGTCGCCAAGGTCCGTACTGCGGAGTCGCGGTTGGCGGCCATCGTCCATCACTCTCCCGCGATCATCTTCGTCAAGGATCTCGAAGGGCGATACCTGCTGGTGAATCGCGAATACGAAGCGCTGGCCCGTGCAACGGGCATCGCCGGTCCGTATGTCGGCAAGACGGATGCGGAGCTTCTTCCCAAGGAACTTGCCGATCAGTTTCGCGCCAACGACCTCGAAGTTTTGCAGACGAAAACCGCGAAGACTTTCGAGGAGCGGGCCCTACTGGGCGGCCGGATGCGCATTGGCATCAGCACCAAGTTCCCCCTGCTGAACGAGCAGGGCGCGGCCTATGCCATCTGCGGCATCAATCTCGACGTCACCGATCGAGTGCTCGCGATCGAAGCGATGCGCGAAAGCGAAGAGCGGCTTCGCCTCGCCCTCGAAGCGGGCAGGATGGGCGTCTGGGATTGGAACATGCGGACCAACGAAATCCGCTGGTCCGACAACTTGGAAGCGGTCCACGGGCTCCCACCCGGCGGTTTCGACGGCGCCTTCGAGTCGTTTCAGAAGCTGATCCATCCCGATGATCGTGCGCTGGTCCATGCGGCCATTCAGGACAGCATTGCAAGGAAAGACTCGTACGACATCGAGTTCCGCAATCTGTGGCCGGACGGCGCCGTGCACTGGATGGCGGGAAAGGGAAGGGTTTTCCTTGAGGCCGACCAACCGATCCGCATGATCGGCATCGGCATGGACATCACGCAGCGCAAGCGGAACGAACAAGACACGCGATTTCTCGCCGACGCCAGCGCCAGCCTCGCCGCCCTGGTGGATTTCGCAAGCACGCTGCAGCGGCTCGCAAGCTTGGCGGTTCCGTCGTTCGCCGACTGGTGCGCGGTGGACATGGCCGACGACAACGGCAACCTAAAGCGAGTGGCGGTAGCTCATATCGATCCGAGCAAGGTCGAACTTGCCCAGGAACTCCATCGCAAGTACCCTCCTGATCCGGAGTCGGACAATGCGACATGGCGAATCCTACGCACCGGCAAATCCGAAATCGTCTTCGACATCACCGACGAAATGCTGACCCTTTCGATCAAGAACAGCGAGCTGCTTCGGATCACGCGCGAGTTGGGCCTGCGGTCTTATATGGGCGTCCCGCTGGCCGTTCGCGGCAAAGTGCTCGGCGTCATCACCTTCGTCGCCGCGGAATCAGGCCGCCGCTACCAGAACTCCGATCTGCTCGTCGCGGAAGACCTGGCCCATCGCGCCGCGGTCGCCATCGACAACGCGCGGCTCTACCAGGAGGTGCGCGAAGCGGATCGCAGGAAGGACGAGTTCCTCGCTGTTTTGGGCCACGAGCTGCGCAATCCGCTGGCCCCGATCAGCAATGCGCTTCAAATCCTGAAGCGGCCCAATGTTCACAGCGGCATCGTCGATCAAGCCCGCCAGATGATGGAACGCCAGGTTCAGCACATGGTTCGCCTCGTGGACGACTTGCTCGATGTTTCTCGTATCGTGCGAGGCAAAGTCGATCTGCGCTGCGAGTCGATCGATCTTTCCGCAATCGTTCATCGCGCCGTCGAGACGTCTCAACCGCTTATCGATGCCGAGGGCCACTCGCTGACGCTCGAACTTTCATCGCAGCCGATACCCATCTACGGCGATGTCGTCCGGCTTGCGCAGGTAGTCGGCAATCTCCTCAACAATGCTGCTCGCTATTCGGATCGAGGCGGCCGCATCACGCTGCGCACCGCACTTGCCGGCGAGCAAGCGACGGTCCATATTCGCGACACAGGCATCGGCATCGCGGCGGAGGCATTGCCTCGCATCTTCGACATGTTCGTTCAAGCGGATCGCCGCATCAAAGCCGCCCGCGGCGGCATGGGGATCGGGCTGACGCTTGTCAAAAGCCTGGTTGAACTCCACGGCGGCTCGGTCGAGGCCCGAAGCGAAGGGCTAGGCAAAGGTTCCGAGTTCGTCGTTTGCCTGCCGATTCGCCGCGCTCAACGCCCCGTGAGCACGAGCAACCGTTCGGGCGCCAGCGCTGCCCCGGGGCCGGTGCGTCGCATCTTGGTCGTGGACGATAATGTTGATGCCGCGGAAAGCCTTGGCATGCTGCTTCGCATCGCCGGTCATGAAACGCACGTGGCACATGATGGCGCCATGGCGATCGAAGTCGCGAAGTCGGTCCATCCCGAAATCGCGTTCTTCGACATCGGCATGCCCGGCATGGATGGATACGAATTGGCCCGATACTTCCGCAACGACCCGTCGCTTCGCGAAATGAAGCTGATCGCTCTCACGGGCTGGGGCCAGGAAGAAGACCGCAAGCGGTCCAAAGAGGCAGGGTTCGATGCTCATGAAGTGAAACCGGTAGCGCCCGAATCGCTCGAGAGAATCCTCCGAAAAACTGAAAGCTGACGCGCACTCGCTCAGCGAGATCAGGGTTTTCTCCGAACGCTAAGCCGCAAGCGGAAGACGGGGTTTCGGAACACTCTCTTGCGTTTCGCGACTGCATCTCGCCGCTCGTTGCCTATTCATAAACGTGCTCAACCAAATCAAACTCGAAGGAGCCGTTCATGCCCGCCGCGCTTGCCAGCGTTCAAGGAATCGTCGTGCCGCTTGCCGAAGCGAAAGTCCCCGCTCTCGATCGCGGCTTCCTTTTCGGCGATGCCGTTTACGAAGTGCTGCGCGTCTACGGCGGGAAGTCGTTTCTGGAAAAAGATCACTTCGATCGGCTGGAACGCAGCCTCGCATCCATTCGCATCCGCGGCGTCGATCTCGAACGCATTCGCCGACGATCCCATGAACTGATTGCAGCCGGGCCGTTTCGCGAAGCGACTGTCTATATCCAGATCACGCGCGGGGCTGCTGCCAATCGCACGCACCATTTCCCAAGCGATGCCACGCCGCTCGAGTTTCTCTTCGTCGAGGAATACGACGACACGTCGAAGGCGGATCGGCGAAAGCAAGGCGTCCGCGTGATCACGCAGCCCGATATCCGCTGGGGACGATGCGACATCAAGTCGGTCAATCTGCTCGCGAATTGCCTGGCGTATCAGGCCGCGGTCGAAGCGGGCGCGGCCGAAGCGTTGCTGTTGCTGCCGGACGGCACGATCACCGAAGCATCGCACAGCAGCTTCTTCTGGGTCATCGGCGACACGGTCTACTCGACCCCGCTCGCCGATAACATCCTGCCAGGCATTACGAGGAAGCTCTTGGTCGAGCTTGCCCATAAAGCGAAGGTTCCCTTCGGGGAGGGGCACTTGAAGCAGTCGGATCTGACCCGGATCGACGAACTGTTCCTGAGCGGCACCACCTCCGAGGTGTTGCCGGTCGTTCAAGTCGATGGTCAAACGATCGGCAGCGGCAAACCCGGGCCGCAATCGCGGAAGCTGCTGGCCATCTACCAGGAGGAAGTCCGCCGCTTTCGCGATGCCTGATCGAACTCGTTACTCTTTCCCAATCGCGTACAGGAAACGATCCGAGCGGATCAGCAAGCGATTGCCCGCAACGGCAGGGCTGGCATTGAACATGCCGCGAGTCTCCACTTCGTTGATCCCCAGAACTTCGAACTTGGGCGACGCGGCGACCACGAACGTTTTTCCGTTGCGGCTCGTGTAGTAGGTCCAGGCGAAAGCAAGACGCGTGGCTGCCATGAAAGCCTCAGTTGGGATGGATTCGTTCAGGCGCATCGCGACACACTCGCTCAGAACCTACTTCGAAGCCTGGCGGAGATTTGGGAGGGCGAGGCGCCTCGCCACTCCCAAATCTCCGCCGGATTTCCGAAGTATCCTCTTAGTCAAACGGACAAGCTTAAGAAAAGCGAATGGAAAATCGCGGATATTTCGGCTTCCTGTCTTGTGCGAGCTGCCCAATTTGAGTCGGCGCGGCCCGCAAACTTTCGCCCTCTTGCCCCCCTTGCGCCAGCCGCGATGCTTCGCCTTGACCGGCTCGCTAGCATTGTGTTACGAGCAGGCGGCTTGTTGCCTCGGAGGCGCAAGCGCGGGCTCCGTGCCCGTCTCTTCCGGGTTCAGGTTTCGCCGGTCTTTTCGATAGGTTGCGGCATGCTGCGGTCGTCGAATCGAATCGTCATCGGAATGGTCCTCGCCTTCGCGGCCGTCGGTTGCGTCGGCGGACGCTCTCTTGTGGCGACGCCTTACCTGCTCGCGAATTCCGATCCCAAGGCCGCCTTCGCCTGCAGTTCGCCGAGGATGCAGGATCCCACGATGGAGGTCATCTACGTCACCGACCGCGAACCCATCGTCGGCTCCAAGACTTTGCAATACGGCTACGGCCGATCGAAGCGGGTCGCCTTCGGCACCGCGCAGGTACAACTCGACCCCATGCCGACGTGGGATCAGCTAATCAAAGACAGCACTCGCCTGGATCGTCGTCAGAGCTACGACCTGAAGCTTGGCGAAGTGCGTGAAGCGGGCGCCTTCGATGCCATGTGGGATCGGCTTGAAATCGGCCCCGAAGGCTTCCGCCTGTGTCACGACGCGAAGTGCCAGATCGACGATCAACGAAACAAACTCTATTCGCTCGTTCGAAATCGGCTCGACCAGAGCGAGCACAAGGACGTCTTCGTCTACGTGCACGGCGTCAACAACCCGTTCGACTACAATGTTTTCCGCATCGCGGAGCTTTGGCACTTCATGGGGCGAGTCGGCGTGCCGATCGCGTACTCCTGGCCTGCCGGCCTGGGGGGCATTCGAGGCTACGCGTATGACCGCGAATCGGGCGAATTCACCGTATTCCATCTGAAGCAGTTCCTCCGCACCCTCGCTGCATGCCCGGGGGTGGAACGCGTCCACATCGTGGCGCATAGCCGCGGCACGGATGTCGCCATCTCCGCGTTGCGAGAACTCCATGTCGCCTGCCAGGCGCAGGGGAAGAGCACGCAGGAAGAACTGAAGCTCGAAAACCTCGTCCTCGCGGCTCCTGATTTGGACGAGGACGTCTTCGTGCAGCGCTTCGTCGCCGAAAACCTGTTGCGTGCCGCCAAACGCACGACGATTTATGCATCACGCCGAGACAAGGTCATTGAGTTGGCGGATGTGGTGTTCGCGAGCGGCAAACGCCTCGGCCAGCTTGGTCCACGCGATTTCCAAGCGCATGTGCGCCATGCGTTGGCCCGATTGCCGAACCTCCAATTCGTCGAATGCGACGTAACCCGGTTCTCGACGAGCCACGATTACACGTTCGCGCATCCCGCAGCGCTGTCCGATCTCATCCTCGTGCTTCGCGAACGCCGCGATCCGGGACCGGGTCGGCCGTTGAAGCAAAGCACCGACGGCATCTGGGAACTGACGAACGACTATTTGCTGAACCCCACCCCCACGCCACGCATGCTAAGCCGATAGCCGCGCCCTCGCGTTAGGCAACTCCCAGAGGCTGGTCTCCGCTTTTCCTTTGGAAGAGGGCTGGGGTAAAGGGTTGGCACAACCTTCTCACGCTTTGGCCCTCACCCCCAACCCTCTCCTTCGAGTGTTCGTTTCTTGGCGGAGGCAGCGAAGCTTCCCCTTTCCCTCCGCGGGCGGTTGCAGGCACTTGCAAGGTCAGTATGGGCGGAGGGAGAGGGTGGCCAACGGCCGGGTGAGGGGGACAAGCGGAAGACAAAGGGCTCAGAAACGTCCGAGGAGTCACAACGAACGGGATGGCCGGGTCTAGATCACTGCGGCCGATTATGTTTTCTGTGCTTTGGTTGCCCCCCTCACCCGGCTTTCAGCCACCCTCTCCCTCCGCCCATACTGATCTTGCAAAATGTCTCCAACCGCCGGCGGAGGGAGAGGGGAAGCTTCTTTGCCTCCACCAAGAAACCCACACCTGTTAGTAGGCCCCAGTCCCTTTTCCCATTTCGCCCATAGGGAGAGGGGGGGAAATGCGGCCTTCGCGCGAACCTTCTCGCCATCGCCCGCGTCCCTTTCGCATCGACGCTGAACCAGGTGGCCTGGACATCGGCTGCAACCCGATGGCCTCGGGGTTCGATTCCCGGCGGCGTCTTTCTCTTCGCAGATGCATACTTGCCGCGGCTTGCTTACACTGGAGCCTTCTTGCTTCAGGAGCCGCCGTATGTCTCAACCCAAACCCGAACCGCTTGACCCGGCCCGCGTGAAGGAACTCGCCCTTCAGGTGATCGCGGCCGACCGTTTTCCCTACCTGGCGTCCATCGACGGCGATCAGCCGCGCGTGCGGCCCGTGTCCCCCGTTCGGACCAACGGCTTCGTGACCTATGTCGCCAACCTCAAGGCGTATCACAAGACCGAGGAGATCGCAGCTAATCCCAAGGTCGAGCTGTGCTATCTCGATGACAAGCATGATCAGGTACGGATTACGGGAGTGGCCGAGGTGTTGGCGGATCGCGTCATCCTGCAAGAGATCTGGGACGCCAATCCGTTGCTTCGCCAATACCTGGGCTCGATCGACAACCCGACGCTCATCGTCTACCGCATTCGTCCCACGCGAGTCCGCTACATGCGAGAGTGGGCCTTGGAGTATCACGACGTCGATTTCAAGTAGCGCAAGCGGTTCGGATTGCGGCAGCATGAGGCATTGCGTTTGCTCCCTTCGTCAGCGTGTCGGTCTCCGGGCGACCATGATGGAGGATCCCACGATGGCGAAGAAATACGGCGCGAAGGCTTCGACGGAAGTCGAGAAGGCGATGCACGAGATGAAGGAAGGCAAGCTCAAGAGCGGAACGAAGAAGAAAGTCACCAATCCCAAACAAGCGATCGCCATCGGCCTCTCGAAGGCTCGCAAAGCCGGCGGGAAAGTCCCCACGAAGGCGGCCGGCAGCAAGAGCAAGAAGAAGAGCTGACCGACCGCCTCGCACTCAGCGTACTGCGGCCGGCAGGTCTTTCGGCACGGATCGATTGGCGGCGGGCAGGTCCATCGTCGCGTTCAATTTCGTGCCCGTGTTCTCCGTTTCGCCGCCGGTGGCGAGGAAGAAGAGCCCGCTGTCGATGCCGGCGTTGATGTTCGTCACCGGATTGGCGTCGCCGGTGAAACGGGCTTTCGTCGCCGCGGTCCAATCGCCCTTGGTCGTCTTGACCCATGCGTTGCCGAAGTGGGCTTGGCGGGCCTTCGTGGCCGAGACGCGGTCCCGTTCGAAATCTTCCACAAACGAATAATAGCCGCGCATGTTCTTGCCGCCGGTGACGGTCGAGAACGTCACCATGTGCTTCCATGCGGAGGTTTCGGGAACGAAGAAATAGCCTGCATACTCGGTGCGCTCGCCATCGATCTTGGAAGCGACGATGAAACGGTAGGTCTCGTTCGCTTTCCAGTCGTAGTCGAAAAACGATTGCCCGCCCGTCCCTTCCCCGCCGAATCGGCCCACGCGAACCTTTTCGTCCTTATGCAGCAGCTTCGTCCGGCGATCCTCGGCCACCGCTTTTGGATCATTTTGCTTCGAGTCCCATACCGAGAAGATCGCCAGCTTCTTGCCGTTGCCCAACTCCTGGATGCCGAAATACCCCTTATCCCAACCGCAGACGGCGAAGTAGGTTCCCGGCGCGGACCGATCGACGCGCACTTCGTTGTGGAACACGACTCCTTCACCTACAGGATAACCTAGATGCACCGAGCGGCAGGCGATGCCTTTGAGCTTCTCATCGGCATGGCTGATGGTGGTTGCTGCAAGCAAAACAGCGACGAGGGACAACGCTCGCGTGGACATGGAGGGTCGTTTCCTTGGTGGTGACCGTCAGTTCCTTGGCTTCCACTTCCTTATCATATGGCTATGGGATGCGGCAACGGTTGTTCCGCATCGATCCCGTTCTCCGGAAGTTCAGCCCGCAGTTCCGTCACGACCGTTTTCGGAAACTCGGCGCGGCGATAGCGGTTCCGCGGTGTAGGCCCTTCATGGATGGGGCCTACACTCTGCTTTCTTTCGTGGCGACAAGTTTATCTAACTTGTCGGATTGGTTTTTAGAGAGTTTTCGAACGAAGACTCAGCCTGTCCCACTTCGCGGTTGACCTCCTGCGGGCAGAGGGGAGGTAAATGATCTCCTGCCGATTGCCTTAAGAAGTTGCGAAACGCGCGTCAGAGAGGCTTGAAGTCCTCGCCTGGGATACCCGATACTATAGGCAGAGTGTGCCGAATCCGCGGAGAGAACGCATGTTGCCTCGCTTGACCCGCAGTCGCCTGAAATCGCTGTCGTTGATGCTTGCCGCCGGAGCGCTGGCCCTCTCCGCGAGCGTCGCGCGAGCCCAAACAACGGGCGTAGGCGGAACGACTGGTGGTGGCGGGACCGCCGGCGGCGGGACCGCTGGCGGCGGAACTATTGGCGGGGGCGGCGGAGGCGGAGGAGGGGGCGTGGGCGCGGGGCGCGCCATCGGAGCGAATGGGCCTGGCGGACAGGCTGCCCAGGCGTTAGCTCCTGGAACCAATTTTTCCCCCGCCCAAGCGACGGCAACAAATACCGCCGGAGCTGCGGGGGCCAATTCGGCGGCGGTCGTTCCTTCGCCCTTTAATCCTTTCCGCGCATCGTATTCCAATCCCTACGCGATCGGCGCGGGAGCCGGCGGGAATGTGAACGCGAATAGTGCGGCAGGCAAGGCCGGCTCCAACGTCGCGAAGGCGGCATTTGGCCAGCCGGTGTACGCGACCAACGCCAATGCGACGGGCGTCCGCGGCGTAGGTGGAATTGGCGGCATCGGCGGCGTGGGCAACACGGGCGTGGCAACCAGCGCCGCGCCCTTCGAGTTCAATACCGCCGCCATGCGGAAGACGCCTGGTTACACGACGTCCCTTTCCGATGAATTTCCGCTGCCGGTTCGTGTCCCTGCTCAAGTGGCGACCAACCTCCGCAGCGTGCTTGACCGTTCCAGTCAACTTCGCAGCCAAGGCACTATCCAGGTCCGCGTCGAGAACGAGGTTGTCGTACTGACCGGCACCGTGGCGAACGATCGCGAACGCCGGCTCGCGGAAAACCTTCTCCGCCTGACGCCCGGCGTGGCGGATGTCGTGAACGAACTCCAAATTCGATAAGCGCTTGGCCTTCGGTCTGGAGGCATGCTTTGGCGGTGAAAGCGAATGCTGTGCACCACTGCCGAAAAAAAAGCTGCGACGGACGTCATCGGCTTCCCAGGCCCGTTTCACGGGCCTTCTCGCCGTTTGGCTTCAGCCGTTCAAGCGGTTCAAGGGCCTGCGGCTCAAGCCAAACCGCGAGAAGGCCCGTGAACGGGCCTGGATACGCGACGTTTCCGGCGATAAACCCGCCGTCAACGGCGGGCCTCAACGCTTCGCGAAAGCCCCGTGAACGGGGCTGGGAAGTCGATGACGTCCCACGCAAGTTTGCTTCGAACAGTTGTGCACAGCGGAGGCCTCGCCCTCCCCGTCGTCAGCAGTTCCGATATTGGTTTCGAAACAAGTTCCAAGCCGATTATCCGCCGACGATCTTGCGATAGGCTTCGCCTTCGTTCATCGTCGCATTCTCGGGCCGGCCCTGATGGCGATAGGTGAGCTGCAGGTGATGGATGCCGAGCAGATGCAGGATCGTCGCGTGCAGGTCGTGGACGTGCAGGCGATCTTCTGCCGCATGAAGGCCGGCTTCGTCCGTTGACCCAAGTGCACGTCCGCCTTGAATGCCGGCCCCGGCGAGAAACATGCTGAAACCATAGGGGTTGTGGTCGCGGCCGTCCCCTTTCTCGCTCATGGGCGTTCGCCCGAACTCGCCGCCCCAGATGACCAGCGTATCTTCAAGCAGCCCGCGCCGTTTCAAGTCCTTGATGAGGGCCGCCACCGGCTTGTCGGTCTGGCCGCAGTTTTGCGTATGGTTCCGCTCGATGTTGCTGTGCGCGTCCCAGCGGCTGCCGGCGCCGTGGTAAAGCTGCACGAAGCGAACGCCTCGCTCCAGCATTCGCCGGCCCAATAGGCAGATACGGGCGAACGGTTCCGTGACGGGATCATCCATGCCGTAGAGTTTTTTCGTCTCCTCGGTCTCCTGCGTGAGATCGACCGCCTCCGGGGCATGTGCCTGCATGCGGAAGGCGAGTTCGTAGCTCGCGATGCGTGCATCCAGTTCGCTTTGCAAGGGCCGCATCTGGGCATGGTTTCGGTTGAATCGGTTCAGCAGGTCGATCTTTCCCTGTTGCTGCGCAGCCGAAACGCTGGCCGGGGGATGCAGATTCGCAATCGGCGTGGCCCCAGGGGTGAGTCGCGTTCCCTGGTAGACGGCGGGCATGAAACCGGTGCCCCAATTGCGCGGGCCATTGAAGACCGTGCCTGTGCCTTCTTGCATGACGACGAACGCCGGCAGGTTCTGATTTTCGGTTCCCAAGCCATACGTGACCCAGGATCCCAGCGAGGGTCGGCCCGCGAGGATCGATCCCGTGTTCATCTGGCACACGCCGTTGGAATGGTTGAGGCCATTCGCCCAGCACGAGCGGAGCACGGCAATGTCGTCGGAGCAGGTCGCAATATGGGGCAGCCAATCGGAAACCCAAAGCCCGCTCTGGCCATGCTGCGCCCAACGGCGCCGCGACGGCAGGATGGGGGAATGGAACTCCCCCATCGGCGTGATGACGGGTTTGAAGCTGGCGGGGATGGGCCGCCCGGCGAGCCGGTTGAGCAGCGGCTTGGGATCGAAGGTATCGAGGTGGCTCGGGCCGCCCTCCATGAACAGGAAGATGACGCGCTTGGCCTTGGCCGGGAAATGCGGGGCCCGAGACTCCGCGGGGCGAGATGCATCCGGTGCGGAGGGGGACGCCGTAGCCCCTCCTTGCTGCAGCAGCCAATTCAGAGCGAGCGCCCCAAAGCCAGCGCCGCCGCGAAGCAGCAGTTCGCGACGCGTGGGCAAGGGGGCGTCGAAGATCGTTTTCGCCGTCATCGGTCGCTCTCAGGAAGTCGGGGTTCTGTACAGTGTGATGCAAAATGGGGGACGCATCAAGAGGGGACGCGAAAAGAGGGTGCATTTCCGTTCTTGCGAGGTACTAAGCTGCTTGACCGAGGCGGCCGGGGCTCGAGGCGCGGCGGTGTTTG
>JAIEPT010000229.1 GCA_019748295.1 Gemmataceae bacterium | reverse complement strand
CACCCCCGGCCCCTCTCCCGGAGGGAGAGGGGAGAAATGCAGGCGCCGCTCGCCTTAACTTGACCAAGGCTTTCTCCAAACGCTAAGCCGCAAGCGGAAGACGGAGGTTTCGAATCTCACGTTCACACTCGGCAAGCTAAGCAGCCTTTTCCGATCCGGCGACGCCATTCGCGGCCCGCGTCGCCGCGCCGTTGCGACCCGCTAAACCCATCCGCTCGTTCCGGACGATAAACCTGGAGGAACCGGGAAGCCGAGACGATCGGCGGAATCCGAATCTTCAGGCGAGTCGGGAACATTGCGATGCTGTCAGCCTCAATCGAAGTCTTGACGCGATTCATGGATGTGGCCGCCCTGCGTCATCAGGTCGTCGCCAACAACATCGCCAACGTCAACACGCCCCAGTTCAAAGCGCTGATCGTTGACTTCGAGAAGGCGGCTGAGCAAGCGATCAAAACCCCTGGGAGCGATCTCAAGGGGGTGACCGCCGAGGTGCGTGTCGACCCGAATGCGCCAGTTCGCCGCGACGGCAACACGGTGGACATCGATCAGGAAATGGCCCGGCTTCACAAGAACAACATCATGTTTCGCACCTATGCCCAGCTCCTGGCGGGCGAAGTCAACATGATGCGCAGCGCGATTGCGGGCCGGTAGGCAAGGAGGCAGCAGATGGCTTTCGAAGATCTCTTTCGTGCCGCCAACATCAGCGCCTCCGGGCTGGCGGCTGAGCGGATGCGCATGGAAGTGGTGGCGAACAACATCGCCAACGCCCACTCGACGCGCGGACCCGACGGCAATCCCTATCGCAGGCAACATCTCGTCTTCGCCTCGATGGTGAACGGCTCCGGCGCGCCGACAGGAGCTTCCGGGCTTCACGGCGTGCAGGTTGTCGAAAAGCTCGAGGATCCCGGCGAATTCCCCCGCATCTACCAACCCGGCCATCCGGACGCCGACGGCGAGGGATTCCTGGCGATGCCGAACGTGTTTCTGCCGATGGAAATGGTCGATCTGATGACGGCCAACCGGGCGTACGAAGCGAACGTGAAAGTGATGCAGATGTTTCGCGAGCAAATGGAACAGACACTGTCGATCCTGAGGTAATGCCGATGAATCCCATCGCGGCGACGAGCCTGCCGATCGGCGGCATGCCGAACCTGATGTCGGCTTCCGCATCGAGCGGAGCGAGCGGTCCCGGCGGAATGTTCGGCGATCTGATCAATCGCTTCGTCGGCGACGCCAACGCCCAGCAAATCACGGCCGACGAGGCGGTTCAGAATATGGCGCTCGGCAACGCCGACTCGATGCATGGCGTGTTGCTGGAGGTGGCGAAAGCCGACCTCGCCTTCCGCCTGGTGCTCGAGATCAGGAACCGCTTGTCGGAAGCGTACCAGGAAGTGGCCAAGATGCCGCTGTAGAGAGATACCCCAAGCCCAGGGGCGAGCGCA
Source organism: Gemmataceae bacterium (assembly GCA_019748295.1). Taxonomy (GTDB): domain Bacteria; phylum Planctomycetota; class Planctomycetia; order Gemmatales; family Gemmataceae; genus JAIEPT01. The sequence continues at coordinate 16,606 of JAIEPT010000229.1, read as the reverse complement.
GCGAGTTCCTGGGATCGGAGCGTCGGAAGCGAGTTATGCCTTCGGTCTGGATCCCAGGAGCTCGCTGCGCTCGCCCCTGGGCTTGACGGATGCAATGAGGTGGTGTGGTGGAAACGCTGACCAAATTCCGACAGCAAATCGCCGTCACCTGGCGCGGCATGCCGCGCTGGCAGCAGGCGGGCATCGGCATCGTCGGCATGTTCTCGCTCATCTTCATGCTCGCCGTCGGCTGGAACGCCTCACGGCAAGATTTCGCCGTCCTCTTCGCTCAGCTCGCCCCCGAAGATGCGAACGCCATCGTCAACAAACTCAAAACGAAATCGGTCTCCTTCAAACTTTCCGACGACGGCGCCGCGGTGTTCGTCTCCTCCGATCAGGTCGCTCCGCTCCGCATCGAATTCCTCGCCGAGGATCTGCCCAGCAAAGGCGGACGCGGTTTCGAATTGTTCGACCACACGAACCTCTCGGCCACCCCGTTCACCAACAACATCAACTACGTGCGAGCCCTTCAGGGCGAACTCGCCAAGACGATCATGCAGATCGATCCCATCGTGCAGGCCCGCATCCACATCGTGCGGCCGGAAGCGAGCCCCTTCATCCGCGGCGATCTCAAGCCCGCCTCCGCAAGCATCGTCGTCAAGCTGCGGCCCGGCGGAACGCTGACTCGCAAAACGGGAGCCGGCATCGTCGCCTTGGTCAGCCGCAGCGTCGAAGGGCTCAGCAAGGAAAACGTCACCATCCTGGACACGACGGGCCGGCAGCTTTCCGAAGGCTTGAGCGGCGAAGATGCCGCCGCTTCGCAGATGGACAGCAAACGCGACCTTGAAAGCTATCTCTCGCAAAAGGCGGAAGACATGCTCTCCAAGGTGCTCGGCCCCGGCAAAGCCGTCGTTCGCGTGACGGCCGACCTGAATCTCAAGTCGCTCAAGGAACGCCGCGAGATTTACGACCCGGAGAGCCGGGCGCTGAAAACCGAAAAGACGACGCAACGCAAAGACAACGGATCGACCGGCAAGGGGGGCGGCGGGGTGGCCGGCACCGGCGGCGTCGTGGGCCGACTGACGGGCGGTTCCGGGGGCGGAAACTCCTCGCAGGAAGAGACGACGAACGAATACATCCCCTCCAAGAAGATCCTCGATATCGAGGAGAAGTTCGGCGGCGTGCTTCGCCTCACCGTCGCCTGCATGGTCGACCTCAATGCAGGGGACGGTTCCGACGGCAAGAAGCTGCTCTCGCTGAACTCGGTCCAGGAAGCCATCAAAAAATCGATCGGCTACAAAGACGACCGCGACGAAATCTTCGTCTCGGAAGCGAAATTCCAGCCCCCCGTTTCCACCGATCTCACCGAGGACGACTCGGCCGAGATTCGCAAGTGGAACCGCATCGCCACCATGATCCGCGACGTGTCGATCGGGTTCACGGCCGTGACCCTCGTGGTCCTCGTCTACTCGATGGTGCGCCGCCGCAAGCTGACCCAGACCGAGGCCGCCCAAGCGGCAGCTTCGGCCTCGCCGGCGGGCGAGATTTCGGACGACGCCCGCATGATGGAACGCCTCGCGGAGACGTTTCGCAGCAATCCCGACGTGCTCTCGAAGGTGTTGGCGGATTGGTTGGAGCAGGGAGAGACCCGGATCAAAGCAACGTGATGACGCTCGCTAAGGAAACTGGCCTGCCATGAATGGACTGGAAAAAGCTGCCGTGCTGCTGAAGAACCTGGCGCCCGACCTGGCGCCGCAGGTGCTTCGCCGACTTGCGCAGCCGCAGGCGGAGCGATTGCGCACGCAGATGCTGCTGCTCGAAAAGACGCCGCCGGAACGCGCTGAGATGATGGCGATCCTCCGCGAGATCGAGCAGATCGTTTTCGGCAAATCCGACACCTCATCACGCAAGCATGCGGAAGCATCGCAAGAACATGGGGCTGCGGCCCTTTCCGAAAAGCCGAACGCAGCGGGCTCGCGCATCGATCATGTGGTGGACGATGAGCCCGAGCCGCCTCCGGTCGTGGTCGAAGCGCCGCCGCGGTTGGTGATTCCGGACGGAACCAAGGATCCGCTCGGCGCGATCAAACTGGTCCCCGCCGAACATCTCGCGATGGTCCTCAAGGACGAAGGCCCCCGCACCATTTGCTTGTTGCTGAACTACCTCGAAGTCGAAGTGGCCGGCGGCATCTACAAACGGCTGCCCGCTGAAGTGCGGCGCGAGGTTTCCGTGCAGTTCGCGTTGCAACCCGTCGCCCCGCCTGCCGTGCTCGAACGCATCGCGCTTGCGGTCCTCGAAAAATGCCGGACGACGAAAGAGATTCCGCAATCGAGCGATCCCGTCGCCCGTGTCCGCAAGATCGCGAATTTGCTTCGCCAACTCGAACGCAGCGAACGCATGGAGATGCTGTCGGCTCTCGAAGGAAAGGATCCTGAAACCGCGAACGGCGTGAAGGATCAGCTCTATCAGTTCGAGGATTTGATGATGATCGACAACTCGTCGATCCAGAAGCTGCTTGCCGAACTCGATACGAAAAACCTCGCACTATCGCTCAAGGGCGCCTCGGATGCCATTCGCGACAAGCTGCTGAACAATCTCTCGAAACGCGCTCAGGAAACGCTTGCCGAGGAAATCGCCCTGCTTGGCAACGTGCCCCCTTCCAAGATCGAGCAGGCCCGCAAGGTGATCCTCGAAGCGCTCCAGACGCTGGATGCCCGCGGCGAACTGGTCATGGCTTCCTGAATCCGGAGTGTTGGCCATGCATCGCAAAACCCTGCGTCTGCCGATCCGGTTCTCCGCGGTGATCCCGTCGGATCCCGATATCGCGTTGCCTTCGTTCGAGTCGGAACCGCAACGGATGACCGCCCAGGCAGACACCGTCGCAGAGATCGCTCTGCCGCCAGTCCCGCCCAAGCCGACCGTCGAGGAACATTTGGCGGAAGTGCTCCGCAATCTGAGCCGAGTCGCCTCCGACGTTCGCGTGGGGCGAAAGCAGGAAACCTCCGTCGCGACCCGGGCGATCGTCGATCTTGTCATTCGCGCGACCCGGCATTTGGTCGGCAGGAAGATCGAGTCGGGCGAATACGACCTTGAGGCGATGATCGGCCAGGCGTTGCGGAAACTCGATGCGTCGTCCGCGGTCGTTGTCGCGTTGCACCCGGAAGACCTGCGCCTGCTGCAACTGACGGCGGCCGGATTGTCGGCTCGCGAAGGCATCGCCTGGGAATCGGACACATCGCTCTCGCGAGGCAGCTTTCGCGTGCAAGCGAACGACGTCAGCCTCTGGTCCGACCTTGAAACACGGCTGCAGGAAGTGCGCGACGCCTTGGAGCAAAGCCTCGAAGCCGCGGACACCGCCCGCGACGACGGCATCGTGGACGAGGAAGCCGCGTAGTTGGGTAGTCGTTTCGAAACCGTTGTCTTCCGCTTGCGGCTTAGCGAGTCCAGGGCTTTCTCCGAATGCTAAGCCGCAAGCGGAAGACATGCACAAACAGTTGCGAAACAATTTCCAAACGGGTTGCCGAAGCAAGGACGCTGCATGGATCTGCTGCTCGACTGGAACCGCATTCAGAAGGCGCTCGATGAGCTGCCTCTTTTCCGCGTGCGCGGAAAGGTTCGCAGCTCGCGCGGTCTGATTCTTTCGTGCCGCATCCCGGCCGCGGTCGGCGATCAGTGCGCGATCGAATGCGACGATGGCCGCCGGCTGCTGGGCGAAGTCATCGGCTTTGCCGGCGACACCGCCGACGTCGTCCTTTACGAATCGGGCGACGACATTCATCCCGGCATGAGCGTGATGAACGATGGCCGCAGCCTGACCGTCCCCGTCGGCATGGGCCTTCTGGGACGGGTGGTGGATGGTTTGGGCCGGCCTCTCGACGAAAAGGGCCCGCTTCCCCCCTGCCCTCGCCGGCGCGTGATGACCTCGGCTCCCGCCCCGATGCGCCGTGCACGCATCCGCGACGTCTTCGTCACAGGCCAGAAGCCCATCGATGGGATGCTGACCTGCGGCCGCGGACAGCGGGTCGCCATCTTCGCCGGCAGCGGCGTCGGCAAAAGCACGCTGCTGGGTGAAATCACCAAGGGCGCCGAAGCGGACATCGTGGTGCTCGCCCTGATCGGCGAGCGTGGCCGCGAGGTGAAACCGTTTCTCGAAGATTGCCTCGGCCCGCAAGGCCTGGCCCGCTCGGCCGTCTTCCTCGCCACCTGCGATCACACGCCCCTCATGCGAGTTCGCACCGCCCAGGCCGCCCTCGCAGCGGCATGTCACTTTCGCGACGAAGGAAAACACGTCCTCTTGATGGTCGATAGCCTTACCCGCCTTGCCATGGCGCAGCGCGAACTGGGTCTCGCCCTTCGCGAACCCCCCAGTGCCCGCAGCTACACGCCTTCCGTTTTTCAATTGCTGGCAAACTATGTCGAAAGCATGGGAAATGCCGATATAGGCAGCATCACCGGATTGCTCACCGTCCTGGTGGACGGCGACGACCTGGATGAGCCGATCACCGATGCGGTCCGCTCCTTCGTGGACGGCCACATCGTGCTCGATCGGCGCCTCGGCGAGAAGGGACATTTCCCGGCCATCGCGATCGACAAGAGCGTAAGCCGAGTGGCCCACGAAATCGCAGCGCCGGATCATCGCGAAGCCCAGCGGCGATTGCGGGCGATGATGGCCGCGTACAGCGAAGTCGAAGACTTGATTCGTCTCGGAATCTACCAGCCGGGCAGCGCCAAGGACTCCGACCTCGCCGTGAAGTTGCGGCCGCAAGTGTTGGAATTTCTGCGGCAAGGCATGAACGAGCGATCGCGTTTCGAAACAACCCGCGACCGCTTGATCCGCCTCACCGCCGAGTGGAGCTTCTGAGAAACTTGCACGAGCAATCCGAGGACTTGCAACCACGGATAGCACGGAAAACACGGATGAAAGGCACGCCGATCTTCTTGTTATCCGTGTTCTCCATGTCATCCGTGGTTGAATTGTTTGGCAGGTGGTTAACACAGTAGGTGTGACGCCGCCATGTCGAACAGCTCTGAGGTAACGAGTGAAGCGATTTCGATTTCCTCTGGAGACGGCGCTGCGGCTGCAGAAGCGGCGGCAGAAGTGGGTGGAGAATCGCCTGCGCGTCGCCTTCGAAACCGTCCGGCGAGCGGAGGACGAGATCGCGGCTTGCAAGGCATCGCTCGTCCGCCTCGCCCAGCAGTTCGAAGTTGCCGCACGAAGCGGGACGCTTCCGGGGAATTGGGACGCGTATCCGCGGAATGCTCAGCGCATCGAAGCGGAGCAGCGAGCGGCCGAAGCGCGATTGGCGAAGGCAAAGGAAGCGTTTCGCCAGATCGACGACGAGCGGAAGAAGATCGCCCAATATTGCGAAGCGCTCGAGCAGCTTCGGCAGCAAGCCTGGGACGCCCACCGGGCGGAGAACGAACGAACCGCGCAGCTCGCGACCGACGAGTACGTGCTGCGGAACTGGATGGAACCGGCGGCCCACGAAGGCGCCGCGGAGGAATAGACATGAAGCCGATCAAGTTGCTCATCGTCGCCATGATCCTGTTCGGCATGTCCGCGGGGGTGTCGTGGTATTTGCAATCCAAGTTGAAGAAGCCGAACGACGAAGCGAAGGGGAAGCATGACCCCGGCAACGAGAAGGTGCTGAAGGAACCCGACGTCAGCCACGCGCCGCCGCCGAAGAAGGAAGCCAAGGACGATGGCCACGGCAAGCCCTCGTCGGTCTTCCTGCCCGAATCGGAAAGCGTGACGCAGATGGCGTCCGCCCTCAAATCGCAGATGGACGCCATCAAAAGCAAGGAAAAGCAACTCACCGTGCGGCAGAAGAACCTCGAAGCCATCTACGAGGATCTCAAGAAGGAACGCGGCGGGCTCGACGAGCTGCGGCAGAAAATCGTCGAGGAGATGAAGCTGCTCAACGAGAAGATCGACTTCCTTGAAAAGAAGTCGGCCGACACGCAAACGGAACGCCAGAAGGTCACGGACCGCACGAAGGAACTGAAGCAGACGATTCTGGAAGTGGACGACGCCGAGCGGTCCCGCATCAAGCAGATCGCCAACATGGTGGAAGGCATGCAGCCGGACGCCGCGGGGCGCACGCTGATGGCGCTGGCGGAAGACGGCAAGATGGATATGGCGGTGAAGGTGGTCGCGAGCATGAAGGAAGGAAAAGCCGCGCGCATCCTCTCGGAAATCGGCGACGACGCCTTCGCAGCTCAAGTGATCAACAAACTGAAAGGCCTCAAGGCCCTGCCCAAACCGAAAGATTGAAGCTCTATGGCGGCGTAAGGCGAGCGGCGCCTGCATTTCTCCCCTCTCCCTCCGGAAGAGTCCGGGAGAGGGGCCGGGGGTGAGGGCGTGCGACGTGGTGCCAGTCGCCCGCACTAGCCCGAAGCGTCATGTCAGCGAGGGTCTACGCGAAATTCCTCGCTGACGCTTCGGGTTGGTGCGAAAGGTGCTGCTGCGAAATCGCGCACGCTGATTTAGCTCCTCCCGCTCGCCTAAAGCGCTCCCCTCTCCCCCGCCGGGATCAAGTTGGCGCGTGCAATCGAGTGACCGCGTGGGAAAGGGTGGCCGAAGGCCGGGTGAGGGGAGCTTCTGACGACAGGCGCCTGAGATGGGCGCACGTTGCCGGAGAGATCATGTCAAAAAGGACATGCCTTCCGAAGCACCCCTCACCCGGCCTTCGGCCACCCTCTCCCCCGCGGTCGCTCCATTGCACGGGCTAACTTGATCCCGGCGGGGGAGAGGGGACGTTTTACGCCGCCACAGATTATTCAGAATGAATCAATACGTCCGGACGTCGGGATATTCCAGGAAAATGCGGTCGAACTCCCCTTCCGCGATTCGCAATGCATCCACCAGTTGCGGATCGAATTGGCCGCTGGAACCTTCGAGCATCATCTCCATTGCCCCCAGGCGCGACATGGCGGGGCGGTATTTCATCTTGCAGCGCAGCGCGTCGTAAACGTCGGCAACCGCCATGATCCTCGCCGCGAGCGGGATCTGGTCGCCGGCGAGCCGATCGGGGTAGCCGGCGCCGTCGTACCGCTCATGGTGATGGCGTGCAATGTCGATCGCCATCTGCAGAAACGCGACTGCGGATCCATGTCGGCGAGCCACCGCCTGCAGCGTGTCGGCGCCGATGGTGGTGTGAGACTGCATGATGATGCGTTCTTCCGCATCAAGCTTCGATGGCTTCAAGAGAATATGGTCCGGCAACGCCACGTTGCCGATATCGTGCAGCGGCGCGCAGCATTCGAGCATGCGGACGAAGTTGTCGTCGATCTGCGAAGCGAACTTCGGCATCTTCGCCGCTTCTTCCGCGAGGGCGACGCAGAACTTTTGAATGCGGATCAAGTGGCCGCTGGTTTCGTCCGACCTGCCTTCGACCAGTTTGGCGAGCGAAAACACCAGGGCGTTGCGCGAGTCCACCAAGTCGCTGTTGCGGGCGTTGAGCGCCCGTTCGAGTTCCGCGTTCATCGCGAGAAGCTGCTTGCGAAGCGAATCGTTCCGCTCCTGCGATTCGCGTTGCTCCAGGTGCATCTTCACGCGGTTGACGGTCTGAATGCGGCTCAAGGGCTTGGAAAGAAAGTCGTTCGCCCCGGCCGCGAGCATCCTCGCCATCTCGTCCCCCGAGGCGCCGCCCGACATCATGATGATCTTGAGATTCGGGAAAGGAGGATTTTTTCGCAGTTCGGCGAGCGTCTCGTAGCCGCCCATGAACTCCATGTCGACGTCAAGCAGAACGAGATCGAACTGTTCGCGGCGAAGCATCTCGATCGCCTCGCTGCCGTCCTCGGCTTCGTGGCATTCGAGCCCTTCGACCTTGAAGTAATAGCGGCAGATCTCTCGAATCGATAATTCGTCGTCCACGAGCAATACGCGAGATTTTCCTGGCTGGCCAGGCCTCGTTTCGACCAGTGCTTCCCTCATCGAAGGCACGGCAATCGTGGCCGAGGGGGTCGTCTGCACGAACGGCAGCAACGCGTGCATCACGGCCTGCGGATTCGGAAATCGGTCTTCGGGCCGAATGGCCATCATGCGGCGAACAATCGCGTCAAGATTTTCCGGCACATCCGCTTTGTATTTGCGGACCGACGGCACGATGCCGTTCTGCCGTTGCGTCACTTGTTGGGTCAACGTGCCTTGCGTGCTGAACGGAGGCCGGCCCGCGAGGCAGAAGAAGAGCGTGGCGCCCAGGCCGTAGATGTCGGCCCGAATATCGACCGTCGAGGAATCGATCGCTTGCTCGGGGGCCATGTAGTCGAGCGTGCCGAGGATGGCGCCGGGCTCGGTGAGGCGACTGTTCGCGAATTGGCGAGCGAGACCGAAATCCAGCAGTTTCGCCTGCCCGGACTCCGTCACAAGGATGTTGGAAGGCTTCATGTCGCGATGGATGAGATCGTTCTTGTGGGCCTCGGCCAGCGCGCTGGCGACCTGATACGCAAGGTCGCATGCTTTCTGCTGCGTCGGCGTCTTCGCGCGGACGAAATCATCGACGTCCTGGCCGGCCACCAGCTCCATCACCAGGTAATACACCGCCGCCGAATCTTCGTTCATGGCGAATCCCGCATCCAAAGCGGCGACGATGTTCGGGTGATTCATGTTCGCGACGGCCCGCATCTCGGCGAAGAAACGTTCGAGGACGACGGGATCGTCTTGGAAGGCATTCTGCAAAACCTTGATGGCGACTTTGCGGCGCATCAGGATGTGCTCGCCGCGGTAAACGGTCCCCATCCCCCCCACGCCGAGGCGATCGAGCAGACGGTAGTTGCCCAGCATGAGGCCATGCATGGTGCCGGACTTGATGCGATTGAGCTGGTAATCGGTGAGCAGACCTTGGTCCCGGAGCACCCTCAGGACCGATTCGCGGCTCGTTTCGTTTTCCAGCGCCGCAAGCGCCTCGGTCGGGAGATTCTCGAGTTCGTCAGGCAGAATCAGCTTGGCATCAAGAATGCGCTGCAGCAGCTGATGCCCCGGCGCGGTCGGCGACGGCAGGATGGGGTGCGTAGAAGGGCGATCGCGAGGAATGATCGGCGAACGGGAACTCATGGCTGCCTCTTGCTGAAAATCACCGAGCGGCTTCGCTGCGGGCCTTCCTGTTCCTCACGAGCCCAATGCGGGCGGGGCCGACAGAATCTCGTGCACCTTCAATGCAAGCTTCTTGGGGCCGAACGGCTTCTGCAGGAAAGGCGCGCCGGAGGTCAGCATGCCGTTTCGCAGAATCGAATCGTCCGAGTATCCGGAGGTATACAGCACCTTTACCTGGGGATGCTGCGAACGGATGCGCTGAGCCAATTCGCAGCCGCCCATGTGCGGCATGATCATGTCGGAGATCAAAAGGTCGATGGCGCCGCCATGCTCTTCCACGCAGCGCAACGCTTCCCAACCGCTGGTCGCTTCAAGGACCGTGTATCCGTAATGCTGGAGGCTTCGACTCGCCATGTCGCGCACCGAGTCTTCATCTTCGGTGATCAAAATGGTGCCATGGCCGGGCGGAACGTCTTCGGGCATCAAAACCACTTTGGTCGGCTTCAACGATTCGTTCGCAACCGGCAGATGGATGTTGAACGCGGTCCCCTTGCCCGGTTCGCTCGTCACGGAGATATGGCCGCCCGACTGCTTCACGATGCCGTGCACGGTGGCGAGGCCGAGGCCGGTGCCGTGCGACTTCGTCGTGAAGAACGGCTCGAACACCTTGTCCATCGTCGCCTTGTCCATGCCGCAGCCGGAATCGGTTACCGTCAGCAGAATGTACTGGCCTGGCGGCAGCATGCATGCGCCGTTGCAGGCGCCCTCTTCGATCACGACGTTGGACGCGTGCATCGAGAACTTTCCCCCCACCGGCATCGCGTCGCGCGCGTTGACGGCGAGGTTCATGATGACTTGCTCGAACTGGCATGGATCCGCCCTGACGAGCTTCAGATCGCTTGCCAGTTTCAGGTCGAGTTCGACGTCTTCGCCGATCATCCGTTTCATCATCGTCTTCATGCCGCGAATCACGCCGGCGAGGTTCAGCACCTCGGGGGCCATTACCTGCTTGCGACTGAAAGCCAGCAATTGACGGGTCAGATTCGCCCCTCGCTCGGCCGCCTTTCTGATCTGCTCGGTGAGATAGCGGGGATCCTCCGCATGAGGCGAAAGCAGCATTTCGCAGTAGCCCCCAATCACGGTGAGGACGTTGTTGAAATCATGGGCCACGCCGCCGGCGAGTCGGCCGATCGCTTCCAGCTTCTGGGCCTGCCGAAGCTGTTCTTCCGATCGCTGCAAGGCGGCTTCCGCTTGCTTCAGGTCTTCCTCGGCACGGGCCTTTTCCTCATGCACCCGGAAGTTGTCGATGCTCGCTTCCACGGCGAGCCGGGTGAGGTTTTCGGTCGCATTCGCGAACAGCGTCGAATACTGCTGGCAACTGCCGAGATCCACTTCGATCAGGCTCGCGAACTCATCGATCTTGTGATTGAGGTTGTCGAGAAACTTCGAGAAGTGCCCATCATCCATGCCGTAGCGGTCACGTGCGATCGAGACGATCTCGCCGAGCATGGAAGTCTGCGTCACCGTCAGTTGAAGCTGCGCGATGCGCGATGCGAAATAAAGCAGATGGGCACGCTCGGAGCGCTGTTTGTCGTTCGTTTCGAATTCGGCCGGACGATGGTGATAGCGGATGGCGTCGGTGAACTCGGGGGGAAAGCGCCACTTCTTCAATAGGTACGCGCCGACCTCGGCGTGATTGATGCCGAACACGCGGTCTTCGAGTTCCGACTGGCTGGTAACCAGGATCTCCGGCGGATACGCCATGATCTGGACGTATTGCTCCGGAAACGCTTCCTGAAGGATGAGGATGCCCAGGTCGCACAAGAGGCCGGCAACCATTTCGCTGTCGGGATCGGGCCAACCAAGGCGAGACGAGAGTTCTCGGGCGACCATCGCTTCGGTGACGGACACCTTCCAGTAATCCCGCATGCGCGCCTGGTTCGCATTTTTGAATTTCAGCGTCGGCATCGTGAGGCTGAGCACGAGCGAACGGACCCGATTGAGGCCAAGCAAATTGAGGGCGCGATCGATGGAAGCGACGGAACGCGGCAGGCCGAAGAGGGCCGAATTGACCAGTTTCAGCAGCTTCCCGCAGAGGCCGGGATCCATGCTGATGATCTTGGCGATCTCGGAGATGGTGCACGAAGGCTTGCTCGCGCGATCCAGCACCTGCAGCGCGATCGCCGGCGGCGTCGGCAGGCGCGGGTTGTCCGCGATCTTGGCCAGCAATGCGTCGATGGACATGCAGCTTCTCCAGACGGCGCGCTCCGAAGGCGCCGATCCGCATTCTCCATCGAACCTCCGCTGCGATCCTTGCGGTTCACAACGGCGGTTCATGGGAAAACCGGGATGCTTTTCCCGGAAACGCCGAATATGCCGATCGCAACGCTTCTTGGTTCGCGGGATTTAAGCAGTTCGGCTTATCGTCAAAACAAGCATGCGCGGCGCAACCGGCAATCAGGGAACATTCGTCGGACGTTCGCGTCCAATTCCTCGGGCGCGGCAATTCCCTCCGCAAGCAGATGGGCCCGCATTCGATCCTTGGGATGTTCAAGAAGAACGCACACGCAGGCGCGAAGACATGCCGAAACTCGAACTCCTCGCGAAAATCGCTTCGGACCCGCAGCTTCCCACTCCCTCGTCCGTCGCCTTGCGCGTCTTGGAGAAGGCGAGCCAGCCCGATTGCACCATCGGCGATCTCACCTCCATCATCAGCATGGATGCGGGGCTTTCCGGCAAAATCCTGAAGACGGTGAACTCCGCCGTCTTCGGGTTTCCGCGTCCCGTCACCACGATCCAGCGAGCGCTCGCTGTGCTCGGCATCAAGTCGGCCCGATCGCTGGTGCTGACCTTGTCGTTCCCCGAGATGCAGAAGCATCGCGAGCCGGACGACCGCACGCGCCGCTATTGGAAGACTTCGATTGCCGGCGCCATCATCGCGAAGGAACTTTCGGTCAAGCTGAAGCGGCGCGACCCGGAGGAGGATCTCTCCGCGGGGCTCCTTCGCGACTTGGGCGAAATCATCCTTGAACAGTACTTTCGCGACAAATATCAGGATGTGCTCAAGGCGCCCTCGGTCGATTTCCTGCAGCATCAATGCGGGCTCGAAGAAACCGCGTGCGGCGTTCACCATGCTGAGGTAACGGCGTTTTTGCTCAACAAATGGCGACTGCCCGACGAAACCACCGACGCGATTCTCCATCACCACGATCCGGCCAAGGGGACGTATCGATCGGAAATCGTCGAGCAGCGGGCCTACCTGTTGCAGTTCGCCTCAAAGGTCGCCCATCTGCTGGCATATCCGGGCCAAGTGTTCCTCTATCGCGAATTGCTGGACCTTGCGAGGTCGAAATTCAACATGTCCGAAGCGGAGGTCGGCGACTTTCTCGAACCCCTGACGGACAAGATCGAACTCTTCGCTTCGATCCTGAAAGTGGATATCGGCAAGGTGGACAAATACCCGGTGATTTTGGCGAACGCCGCTCAGGAACTGGTCAATCTCACGCTTGCCATCAATCTCGACAATCACCGCTACAGCGAGCAGAAACGCAGAGCCGAATCGGAAGCGCGCCGCTGGAGGCAAGCCGCCGTGGTCGATCCGCTCACGCAAGTCTTCAATCGGCGATTTCTCGAAGAGCGTTTGCAAGAGCTCTTCGAGGGTTCCGAAGGCGTTTCGGGCATCGGAATGCTCTTCATCGACCTGGACGGCTTCAAGCCGCTGAATGATCGCTTTGGCCATGCCTTCGGCGACAAAGTATTGCAGGAAGTCGCGTTTGCGCTTCGTCAACAAGTGCGCGCGGACGACATGGTCGCCCGCTTCGGCGGGGACGAATTCTGCATCGTCGCCGTCCATGCCGATCGCGCGGGTCTTCAAGTCCTCGCCCAGCGAGTTTGGCAAGCAATCAACGACTTGACCATCCGCTTGGACGGCAAGGAAGGCAAAGTCGGCGCGTCGATCGGCGGTCTGACGATCTGCCCCCAAACGTCGGACGTCGTTCCGAACGAACTGGTCGCCGCCGCGGATCGTGCGATGTACGTCGCGAAGCGATTGGGCAGAAACCGCATTCACCTGCTGGATTCCGTGGAAGAGGCCGCCGCCCTTCCTTGCCACAAGGAACCCGCCGTCGTCGCAGTTTGACTTTTTTTCCCCAAGTCGCGCCTGGGCCGCGGTTCGTCTGCGTCAGAACCTTGCCGGCCGCGTTGAACGTGAGATGCGTTGCCCTGCCGAGCGCGTCCGTGGCTGTCTTGTCGGTTATGACGCCCGCGTCGTACTCATACTCGACTTCCTGGGTCAGCGCGCCATCGACATAGGTATGTTCCGCGATTGGCAGCGCGTCGCTGTCGTAGGTCGTCCTGACTGCGGCGTTGCCGGATTGCGACCACGATTGCAGCGTGGTTCCGCTCGCGCTGCCGCCGGTCGTCAGGCGAACGGCATCGTCGATTGCCGCAGGTGCGTCATTGACCGACGAACGCGTCGGTACCGATTTCCAGCGGCACGTCGCTCAGGTCGGGAATGGTGATCGATTTCGGCTCCATTCGAACGACGAACTGGCGAAAGGACGATAGACCGAAACGCCATCGCCGCCGCCGTTTGCGATGCGGCTGCGGTTCCATTCCGGTTCCATTTGCCATCACGCTCACCGATCGACCGCAGAGCAGAAAGAGCATCCCTCACTCGGCTTCGATCCAGCGACCTAGCCGAGGATCGCAGCAACGCGCTCGGTTGTAGTGCAGACCGACGTCCGCATCGTGTTCACGGCCGGGCCACGCGCAACGTGCGCGCAACGTACCGTCGACAGCGTTTTCGGAGACCGCATTGCTGTCGAAGAACTCGACTTGCATGCCTCCTGCGGAATCATGACAAGCCGTGTGGACGTGACCAGACTCGTCGCTTGCAACGCTTCTACCGACTTGATAGCCACGCATGAGACTCTTCCTTCACGATGAAAACGGGGACAACACCGAGCCATACTTCAACAATCTCATATGAAAAAGGGTCCTGACACCTTTTCTCTTCCTTACTGAGGACGTGTAGCAAAAATAAAAATGAATAAACTCTGGCGGAAAATCCCTGGTGGAAAGGTGGTAGCCGGGTGTCCTGTAGGGCAGTGCCGACTACTTCTTGATGTGTGGCCGTGGAGCATTTTTCACGAAGGGGCGCACACGGCTTTTGCTGAGGATGTTAAAGTTTTGGTGAGAGGGCGGGACTGGAAAAATGCGGGCTGAGAATTGTTCGTGCTGCCGGGAGGTTCGTGAAGGGGGTAACAGAATGCCCAGGTGTGCCATTGTTGGGGCAGGTTTGGTATTTGCCGTGTTTGTCCAGGGGATTCAATGACGACCTGGGAGCCAACGACACCGAAACCAGGTCGTCGGCTCAAGGGCAATCAGAGGGAGTTGAAGGTGCGGCGAGACGAACGAGCGACATCAGCCCTTCTCAAAAAGGATTTTTACTTTTGGCAACGCCTTTCTTAATCGTTCCACCCCATCCTTTGTAATCTCTGTGTCACGAACGTCGAGCGTCGTCAGTTCCGTCAGGCCCGTTAGTGCCTCAAGACCCGCATCGGCAATCTTGGTTGCACGAAGATTGAGGACTCGCAATTTTTTCATCTTGGCCAGATGATTAATGCCATCATTTCCGATTCTTGTCTCAGATAGATTCAAAACCACCAGCTTAGTTAAGTCTGCGAAGTGCTTAATGCCGTCGTTGAAGTCTTTGGCCTGAGCAGCGTCTTCCACGTTCGCTCTATTTCCAATACGGCTGACTTCCAAATGTGTCAGGTCTTTTAGCTTGGCTATCTCTTTCATTCCCGTATCTGTGATTGGTCCGAATCTGAGACAAAGAAACCGTACCTGCTGGAACCGAGCCAGTCCTTGTAGAAACATATCATCAATTGGGGCGTCGTCGAGGAATAGTCCGAACGGCACTGCAATCATCGGCAATGTCGTTAAGTCCAGTCCATTGCAATGCCGAGAATACCGAAACGATAGCAGGCCACCGACTTGCTTTTCATCAAAAGACGTTTTGCCAGCGTCGCTGAAACTCATCCAGCCAAACTTAAATCCAGCGCTCACCCACTCGGCCTGATCCTTGGGATTTGGCTTTGCGTCTTTGACATCTTGGCTCGACTGAATTAGAGGAGAAAGCGCTGCGCCCAGCAGCACGACAAAAGCCATTGCCCGAATCCGCTTCCAAAGGCACTTGTCCCACAGCGCATAACTCATGGTGAACCCTCATCAAACAGATTGGCGTCGAACCTCTAAAGGGCTTGCACGCTATTTCTTCTTTGTTAAGTCTGTGAATCCCTCAATGTCCCCTGAATACGTTACGCCCGGTCCATTGAAATCCTTGAGGGGCACACCCTTTACTTTGTCTGGATGAAACATGTTGATAAAACCGTCTATGTTCTTCTCGGCGTTTTTGTTGTCCATGTTGTATTTGGCAACTAACTCTCCATTGACGTAGAAGTAGTGCGACGGAACCAAGGTTCCTTTGAGGTTCGACAATGAGAAATCGACACCTCCGTTTTTGCCAATGGACATGGTATATGTCAAGCTGACCCAAGCAAATCCCCAAGGTGAACGCCGGTTGATTATGGCTTGACCAAGGTTTTCGACGGGGTGAACAACAAATCTCGCCTTGACCTCTACGGAAACCCTTTTCTGTGTCTTTTCCGTGACGTTGTATGTGACATCGCCCACGCCTTGAACGAATGGCGCACCTGGAAGAGCAGGTGGCGTGTATCCAAGGTTTTGAGATGCCGATATGGTGTACGCAGTGATAGAATCATTCTTGCCGTAAACTGTCATCTTGACAAACAGGTGATCTCGAAACTGCTTTTCATTCAGAAAATCACCCCATTGTTTCGGCTGTGCATTTCCGGCAGGCTGGAGTTTCGCCGGTTCAAAACGAAGCGGCGGCTCTGGGTTGGCAACCCTATTCATCAGCCACTCGCTCTTGTCTGTTTTTTGAATCCAAGAAACCACATCAACAGTTGGACCGGAAACAAATTTCACGCCAGCCGGAGGTGCATTCTTCGGGCCAGTTTCATAAGGCACACCTTCCTGCAAACCGCTCGGGTCGACCGCATTCGTAGGACGGTTATTCACATGCCTGTAAAGGTTGCTATCACCCGCATCGAACCCCATCGGATCTTGGCTTATCCATCGACCCGTAACGGAGTCATAATAGCGTGCGCGGTTGTATTGCAGCTCGGATTCCGCATCAAGCTCTCGCCCTGTCCACCCATAGCGTCCGCGCGATGTGTCATCCTGTAGGATGTTGCCCCACGCATCGTAGTCGATAGATTCGACGCCGCCCGACGTTATGACGTCCCGCACCGAGCCAAGGTTATCGGCGAGATGCCAGAAGCGGTCGCTGCCTTCGATGCGGCCCAAAATCTGATCGACGAAGTCGCCCCTAAAGTAGCGCGATTGCAAGCTGCTGCTGCCGTCGAGGTCCGCCCAAACGTCGGTGTTCTCAGTTCCGATTGGCGTCGGCTTAGTGTTGTTCCATTTGTCCAGCGCGAACCGTGTCGTCGCTGCGGGCCCAATTCCTGCGCCGTCGATATCCACGATCTTGCGGACGCGGCC
>JAIEPT010000216.1 GCA_019748295.1 Gemmataceae bacterium | reverse complement strand
GCGGTCTCGCAACCCCTTGCCCGAATGATCAGCCGTCGCTCGAAACTTGCTGCACTGCCGCCATCAGATCGTTCATTTCGTCGATCCGCAACATGCGGATATCGCGCACGGAAGCGGCGAACCACGGGAGCGATCGTGCCAGATCCTGAGCGGCCAACACGCACGTGACGGCTGTCACGTTTTCGCCGCCGAAATAGACGCTCCCCTGCTGCCAGGCAAATCCATGCCTTTGCACGATCCTGCGAATCTCCAAATAGGCGTTGTTGTACGGATCTCCGTAGTTCGCTCGCAGCGACTCAATCTCCATGTCGAATGCGATGGCATACACCCGACCTGCCCTCCGAAAGTCGTTCGGCAAACCGTGTCGAAGATTCGAGTGAGCGATGGGTGCGGCGACCGTCATGGCTTGTCCTCACAGTCGTGGGCGATGCATTTACCTTACGGCAACGTCGCCAGGAACTCCAGCAGCGTCGCGTTGAACAACTCCGGCCGTTCGATCATCGTCGCATGAGCGGTGGCGGGGATGATGCGAATGCGGGCGGTAGGCACGGCGGCGGCGATTGCCTGGGCGTTTGCGAGCGGCGTCACCGCATCTTGATCGCCGACCATGATGAGCAGCGGGCAGCGAATGTTGGGAAGGTCCGCTCTCGCCGAACCGTCGATCAGGGCCTTGCATTGGGCCGCATAGTTCGCCGGTTCGTTGCAGAGCAGCATCTCGCGATAGAGGCCCGCCAAGCCCGCGTTCGCTTCGCGCGTCGCCGGCGATAGAGCCCCGCCGAGCACCTGGTCGGCCACCGGGCCCATCCCCTCGTTCAGCACCGTTTCCATGCGTTTGACGAACGCCTCTTTCCCCGCGGGCGTCGGTTCGATCATCGCCCCGCAGACGACGGCTCCGCGCACGCGTTGCGGATGTTTCGCCGCCAATTTCTGCACGAGGATGGTGGTCATCGAATGGCCCACCGGCACGAAGCGGTCCATGCCAAGGTGGTCCGCCAGGCCGACGACCTGATCCGCCCATCGCTCCATCGAATAGTCGCGCGGCGAACGGTCGGATCGGCCTGAACCGGGCAAATCGAGCGTGACGACTTTGCAGAAGCGGGAAAGCCCCGCGCGCTGGGCATGCCAGACGTTGCTGGTGCCCCCCAAGCCGTGAACGAAGATCAGCGGGATGCCGTCGCCGACGACTTCGTAATGGATCGAGTTGCCGAGGATGTTGGCGAGCATGTTTCGCTCCGGAAGACGCAGGGGCGAGAAAGCGAAGGAGGGCTGGCCTATAAAATAGGGCAATGAGCAGCGCGGCGAAACAGGCGGAGTTTTTTCCGCTGATCGAGGAGGCGACCGGATTGGAGCCGTGGGAGGCTTGCCGCCGTCTCGCGGATCGCCCGCATCTGATTTTCTTCGACAGCGCCCGCACGCTCGATCACCTGGGCCGTTATTCGTTTGTCGCCTCCGATCCGAGTGCCTGGATCACTTCGCGGGGCAGCGAAGTCCGCAAGAACGGCAAGCTGCTCGCGGCAACCAATCCCTTCGATGTGGTGCAGGCGGAGTTGGCGCGATGCCGCCGTGATGCCGTTCCGGGGCTGCCGCCGTTTCAAGGCGGACTCGCAGGCCTTTTCGGTTACGGCCTGGGCCGGCATATCGAACGCCTGCCGACGCCTGGCGTGGATGAGTTCGGCCTGCCGGACCTGGCCCTCGGCATGTATGACTGGGTTCTCGCCTTCGATCATCAGGAACAGCGTTCCTGGATCGTGTCGCACGGTCCTTCGGAAGGCTCCCGCGGCGAACGCCTTCGCCAAGCCCAAACGCAGCTCGATCAGGTTCGCCGATGGCTCGACCGTGCCGCTCCGGCTCTTCCGCACCTCGTGGGAGACCCTGTCGAAATCCAGACGCCGATGAAAGCGACGCCGGTGCGGTCCGACGTGTTCAGCAATTTCGACGCGGCCAGCTACCGCGACATGGTCCGCTGCGGCATCGACTATGTGCATGCGGGGGATTGCTTCCAAGTCAATTTGTCGCAACGATTGGTGCGGCGTTTCCAAGAACCGCCGCTCGCCTTGTACGAACGGCTTCGCCAGCGCAACGCCGCTCCGTTTGCCGGCTACTTCGACCTCGGCGACTTCGCCATCGCCTCCGCCTCGCCCGAACGATTTCTGCGTCTCGAAGCAGACGGCTCGGTAGAAACGCGCCCCATCAAAGGGACTCGACCCCGCAGCGAAGATGCCGCGATCGACGAAGCACGAGCTGAGGAGCTTCGCACCAGCGCGAAGGACCGAGCTGAGAATGTGATGATCGTCGATCTTCTTCGCAATGATCTGGGCCGCGTTTGCCGCTACGGTTCGGTTCGCGTCGAAGCGTTATGCCGGCTGGAAAGCTATCGCTACGTGCATCATCTCGTCTCCGAGGTGCGTGGCAATGTGCGAGCGGGCAAGGATGCCGTGGACCTTCTGCGGGCGACGTTTCCAGGCGGATCGGTTTCGGGGGCGCCGAAGATCCGCGCGATGGAGATCATCGCGGAACTCGAACAGGTCGAGCGCGGCCCCTACTGCGGATCGCTCGGCTGGATCGGCTTCGATGGATCGATGGACACGAACCTGCTGATCCGCACGTTCGTCCTGGGCCGCGGCTGGATGCATTTCGCAGTCGGCGGCGGCATCGTCGCCGACTCGGACCCCGCCCGCGAATACGACGAAACCTGGCACAAAGCGGAAGGTTTGCTTCGAGCCCTGGATGCATAGCCCCCCTCTCCCCTTTGGGGAGAGGGGCTGGGAGTGAGGGGAGCAAGCGCTGCATAATCTGAATGTTGTGCACGAAGCCCCAGGGTAAGCGCAGCGCACCCTGGGGATACAGACGGCGGGCGCGATCCCCAGGGTGCGCTGCGCTTACCCTGGGGCTTGGCATATTGAAACACGCCACAGCACCGCTCTATCCCCTAGCCCCTCTCCCCAAAGGGGAGAGGGGGGCCAGAATCCCCGATGAGCATCTCATGGCCAAAAAATCTTCCGCCGCGATTCAAGCGAAACGTCCGCTGCGGCAACCAAAGCCGGAAGGGTTGTTCGGCCCATCGAGTCGGATCTGGTATCCGCTTGGCGCGGCAATACTCGGAGCCGCGATCTTCGTCTTTTCGAAGTACAGCGACCCCACACCGACCGACGACAAGCCCTCGGTCATCACCAACAACGAGGAATCGCCCGTACGGCCCAAGCGCGACATGCCGCGGCTTAACCCCCCCACTCGGCCTGGCCCGGCGCCGGACGGCATGGTGTGGGTTCCCGGCGGCGAGTTTTGGATGGGGATCGAGGAAGACATCCTCGGCGATCCCGAGGCGCCGCATGATATTTACGCAGATGCTCGCCACGTTCATCTCGTCTATGTCGATGGCTTTTGGATGGACACGACGGAAGTGACGAACGCCCAATTCGCCGAGTTCGTGAAGGCGACCGGCTATGTCACCGTTGCCGAGCAGAAGCCCGATCCCAAGGAGTTTCCCAATGCGGATCCTTCAGCGTTGAAGCCCTTCTCCATCGTGTTCAAGAAGCCGGAAACGAAGGTTCGCAATCTTTGGGCCGCGGATGCGGAGCGGACTTGGTGGGATCTTTCCTTCGGCGCCGATTGGAAGCACCCCGAAGGACCGAAGAGCGACATCAAGGGACGCGAAAAGCATCCGGCCGTTCACATCTGCTGGGAAGATGCGGTCGCCTATTGCAAGTGGGCGGGCAAACGTCTGCCGAGCGAAGCCGAATGGGAGTTTGCCGCGCGCGGTGGAATTGATCGCGCGATTCATGTGTGGGGCGAGGAACCGCTGCCCGAAGGCAAGTATCTCGCGAACTGGTGGCAGGGGGAGTTCCCGGCGAAGAACACGAAAGCCGACGGTTTCGAGGCGGTTGCTCCCGTCGGTTCGTTTCCGCCGAACGGCTACGGCCTGCACGACATGGCGGGGAACGTCTGGGAATGGTGCGACGACTGGTATCAGAAGAAACACTATCTCGACGTGGATCGAGCCCGCGGCCTGAAGGACGAACGGGCGGCCCGCAATCCGAAGGGGCCGGAGACGGGATTCGATCCGAACGAGCCGGACCAGCCGAAGCGGGTGCAACGCGGCGGCAGCTTCCTGTGCGGCGACAATTATTGCCGGCGCTATGTCCCCGGCGCCCGCGGCAAAGGCGAGGTCCGCAGCGCGGCGAATCACGTCGGCTTTCGCTGCGTCATGGATGCGAAACGGTAAGGCTCAATTGCATTTCTCCCCTCTCCCTCCGGGAGAGCCGGGAAAGGGGGGTGAGGAAAACACCGCCACCCAAGGTGCGGAAATTTCAAGAGGCGCGCAAGCAGTAAGGCGAGCGGCAGGAGCTAGTCTACCTCCCTCTCCCTCCGGGAGAGAGTTGGGGTGAGGGCGCCTTTTCTCGCGTAACGCCACGTCGCACGCCCTCACCCCCGGCCCCTTCCGGCCCCTCTCCCGGAGGGAGAGGGGAGAAATGCAGGCGCCGCTCGCCGTAGGCGAGCGGCGCCTGCATTTACAGGGGCGGCTTCCGCCCCAACAGGCGGAAAAAAATTCTATCGCCCACGGTCAAGAAAGTGGGCGCTGAGGGGATCGAACCCCCGACCTCATGGGTGTGATCCATGCGCTCTAACCAGCTGAGCTAAGCGCCCGATAGGTCAACACGATTCTATTCGGCTGCGTGGGGCAGGCCACTGCAATCTGGTCTATTAGACTTGCGGGGGGGTGGAAGGGACGTCTTCGAACTTGGGGGCCGAAGCGGCGACGCGTTGGGGGGCGCGGATCTGGTCCACGGGCTGAGCGGGAGCGCTGGTCTGGTGAACGGCCACATCGTCCACGCCGTCTTCGAGGCCCTTCATCCCCTTCTTGAAGGAGGTGATCGTCTGTCCCAGATAACGGCCCACATCCGGAAGCTTGCGGCCGAAGAGCAGCACGCCGAGCACGCCGAGGACCATCAGTTCCATGAAGCCGAGTTGGGGGAGGAGTGCGAACAGGCTCATCGTGGTCTCCGGAGGAAGGCGGGCCGGGCTCGTTTCGGCCACTTGCCACTATAGCAGGCGAAACGGGCAGCTCGCAAGGATTTCGGGGTCGGGCCGACGCGAATCGCCTTGGGGCGGAACGGACCGTCGTCATCAGCCTCATGTGGCGGGTGACTAAATTCTACGGCAAGGCTCCGGAAAAAAACGCGCGAAGCGGGAAAATACCGAAAAAGTGAAGAAGCCGGCAACAATGGCCGGGCTGAATGGCGCCGGCGGAGGGTGGTCCAGAGGATGGTGGTCCAGACCAACAAAAATTGCTAGGGTAGCATCGCCTTTGGTTTGCGTGGGCATAGAGGTTGTTTCGAAACCGTCTGTTCAAGTTTTCCGCGGGCGGCTTAGCGAGTCCAGGGATTCTCCGAACGCTACGCCGCAAGCGGAAGATAGGGGTCTCGGAACGAACTCTTAGCTTAGCCAGCGCAGCCGATTCGGCCCATCTCGCCCGAGACGTTTCACCTAGGTGTCGGAATGCGTGTCCTGTTCATCGGCGATGTAGTCGGCACTCCGGGCGTCGAAGTGCTTTGCAAGCATCTGCCGAATCTCATCGCAGCGGAAAAGATCCAGCTCACCATCGCCAACGCCGAGAACGCCAACGGCGGCTCCGGCATGACGCCGCGCACGTACAAGCATCTGCGGCAGGCGGGCATCGATTTGGTGACGATGGGGGACCATGTCTACAAGAAGCTCGACATTCTCGAAGCGTTCAAAAGCGACGACCGCATTTGCCGTCCCGCCAACTTTCCGGAAGAGGCGCCGGGCCGTCAGTATGTGCTCGCTCCCGGCAACGGCTCGCTGGTCGCCGCGTTTTGCGTCTTGGGCCGCACGTATATGCGTCCGGTCGATTGCCCATTCAAGGCGGCCGATCGCGTGCTCGCTCAGATCGGCGAACGCACACGCTGCATCTTCGTCGATATCCACGCCGAGGCGACGGCCGACAAGATTCTGATGGCCCAGCATCTCCGCGGCAAAGTGACCGCCGTCCTCGGCACGCACACGCATGTGCAGACTGCGGACGAACGCATTCTGCCGGGCGGCACAGCTTTCATCAGCGATGTCGGCATGACGGGCCCGCACGACAGCATCTTGGGTCGTCGCATCGACCGCGTGCTGCCGACGACGATCACGTTCGTTCCCACCGCGTTCGATGTCGCCGAAGGGGATCCGCGCATTTCCGGAGCGATCGTCGATGTGGACGATGTGGGCCGGGCGGTTGCGATTCGCCGCGTCCACATGACGGAAGCACAACTTGAAGCGTTGGCGCCGGCCAAGCAATAACTCTGGGGTGGCGAAAAATGTCCTGGCACACCAACGCGATCCTGATCCGCCGCGATTTCTCCGACGATCCGATCGGCCTGCTCGATCGCCTTGATCTTCACGACGCCAAGCTTGCGGGAACCACCAGCTTCGACGAAGCCGCTTCCAGTTCCAACGAGGGCATCGCCCTGGCATTCGTGGATGGGTGGACGACGCTGTGGGGCAGCGTGGCCATCTTCATGGTGAGCGACGAAGAGTTGGTGCGCATCTCGAAGGACGCCGACGTCTTTACGATGACTCTTGAAGGCGCGTCGGGCACGGCTGGATTCGCCTGCTATCAAGGGGGCAAGCTCGTCCGCGATTGGATGCGGCAAGAAGATGCGGTCGTCAAGGACGAGGGGAAGCCGTTGCCGCAGGAGAAGGCCGCGTTCGCCAAGCGCGATGACGAGCAGGCGGTGCTGCAAATCCTGGAAAAGCTGACGATCCCGCTCGACAAGCTGGATGCCGCGACGTTTCGGATGTACGAAGTGCCGGACTTGTTTTGAGCACGCGACGAATCGGAGTAGCCTCCTTACGCCAACGGCGTTACAGACCACGCCCAGGGTTGGCGACCCCAGGGAGCCTACCCTGGGTACCGTGAGAAATGGAACAGGCAATTTCATTACGCCAACGGCGTTGCATCCAACAGCCCAGGGTTGGCGACCGAAGGGAGCCTACCCTGGGTAACGCGACAAAAAAGCGGACTACCCCAAAGGGGTTGAAGCCACAGATATCAACGAGTTGCTGGAACCCCTTTGGGGTACTGCGGAGAATCGGGACGATAACCCAGGGTAGGCTCCCTGCGGTCGCCAACCCTGGGCTGTAGGCTGTAACGCCGTTGGCGTAAAAAGGCATCAACGCCTTTGGCGTAAAAAAGGCATCAACGCCTTTGGCGGCGACGCTTCCACGCACAAGACGCCCAATCGACGATTCTTGAAAGTCCCGTTCTGAGAGCGTGGAGACAAATGATGGTCGGCGCTGTCATTCATCCCTGGGGAAGATCGCTCCCGCCGAGGTCCGCATGCTGACGCGGCGCGGGTGGTGGTTGTTCATGGCGGACGCGCTCTTGCTCGTCGTCGCGCTCGTGTTCGATTCGCAGCCGGGCGCTCTCGTTTCCTTCGCGCTTCTCTTCTGGTTTCTCGCCCAGTGGTTCCTTTTTCGCGTTCGGCTGCAACGGCTTCAGCAAAGCCTGCAGGTCGAGCGGACGCTGCTTCGCAACGGCGTCCCGGTAGACGTGGCGTGGGCACGAAACGATCTGGAAGTTCGTGTGCGGCTCACGCCTCGTCTGAAGGTCCGATTGCCGTATGTGCTTGCCGTCGATCGCGTCCCCATCCTCGCTCGTTGGAAAGAAAACGATCCGTGGGCGGAAGGACGGCTTTCGCAGGAATCGCCGCTGAAGATCGCGTATCGCGTCCATTGCCCTTCCGCGGGGCGATTGCGGTTTGATGGCGTCAAGATCCAGGTCGCCGATCTGCAGGGCTTGTTCGCAGGCATCTTCTTTGCACGCAACATGAAGGCTATCCGGGTGTTGCCCGCTGTGTTCGCCAAAGCGACGAGCGCCAACGCGCGAAAGTCGCACAACTTGATTCCGCTGATGGGCACGCATCGGCATCGCCGGCCCGGAACCGGTACGGAACTGTTGCACCTTCGCGAGTATGTGCCGGGCGATCCGCCGCGCACGATTGCCTGGAAATCGTCGGCCCGCCGCGATCGATTGATGACGAAGGAATTGGAAAGCGAAGTCCCCGTCCGCTGCACGCTCTTCGTGGACGTCTCCTCCGCCACACGCGTCGGCCCGCCTGGCGGCAATGCTCTGAGCCGGCTCATCGAGATCGGCGCCACGCTCGTGCATACGGCCAACGAACGCCGCGATCTCGTTGGCCTTGGCCTGATCGACGACGAACGCGTTCGCACGCTGCTTCCGCCGGCCCGTGGGCCGCGGGCTCGCCTCGATCGGCTGCGAAGCCTCGCGGATGCCGCGGACCTGCCGCCGGCGTCGGATGACGTGCCTTTGGAGACGCTGGTCCCTTATGCCATGAGCTTGGCCCAGGATCTTTACCCTGAACTGCTCGATCCGGAGGTCAACCGGATTCCGTTCTGGTCGTTTCGCCTGCGCAATCCGCTTCGCCGCTGGCGCAAACGGCTCGCATCCGTGCTTAGCGTCCGTCATGGCCTTGGCCCCGGTGGGTTGTCGCTCTTGCTCGACGATGACGACGCGATGCGCCGCCAAGTCGTCCGGTTCCTGGGGGATCATCAGGTTGCGTGTCCGATACCTTTGTT
Organism: Gemmataceae bacterium; assembly: GCA_019748295.1. Classification (GTDB taxonomy): domain Bacteria; phylum Planctomycetota; class Planctomycetia; order Gemmatales; family Gemmataceae; genus JAIEPT01. The sequence goes on along the minus strand of JAIEPT010000216.1, from coordinate 9,336 downwards.
CGATGCGAATGGCCGCTACCGGTTTCGTTCGTCGTCGAAGCTGGAGGCGCTGTCGGCCGCTATCGCCCGATCGGTGGCGCTGGGAAAGGACAACGAATTGTTCGTGCTGCTCGTCGATTTGTTCGATGTGGATCTCGCCCAAAAGCCGGAAGCGTTCGAGTCGCTGCTGCGGACGATCCGCATGGCGCATGCTCGGCGGCATCAGGTGCTGGTCATTCTTCCCTGGCCGCCGAATGTGCCGACGCCGCGGGAAGCGGTGCGTGAGCCGGACTTCGTGGCCACCTTGCAGGAATGGCTGCATCATGCCAGCGAGGTACGGCTTCGCCAAAGCTACGAACGGCTGCGCCAAGCGTTCGCCAAAGTGGGCGTGGCGCCGATCCTGGCTCCGCAAGACCAGGCGGTGCCGTTGATCCTGTATCGCATGGAACGCCTGCGCGGCGGGAGATAAGCGATGGCCGAGACGCCGATATCCCTGCCGAAAGCGACGCCGCTGCACTATCGCCTGATTTGCTGGGCGTGCTTGGCCGGCATGTTTCTCGCGTGCTTCGAGCAGGGGCAGATCTTCCGCGGGGCGTTGCTCATCCTCGTCGGAATGGTATCGCTGCTCATGGCATTGCGGGCCGCGCCGGGGCTAATGATGTTCGCCCTGGGGGCGTCGATCCTGGCCGAGGCCTGGGCGATGCGCGGGCTTGGTTTCCCCCGAGCCGCATTCGACCCCGCCGACTTGCTCCTCCCCATCTGCATGCTCGGCTACATCGTCTCCCACCTTCGGCTCACCGCTCTCACGCAGCAACTCTTTCCCGACGATCCGCGGCCTCGTCCGTTCGATTCGCCAGGGCGACGATTGCCTGAAGGAGACAACGAGGGGCCGCCTTCATTGCCGACGAAACGCGGGGTGGAAACGCTGCACGCGGAAGAAATCGTCTGGTTCGCGATCAGCTTGCTTCTCGCGACCCTTGCCGCGCAATTCGCATGGACGGTGCTGAGTACGCGATGGCAATACAGCGGCATCACGCCGCGGTTCTTTCGATTGGTGATCGTCGCCTGGATTTTGGCCGGTTCGATGCTGCTGGTCGGCGCCGTACTCCGCATGTGGCGCCGGCGTCACATGACGCGCGATGAAGGCTTGTTGCTGCTGCAGGAGGAACTGTGGGGCGACTTGCAGCGCGACCAGTCCCGCATCATTCGCTGGCGAAGCTGGGCGAAGAGCCGCAGCAATAGAAAGTAGTCCTCACGCTCCGCGTAAGGTCAGCGTCGATGCAAGGTCAGACGGCTTGCCTTTCGTGGCGACAAGTTTATTAACTTGTCGGAATGGGCTGCAACGAGGCGGTTTCGAACAAGTTAATAAACTTGTTCCCACGGTCGCCGGCCTACTCCGCGGAACCGACCACCGTCAGCGTCACGCCAAGCGGAGCGCCGGCGACCTTGCCGTCCACGAGCGCATCGATTTTCGTCGCCAGCACCTGATGGTTGCGCGGCTTCGCTTGGATCTCGGGGGACGCACCCGGCTTGGATGCAGGGAAAAGCATGAACACCCCGGGATGGCCCGTCTTGATGCTTTTCTGACTCGCTTCGTGCAGCGCTTTGGAATCCAACAACTCCGGCGAACGATCATTCTCCGCCGCGATCGCGAGCAGGAACTCGGTGAAATCCGACGAACCCTGGTGATCGCCGTCAGCGGGTTGGAAACCGAGGCGGAGCGTGTAGACGCCGGCTTTCACCTTCTGTTTGCGGTAATCGCGCGAGTCCTGATCGAAACGCACCGCCCCGAAAATCTCGGTCGATTTCGCCTCGCGGTAGGTGACGCCGTTCTTCACTTGCTCCGCCGTCGCATCGACGGGAATCGCCTTGCGGAACCAGTACTCGGCCACTGACTTGCCGTCGCCGTCGTTGACCTGAATGGAACCCGCGTCGAGCAACTTGCGGATCGGCTCGGCAAGTTCGGCAGGCGGCTCGGTGGTGGCCGTCTTCGCCGTCAGCTTGCCTGTCTGCGCGAAGGCCAGCGGAAGCAGCGAGCAGGACAGGAGGATCGCGGCGAAGCAGTGTTTCATCATGGTGGGTCACGCGAAAAGAAGATCGCCGCGTGCTGTCTGGCATGAGCCGAGAACGCACGCGGCAGGAGGTACTCCGGCTCCCTCTCCCTCCGGGAGAGGGTTGGGGTGAGGATGACTTTTGTCGCGCAGTGCCACGTCGCACGCCCCCGGCCCCTCTCCCGGAGGGAGAGGGGAGACATGCAGGTGCTGCTCGCCCAAGCAGGCGCGGGGCGAAGGGATGTTAATTGCGGATTGCGAATGTGCCGACATACGCCCCGCGGCGTTCGTAGTCGCTCCAGGTTTCGTTGAGCCCCGTGCCGCGGAAGACATGCTCGACCACGCCGGCGGGTTTCGCATCCACGTTGGCAACGAGCGGCGGGTGGTAGGCGGATTCGTTGCCGCAGGCCTTGTCATGGTCCTTGTTGAGGCAGCGGGTTCGAACTCGAGCAGGCCCGGCGATCACCTTCGCGCACACATCGCCTTTGCAGCCGCACTCCATGTCGAGGGCGACGACCGCATCTTGGATCGCGACGATCTTGCCCAAGAGTTTGCCCCCCTGCTTGCGGGCGAAGCGAATCAGCGCCTCGCGTTGCTGGGAGTTGGCGTTCTTATCGACGATCAGGATCGCTCGCGCCGGGCCGGTCTGTTCCAGGCCCAAGGTGTTGTTGGCGGCAAGCACGGTCCCGATGCCGAGCCCATCGAGTTGTACGCCCTCGAACGAACCTTCGTCGATCTTCCAGACGAGAACGGCGTTCTTGCCGGCGAGGTTGTAATCGGCATTGGCGAAGCAGGGGCCGGTCCAGACGTCGCAGGTACGCGCTTCCACATAGCGGCCGCGAATCGTGTCGGCATGGACGGCGGAGCCGGCCAAGAGCGCCAGCAGCACGGCGAATCGACGCATCATGGCTCGAATCCTTGGGAGAAATAGGGGCGGCAACTCCGTCATTGTGATTGGCATGTCGGAAGCCGTCAAGAGAAACGCGGAGGCAAAGAGGCAGGAGGCAGTCGCCAACGAAGAGAAATTTCGACCAAGCTTTATTGATCGTCAGGCAGCCTGAGGTTGCATTGTTGCGACACCTTGCCCTCCCGCTGTGCACAACTGCCGAAGAAATGTTGCGACGGACGTGATCGGCTTCCCCGCCCCGTTCACGGGGATTTCGCGAAGCGTTGAGGCCCGCTGTTGACGGCGGGTTTCTTGGCGGAAACGTCGCGTAACGAGGCCCGTTCACGGGCCTTCTCGCTGTTGGGCTTCAGCCGTTTTCACGCGGCTCAAGGGTCCGCGGCTCAAGGGTCCGCGGCTCAAGGGTCCGCGGCTCAAGGGTCCGCGGCTCAAGCCGAACCGCGAGAAGGCCCGTGAACGGGCCTCTTGAGGAGTGCTTGTTTCGCCGCTTGTGACCCGCCGTCAACGGCGGGCCTAGACGCTTCGCGAAAGCCCCGTGAACGGGGCTGGGAAGCCGATGACGTCCCACGCCAGTTCCCTTCAACCGTTGTGCACAGCGAAGGCCTCGCCCTCCTCGTCCTCCTCGCCGGGTTTCGAAATAGGTTCCAAGCCGTAAGCTGCAATCGGGCACAGCCGGTTTCCAAATAAGGTCTAGAACGTCGTCACGGCTTTCCAACCCGTCCAGGCTTGACTGTCGGCGCCGAATGCTTCGACATAGAAGTAGTACGTACTCCGGGGAGTGAGCCCCGTCACGACGTAGGACGTGGTGTTCGCGGCGATGTTGTCGGCCCGCACGAACCAGATGGAGCCGTTCCACTGGTAAACACGGTAGCCGTTTTCGCCGATCACATTCCCCCAGCTGACGCTCACGCTGGACGACGACAATGCGGTGAGGGTCAGCGGATTGGGAATCGGCACCCAGGTCGCCGCACTTTGGCTGTCGGAGTTGCTGGAGCCGAACGCGCCATACGCTTCGACGTAGTAGTAATAGGTCGTGCCGGCGGTGCGGCCGGTGTCGATATACGATGTCGCATTCGCGGCCAGGGATGCGATTTGGGTCCATGCCGCGCCGTTCCAGCGATAAACGCGATATCCTTGCTCGCCCGTGATGTTGGTCCAGCTCAGGCCGATTCGCGTGAAGCCGTCGGTATCGGACGCCTTGGCGGTCAGAATAGGCTTCTGAGCCAAGGTGGCGACCGTCACCCAGTCGGTGTTGGCCGTCCCCAGGCTGTTGTAGGCGGCGACGTAGAAGTAGTAGGTCGTGCCCCCCTGCAATCCGCTCACGGTATAGGAGGCAGCGGCCGAGCCGAGGTTGGCGATCGAGAACCAGGACGAACCGCTCCATTGGTAGACGCGGTATCCCGTGGCGCCCGCGGATAGATTCCAGGAAAGACCGACGCTCGTCGAAGAGATCGGCGATGCCGAGAACGCGCTCGGGACCTCCGGCGCGGCGCCCACCCAGGTCGTGGCGGACTTGTAATCGACGGAGGACGAACCAGAACTGTTTTTCGCTTCGACGTAGTAGTAATACGTCGTCGCGGCGGTCAATCCGCTATCGGTGAAGGTAGTGGTGTCGGCCGCCAGCGATTGCCAAATTCGCCACTGCGAACCGGACCAACGGTAGACGAGATATTCCGTTTCGCCGGACACGTCGGACCACGACAACTTGATTTGCGACGCGGAAAGGGCGGTCACATCGAAGTTGGCGATTTGCGATGGGACGCCTGCCTGGGTTTTCACCGTGGCGTAGTCGGCATACGTCGTCCCGCCGCTGCCGACGGCTCCCACCAGGAAGTAGTAGGTGGTTGCCGGGACTAAGCCTGTGACCTGATACGAGGTGACATTGGCGGCGACGGTGGTGGGATTGCCCCAGCTGGAGCCGTTCCACTGGAACACGTTGTAACTGGTTTCTCCCACGGAGTCGGTCCACGTCAAGTTGACGACGGTGCCCGAAACGGCGGTCGCGAGGAGCGGGGCGGGCGATGTGGGCATGCTTCCCGCGGTCATCGCACTTCGAGATGTGCCGGCCGCGCTGGACGAGGCATTGAACGCTTCGACGTAGAACCAATAGCGCGTGTTGGCGTTCAGGCCGGTCGCTTGATAGGAGGTGACGTTGGCGGCGAGGGGGGCGCCGCGCTGCTGCCAAGAAGATCCGTTCCAGGCAAAGACGCGGTAGCCGGTTTCGCCGGCAACGTCGGTCCACGTCAGATTGATCTGCGTGTTGGAAACGACCGTCAAACGCAAGGGATCGGGAGCTGCGACGAAAGTTGTGGCGGCCTTCCAATCCGCCGCGCCGACACCCGTCGCATTGAAGGCTTCGACATAGTAGTAATAGGTTCTTCCAGCCGTCAGCCCAGTGGCGGAATAGGCAGTGACGTTGGCGCCCAAGGTGGCGGTGAGATTCCAACCGGTGCCCGTCCAGTCGTACACCCGATAGCCCGATTCCCCTGCAACGTCGGACCAGGAGAGATCGATTCGGGAGGAAGAGACCGCTTTGACGTTGAAATTGCCTGGGACGGCGGGTCCGGCCGCGAAAGTCATTGCGGATTGATAGGCGGCATCCGTCCGGCCTGAGCTGTTGACGGCGGAAACGTAGAAGTAATAGGTCGTCTCCGCTGTCAGCCCTGTGACGGAATAAGCCATCGTGTCGGCGGCCAAGGGCGTGTTGGTGATCTTCTGCCAGGCGTTGTTCCCCCACTGGAAGACTTCGTATCCGGTCTCGCCTTTCGAATCGGTCCACTTCAGGTCGATGGTGCTGCTTGAGGTGGCGGTTGCAACCAGCGGTTCAGGCGAGGTTGGGCGCGCTCCGAGCGTTGCGATCGTGACGTACGGCGTGTCGGACTTTCCGGAGGCGTTGAACGCCGACACGTAGAAGTAATAGGTCGTGTTCGCGGAAAGCCCGGTGACCTGGTACGAAGTCGTTTCGGCGGCGAGCGGATTGGCGGTGATTTTCCGCCAGTCGTTGATGCTGCCGTCCCACTGGTAGATGTTGTAGCCGGTTTCGCCGACGGCATTGGTCCAGCTTAAATTGATCGCCGACTGCGAGACGGCGTCCGCTTTCAAGGGTTCGGGAGAAGTGGGACCGCCGCTCTGCGTCGTGGCGGACACGGAGGCGGAATCCGCGCGAGCGCCCGCGTTCGTCGCGGAGACGTAGAACCAGTAGGTCGTGTTCGGGCTTAGCCCCGTCGCTTGATACGACGTGGTGTTGGCGGCCAAGGGATTGGCAGTGCGCTTCTCCCACGCGTTGTTGTTCCACCAATAGATGTCGTAGCCCGTTTCATTGACCGAATCCTGCCACGTAACATCGATCTGAGTGCTGCTGACCACGACGGCGCGGACGGATCCCGGCGTCGTCGGCGTCGTGCCTCCAGGCGTGGCGATGCTCTGCCACGTTCCCGTCGTCTTGCCGGAGGCGTTGGTCGCCTCGATCTGATACCAGTACGTGGTTCCCGGAGTAAGGCCTCGCGCGGAATACGTCACGACGTTCGCGGCGACCGTATCGAGCTGCACGCGAACGTTGTTGACGTACGTGAAAATGCTGTAGCCGGTTTCGCCGATGGAGTCGGTCCACTTGAGATCGACTTGAGTGCTGGAGACAGCCGTGAGCGAGAGCGGATCGGGGGACGTGGGCGCCTGAATGCCGATCACGGTTCCCGTGATGGAATATTGGCCGAGGTCGTAGTAGTTGCCCTGACTCATGACGACGAATCGATAGCTGCCTGCCGCGAGATTGGCGGTGACGGTGGCGCCCAGATTGGCGTTGCTGGTTCCGGCGGCGACGAACGTGCCGTCGGCTTTGCGCAGCTCCACCTTGGCGGCGAGCATGCCGCCGACGGCGAACGGATTGGCGGTCAGCGAGACCTGACCCGCGCCGGTGGTGAACGAGAAGTAATCGGTGTCGGAGGTTTTCTGAATCAGGCCGGCGCCGACGACCGTGTTGCCGTTTTGCGTGAGGGCCGTTGCCGTGGCCGCCGTTTGTCCTTCGGCCTGCGGTCGATAGCCGAACCCGTTGGCTTGCTTCGAGAGGATGGCGAGGTCATCCTGAATGGTCGTCGAAGTAGTGGTAGGCCCTTTCCACCATACGCCGCGCTTCGCGTTGTAGCTGTTGCCGAGGATCGGCGCGAGTTCCGCGGTGCCCGGGTTGTATTCCGCCGTCTTGGTCGTGCCGTTGTACGCGGACTGGTGACCAAGCCCGAATGCGTGCCCCGCTTCATGGGCGACGGCCTCGGCCACGTCCTTGGCGAAGCCGTTTGAAAAACTCTTGGGGAAAACATAAACGGTATTGGGGATGCCGTTCGTGTAGGAATCAACATAAGCCACTCCGCCCGCCCTGCTGCCGAGCCAGGAGCCGTCCCCGCCGATGGCAGCCCTCAGGGCGGTTCCGTTGGCGAACGAAGTCGGCAGAACGGTGGTGACGTTGATGTTGAAGGGGGAGAATTTCTCGCTCACGCGCTGCCAGATTTCCTTGATGGCCGCAATCTCGGAGTCGTTGAACGTCGTGGGGTCGTTGTCGCTGTCGTAGACGGGCGTCGTGATGTTCGAAAAGCTGCCCCAAGCGGCTTCGAAGAAACCGTCGAAATCCAGATACAGCGAGGCCGCCGCGCCGGCGTTGCTGTTGAGAGCCGGAATGCTCGTTAAAGGAACCTTCGCTTCCGCCAAGTCCGCGGCGACGGGCAGATTTCGATTGGTCGTTTCCGTGGAGGGCATCAACTCGTCGTAGCCAAGTCCGGCATAGGGCTGCACGCGATCTTCCAGCTGCTCGAAAGCAAGAAGCGTGCGGGGAAGTTTGCGAACGATCGACGCGCGGCGTGAAGGAGTCATGACGTCTGCCGTCCAGGGAGAGGAAGCGAGGCGGGTCGGCGATGCCAAACGAATGCCTAGGATCAATCATCGGGACGGCAGCATTAGAAATCTGGGCGCCGCAGAATGCAAGCAAATTCTTGCGAATAATTCCGCAGGCGTTGTCGGGCCGCGGTTTCGCGCTTTTCGAAACAATGCTATCGGCTTTTGGAAAGATTCCCGGCCGTGTGGAACGCTGAAGGCGTTCCCCAGCAAAGCCCAGGGTTGCGAGCGGAGCGAGTAACCCTGGGGGCGGGACAATGGCAGATGAGAACTCTGAAAGAGTTCCCCAGAAGGCCGGGACATTCCAAGACCTTCGCCATGGGGCCCAAGCGTCCTGGCGAACTCTTTCAGAGTTCCAGCGCATGTGGTGGACGAGTACCCAGGGTTGCTCGCTCCGCTCGCAACCCTGGGCTTTGCTGGGGAACGCTTTCAGCGTTCGAAGCCTGCGTGAAATCGACTGGCGGTTGCGAGGTTTTGGGCGATCAAGAGGAATGCCGACGACGCAGGTCGAAATTGCCGGCGTTGGGTCATCTTCCATGGTTCCGACGCCGCATTGATCGCCCTTGAGCCCGCGAACGCTGAAAGCGTTTTCCAGCAAAGCCCAGGGTTGGCGACCAACGGGAGCGAACCCTGGGTAAGATGCCGTAAACAGGTTTGAGCTCTGAAAGAGCTCCCCAGGAGACTTCAATCCCACGCATACCGCTCGTCCAACGGCGCCCCGTATTTCGCGCACAAGCGGCGGAATTCGTCTTGAAACGAAATCTTCCGGTGGTGTTCTTCCTGATTGCGAATGTACTCGCGCACTGCCTCGACATGGCTCGGGCTCAACGAAAATGCCCCATAGCCATTCTGCCAATGAAAATCAGATAATCCTGCCCCTTCGACATGGATCCAATTCGTCGAATCGCGTTTCAAGTCGCGGAGGAGGTCGGAGATGCTCGACGTCTTTCCTAAGCGCATCAACAGGTGGACATGGTCGGCGACGCCTCCGACTTCCAAGGCGGGGCTGCCCAGCGTTTGGCATGCCGTCGCAAGGTAGGCGTGAACGCGCCCGCGAAAGATCGCATCCGACAGCCATGGCGTTCGGTGTTTCGTTGAGAACACAATGTGAACGTAGATTTGGGCCAGCGATTGCGACATAGTAGCCTCCTGGGGAGCTCTTTCAGAGCTCTACATCGATTTACGGCATCCTACCCAGGGTTGGCTCCCGTTGGTCGCCAACCCTGGGCTTTGCTGGGGAACGCTTTCAGCGTTCGCGGGCTCAAGGGCGATCAATGCGGCATCGGAACATGGAAGATGACCCAGCGCCGGCACTTCGACCTGCGTCGCCGGCATTCCTCTTGATCGCCCAAAACCTCGCAACCGCAAGTCGATTTCACGCAGGCTTCGAACGCTGAAAGCGTTCCCCAGCAAAGCCCAGGGTTGCGAGCGGAGCGAGTAACCCTCGCCATGGGGCCCAAGCGTCCTGGCGAACTCTTTCAGAGTTCCAGCGCATGTGGTGGACGAGTACCCAGGGTTGGG
>JAIEPT010000056.1 GCA_019748295.1 Gemmataceae bacterium | reverse complement strand
CAGCCGGTTGTTGCAGATGGATTGCTGGGGCCGACATCGTCCGGTTCGGCGGAACGCCACGGAGGGCGTTCCCTACAGAACGCAACGTTCATCGCGATGTCGATCTGCAAGCTGCTCTAGAAAGACGAAAAAGCCCGCATCGCGGTTCGGCGATGCGGGCTTGCGTGTTGCTCGTTTCGTTACCGCTGGAAAACCGGCAGGGTTCCAAGGTCGAGCTGCATGATGGTGCAATAGATGGCGGTGGAGTAGACGGGGCCGACGCTGAAGCCGCCGCCGCTGGGCCAACTGCCGTCGCCGGTCTGGGTTCGTTTCAGGTTGTCGAACATGTCTCGGCGATAGGCGCTCCACGTTACTTTTTCGTTCGCCGGGCTGTTGGGGAACATCTTCTCCCAGCCGTCTTCGCCGAGGAAGTAGCAGGCCTGGGCCCAGTAGAAGTGGGTGTATTCGTCGTGGCCCATGCGGATTCCGCCGCCACGACCGATCGGAATGGCGGTTTGGCTGTACTTGAACCATTTCTTGATCAGTTCGTCCTTGTACTCGCCGGCCGAGAAGAGGCAGGCGATGGCGGCAGCCGTCAGGGCAGGGCGTTCGCCCCCTGCGGGGGCTCCCATGCCCGCGCCGCCGCGGCCGAGACTGTAGACCACGCCGCCGCGAGGCGTCGTGGAGTTCTTGAGATAGTCGTAACCCTTCTTCACGATCGCCTTGGAGACCGGAATGCCCGCGTTCTTGCAGGCCCGCAATGCTTGCATCTGCGTGACCGTCACCGAGCCTTCGTCCTGATCGTGGCCGTCCTTCGCGGAGGTATAGAACCAGCCCCCCTGCGTCGATTGGGCGTTGCCGATGTATTTCGCGGCCCGGGTGAGGATGTCCTTGAGCCGTTCCTGGCGATCGCGATCTTCCTCTTCGCCGTATGCAAGAGCCAGGGCGGTGAGGGCGAAACCGTGACCGTACATATAGCGGCCCGCTTCGGCCGGATTGTTCGTGTCGCCGATGAGTCCGTCACGCTGGCCGCGCTGGCTGCGGTCCATCATCCAGTCGACGGCCCGGCGGATTTCATTGGCGTATTTGCCTTGCCGAATCGTGCTTCCTTCAGCCATGAGAGCAATGGTCGCAAGCCCGGTCATGGCGATGGGGTGCTGGTCCCCCTGAGCGGCCCAATGGCCGTCCTTCGCCTGCGTCTTCTTCAGATATTCAAGGCCCTTGCGGACCGTCTCGCGGTATTCTTCGGGGACTTCGTCGGCACGGGAGGGGGCAGCCAAGCCAAGCCATCCCGCGGCAACGGCCATCAAGAACACACCGACCCGCCAGGTTCGAGCTTTCATGAACGTTTCGCTCCGCAACTGAGTGGCCGGAGAGGCTCTTGTTTAGATGAGACAGTGCAGACGCAACGCCTCTACTGATGAATCGACGACCACCCCTGGCAAATAATAACCGCTTTCCGCGAATTATCGGTTGTCGGGGACCGGAATCGGCGGCACAGCCCGACGAATGATCGGCGGCCGCACGATGATCCCAGGTTGAATCATGCCGGGCAGCGGAACCACGCCGACGCCCGGAACTGGCTGGCCCACCAAACCGGTCTGCGTGCCGGAGGGCAACTCCACCTTTCGGCCGTCATCCACGTAAATCTGCACCGAGCCCGTGAACCCCAGCAAATTGATCGCTCCTCCCTTGGCGTCGATCGCCATGCTGTGAAACTGCGGGGCGCCGTTCGATTGCCGCGGACCCGTTTGGAAGTAGACGGTTTTGCCGTTCGACTTCTGATAGGCCTCGGTGTTCGACACCCAGCGATTGCCGACCATGCCGTTGAGTCCGCCCAGCGTCTCGTTGCGACGCGAGGTGAACACGACGACCGGCAAAAGGTCGAACTGATCGACGACGACCATCTGATTCTCGACCGGCTTGTGGAGCATCCAGGCCAATTCGCCGCGTTTCCATTGCGTCGTCCGTTCGCCGGACTTCCGTTCGCCGTCCAAGCGGTGAAACGCCATGAACCAACCATTGACCGTTCGCGAGGCGAGGCCGTTGGTGAAGTTGTTGGCGAGCATTCCGCCCGGAACCTTGTTGTTGTCGACTGGTTGATTCAGGGCAAGGTAGAAGCGATCGGAGTCGGCCAGAAGGAGCGGATCCTTCAACGTCTTCAAATAAGACGCATCGACCCGTCCCTGGATCACGGAGGAAGACATCAACTCCTTGCCCGTTTCGACATGCACGACCGTCATCTTTCCATCCGGCTCGATCATGCCGGCGAGGTCGTCGTCTTCCGTCTGCAACGCGATGGCGCGGGCGTCGAACTTGCGCGTCCACACGTCCTTGCCGGACGGAATGTCGTAAAGCCGCAGCATCTGACCGCCCTGGCCGGGACCGGCCGCAAGGATGCGACGGCCCATGAGGCGGAACTTCTGCTGATAGACGGTCGAGTAGTCAGGCACATTGAGCTGTTCGCCGTCATTGGCTCGCAGCGTGCGTCCCGCTCCCACCGATCCGGCATCGCTGCCTTCGATCAGGAACAGGTACTGATCGTCGCCGAAGCAGCGGTTTTCAGGTCCGATGTCGGCCTTCGTGTACACCGTGCCGCCGCGAAGCGGATCCACGACGTGGAGGCCCTTGGCAGTGATGAGCGCGACATAAGACGGAGCGACCGCTCCGATATGTCCGATCGGCGTCCGAGTCGGCTGGCCGGTGAACTGATTGATCGCCACCATCACGACGTTCCCTTCCTGATCGGTCAGGAACGGCTGCAGGAACATGCCGTTGCCCATTTGCGGGTTGGCAGGCAGATCGACGAGCGCCTTCTGCCACAACACTTTGCCCGCTTCCAGGTCGAGAGCGTACACGTTGATTCCCACTTGCACCACGCCGACATGGCCAACGATGTGGCACACCCGAAAGCGGCCTTCGGCATTCACCTGACGGTTGAACGGCTGCTGGTGGTAAAGGTGATTGAAGTACTGGAAGTGGGGAACCGCTCCCAGCGACAACGACCAGCGCGATTGGCCGGTGGCGGCGTTGACGAAGCGAATCACAGGGCTGGAGTTCACCGGCTCCAGCACCAGGCGATGCCGCTTGATCGACGGCGAAAGGTCGCCGTCGAGGCGGAACTGGAAGCTGGCGGCGCTCCCCGTCATCGGGCTGCCGCTGGTAATGTCGCGGCCATTCATCTTCGCCTGGCTCCAGAGGGCGCTTGACTCCTCCAGGTAAGGGATGAACCGCTTGTCCGCGGCGAGTTCGTCGAAGAGATCGCTGCCCGTGCGAGCGTTCTCGCCTGTGCCGCGAACCTGGGCCGCGGGGAAATCGCGAGCCAATTCGCGATAGTAAGCGGCCGCTTCCTTCATGGCCTCGGCTGATCGCTTCTTCTCTTCAAGCATCGCTAGCATCGCGAGGCTGCGCCCGCCGGATGCCGCTTCATGTCGGAGGTCCAGATTGCGGAGTTGGAGCAGATTGAGTTCCGCTTCCAGGAAGCTGCTCAGGTCGTTCTTCTCGATGAGCGATTCGGCCAAACGAAGCCGAGCTTCGCGTCCCACGACGAACGGCACATCGAACATGCCGACGAACGCGCGGATGGCGTCCGGGTCCTTCTTCGCCTCGACGATCTTCCACTCCTCGGCGATCTTGCGCTCCAGCGGATCGCGTTGTTGCGGCGTGGCCCGGCTCATCATGGAGGAAACCCGGCCTCGCAGCCAAACATTCGTCGGCACCTTGTGCGACGGATCTTCGGGCGACACGATGCCGCCGTTCTTGCGATGGATCGGCAATGACCCGAATTCGCGATACATCGTGAACGCTTCGACGAGATCGCCTTGCTGCTCGCGGCCTTGGCCGACGATGCGGAAATAGCGGGCAAGCTTCGTCTGCTTGTCGTCATCGTCCGTCCCGAGGTTGCACAACTCGCGGTACTCGGCGAGGTACTTCTTGGCCGCCTTGTCGAAGTCGATCTGCAGAAGGTCCGTAAGGGCGTCGTAAAGACGGTTCTTCGCCCGAGCCTGAAGCGGGTCCGCGATGTTCTGAGCGAGTGCCGCGCGGAGGTCGTCTACCGCGTTTTGAACTTGTCCGTCGGCGAGAAGCAGTTCGCCGCGATTGACGAGCTTTTCGGGATTGTTCGCATCCTTCGCCAGATCCTTGTTCGCGACGTCCAGCCGAACCGCGAGTTGCGGGAAGGCGGCGAGTTGCGTCGGCGTCGCGGAAAAAACGGCGCCTTCGGAGAAGACCAGATTGCCCAGCGGCACATTCGGCGTCTTGGCCCGGTTATGGGCCTTCACGAAGCCGCGCTCGACGTCGATCGCGAGCACTTCGCCCTTTTTCAGGGGCAGGTAGTAAATGTTCTTGGAAGCGACTCCCTGGCCCGCAGGCAAGTCGCCTGTCGAAACCGCCCACGCCTGACGGCCGTTCTCGATGCTGAGGGCTCGCACCATGTTGCGGCCCACGATCAGCGCCTTGCCGTCGACCACTCCCGCGAAGAAGAGGTCGCCGTCCATCTGCTTCTGCTTCCAGACGGGAATGCCGTCGCGAAGGTTAATGCAGTGAACGGAGCTGGCGTCCGGAGCGGTAAAGACCACCTTGCCGTTAACCAGGGCAGGGGGGGCCGATTTCCACGTGGCGTTCGGCGAATTGGTGAAGTTCGGCTGCGTACGGGGCACGCGAAAAACCGGGCCGCCCATGAACTGTTGCGGCGGAGCTTGTTCCCGATAGGGATACGACCACGCAAGCGTGCGGTTCAACAGATCGATGCCGAGCACTTCGCCCGCATTCGTCGGGCAGACAAGGATGCCTTCGGCATAGCCGAGAAACGCGGCATTGGTTCGCCGGCTCGAATCATGGGTGAAGCGAGATTGCGTCTGCACCGTCCCCAGCGTCAGAATCGGCTCGATGACCGTGGGCTGCCCGTTTTGAATCTTGTTCGGATCGATGCACACCAGGCGGAGTTCCGCGTCGCCGGCGAAACCGGGGTTCTTCTCGTTCAGCACATACAGCTTGCCGCCGACGGAAACCGGGGCGCCGAGGAAGTGGCTGTCGGCGAAGGGGCCGTCTTTCTTGCGAAGGTCGCCGAGCGTCCACTTCAAGGCGCCGGTGGCGATGTCGATGGCGTAGAGGCTGTTCTGCAAAACAAGCGGCTTCAGATCTTGCGACAACACGTTCGGCATGCCGTTGTTGAACGCGAATTGCTGGAACATGTTCGCGGGCGCCGGGATGGCAAGATCGTCCACGCCGTAGACGTTGCGATGATCGGACGAAATGGCGCCGATGGTGGTGTTTTCGTAGAGGAAGCTGAGGAATCCGGGGACCGCCTGATACGTCGTAAGCCATTGATCGAGGTTAGGCCGAATCTTGGGATTGTCGAGAATGCTGGTGAGGCCCCCCTCCATATCGACCGAGCGCCACGCCAGCGAGCCGGCCTTCATTACCTGGTCGCCGTCCTTTTCGTCGTAGAGCCGATAGGCCCGGACATCGCCGTAGGAGCGGACGACGACGTACTTGTTCGCCACGATGGGGAACATGCCCGACAACACGGGCACGTTGTTGAGCGACTGAATTTGGCTGATGGTCGTGTCGATGCGTCCCTTCGCCGGCCCTTCATGGTCCTGCACGAGCTTATCGACTTGGCCCGTCTCGTCGTCCTTGTCGAGCAACAACTGGCGGCGCCAAAGTTCCATGTCGAGCAGCGGCGGACTGCCGATCGCCTGGGCGACATGAGCGTTGTTGCCGCGGATCAGGGGCCAGTCGGAAGGATCGAGGGCGGCGATGCGCGGCTGATCTTCGAGCACTCGCGTGAGGACGTCGAGGCTGACGAATTGTTCCCCGAGCTTGATCGCGCGGCGATCGCCGAGTTGCGATTCGAGCTTCTTCCATGCGTCCTCGGACTTTTTCGAATCGCCCGCGCGCTTGTAGGCGAGGACGGTCTTGAACAGCGTCAGCTCGGAAATCTTGTGACGTTCCGGGTTCAGCGTCCCCATCTTCTCGAAGCGAAGGGCCGCGAGGAAGAATTGGCCGCGGTCGAGCAGCGAGGTGGCAAGCAGATCGTTTGCCTCAGCGCCGGCTTGCGTATGCAGGAAGCGAGCGGCGACTTCGGCCAGGGAGGACAAGTCGCCCGCGGCCTTGGCGTCGTCGAGCAGCGATTTCGCCTTGCCGCCGTAGCGAAGTTCGTAGAGATCGAGTCCCTCGGCCGGCATGCTGGAGAGCAGGTTGTTCGCTTCGAACTTCACGCTCGCCCAGCGAAGCACATCCTGCCCGGCGGCGTTCTTCTCGCGGAGTTGCACATAGCTGTCGGCCTTTTCGTCGAGGATTGTTTGAATCGCTTCGACGGCGTCGTTCCAGGCTTTGTCCTTGATGCAATCGCGGGCCACCTGAATGAACTGGCGGAACTTTGGTTCCTCGATCAGCTTCACGGCGCTGAATTGCGCCGCCGTGCCGCGGTCCTTCGGATTGGGCGCCGGCGTCGGGCCGCCATCAGGGCCGGGGAAGGGGAACGGCTGAAGCTGGAACTGGGCCGCTTGAACTTGAACCTGGACTTGCGCTAGTGCGGCGGAACCGCCGATCCACGACAACCATGCCAAGAGAATGGCGGAAAAGCCGACAAGGTACGGGCGCTGGAGGCGTTGCATCGCGAAGGTCTCCTGCCGCAGCAGCTGACTCAAGCCGAATCAGTGGAACGACTTGGTGATTGTCGCATGGCGCTTAGGGGAGAGCAAGGTTAAAACGCCTGTCCCGCAGCGCAATGCCATATAGCTAGGACGAACGGCGCGGTCCGTTCCAACGTTGGGACGGACGCTACTAAGAGGTTGTTTCAGCACCCCAGTCTTCCGCTTGCGGCTTAGCGTTCGGAAAATGCCCTGTTCTCGCTAAGCCGCAAGCGGAAGACCTGCACACACGGTTTTAAAACATGCTCCTAAACTAAGCCGCAAACGGCAGATGCTCACTGCGTCTCGCCTTCCAGAAACCGCTTTCTAGGATGCCTTCCTGGGGGTCCCATGGCGTTGCAGTTTGAGCTACTGGCATCCGATGGGGCCGCACGGCGGGGCCGATTGACGCTTGCGCATGGCACGGTCGAAACGCCGGTCTTCATGGCGGTCGGTACCCAAGCGACGGTCAAAGGGCTGACCGTCGATCAACTCGAATCGATTGGCACTCAGGTCGTTCTCGGCAACACCTATCACCTAGCGCTTCGTCCGGGCGATGGGTTGATCGCCGAGATGGGCGGGTTGCACCGTTTCATGAACTGGAAGCGGCCGATCCTCACCGATAGCGGCGGTTATCAGGTGTTCAGCTTGGCCGCGAATCTGAAGATCGACGACCGAGCGGCGGTGTTTCGTTCCCATATTGATGGAAACCTCCTCGAACTGACGCCGGAGAAGGCGGTCCAGATCCAGGAAAACCTGGGTTCCGACATCGCCATGTGCCTGGATGAATGCCCGCCGCACGACGCCGAGCCGCAGGTCATGCGGCAAGCGGTGGAGCGGACCATCCGGTGGGCTGAGCGATGCAAGCAGGCCCATCGTCGCCCGGATCAGGCTCTGTTCGCCATTGTTCAGGGGGGCCTGGATGTCGAACTTCGCGCGGAGTGCGCGGCTCAGCTGAAAGCGTTCGATTTTCCGGGCTACGCTCTCGGCGGCTTCAGCGTGGGGGAAACAGCAACCCAGATGGCAGCCGCCCTCGGCCCCGCCGCCGCCGAACTGCCAACGCATAAGCCGCGTTACTTAATGGGAGTCGGCCGGCCCGAGGACCTCATTGTTGCCGTGGGCCGTGGGATCGACATGTTCGATTGCGTGATGCCGACGCGCCATGGCCGCAATGCGATGGCGCTTACCGCGGACGGCACGCTGAAGCTGCGAAACGCGGTATTCAAGCGAGATTCGGCCCCTTTGGAGTCCGATTGCCCATGTCCGACGTGCCGGAACTACAGCCGGGCATACTTACACCATTTGTTTCTAGCGCAGGAGATGCTGGGGCCGACGTTGCTGTCGTTGCACAATGTGGCCTACTACAACCGTCTTATGGCCCAGGCACGCGGCGCGATCGAACAGGGGCGCTACGGGGCGTTTTCCGCAGCATGCCTTGCCCGGTGGGGCGCAACAACTTAAGATACCCCCTTTCCTTGAACCGGCCTTGCCGGCAGTAGCGATTTTGTCGGGGATGCTACGCGAATGCTGATTGCCGCACTTCTCTGGGCCCAGGACGCAGTTGCAGTACCCAAGGGGGATTCGCCGGCCATGCCGTTCAATCCTCTGTTCCTGATGGTTGCGTTGTTCGCGATGTTTTATTTCATCGTGATTCGGCCGCAGCAGAAGAAGGAACGAGATCACCGCAAGATGCTTGAGAACAATCTCAAGAAGAACGACGAAGTCGTGACCAATGCGGGGATCATCGGAATCGTCCACTCCATCAAGGAGGGGACGGACGAAGTGGTGCTGAAGCTGGAAGACAACGCCAAGATGCGGATCCTTCGCAGCAGCATCGCCCGGATCACCAGCAAGGAATCGGACAAGAGCGAGGCCATCCAGGCCGCCAAGACCGAAGCGAAGTAGACAGGTAGCCCTCTCGCTTCGCGATAAGATGTTTTGCTCCCCTCTCCCTCCGGGAGAGGGGCTGGGGGTGAGGGCAGAGACAACGACCTTGCGGATAAAGCACCTAAAGGTGATGAACGGGGCCTCGCGCACTGGAAACGAGTTTCCGCAAGGGCGAGGTCCCTGCCCTCACCCCCCAACCCCTCTCCCGGAGGGAAAGGGGAGCAAAACGGGCTTTCGCTGACGATCGATACAGAGATCAGAAGTTCCGCCGAATGGGGAAGGCCACGAGGGCTCTCCCGGCTCGGCGATTATTCGGAATGCCAAGCGCCATGAAGAGCTTTTTCTGGAGAACGGTCATCTGCGTGGTCCCGTGCCTCCTTGCGGCATGGGTCGTCTCGACTGCCGTGGCGAGGTATCTCGCTGGGGAATCGGGCGGCTTCAAGCTGGGCACCGACCTCGTGGGCGGAACCAACCTCGTTTACGAAATCGACAAGCGCAAGACGGCGGAAGACGCGCCGGAAGGCAAGGAGAAGACGACCGACGTGGGCGTCCTCGCCGAGGCCCTCAAGCGACGCATCGATCCGAACGATCTTTACAACGTCACGATCCGCCCTGCCGGCGGCGAAAACCGCGTCGAAATCGTGCTCCCCACCGGCGGCGCCTATCGCGCCGAAAAGTCGGAAAAGACCTGGCGCAACGTCGTCGATACGGTCACCAAGAAATACGAAGTCCAAGGCGTCGATGTTCCCCGTGGCCGCACGCTGGAACTCGTCGACCGCATCCAGATCGCCAAGTCGCAGAAGATTTGGGACGAGAAGCTCTTCAGCAATCCCGAAACGTTCAAGCGGGCCAAGACCTACTCCATCGAATACTGGGCGGAACTTGACCCGAACGTCGGAACTGCGGATCGGAAAATGGAATTGGCCGAGGGCTGGCAGAAGCTGGAAGGGCTGAAGGCTGATCGCCTTGAAAAGTTCACCCTGTTTCTCCGTAAGGAGCTGGCTCCTTACGACGTCAACGACAAGAGCATCGACATCTTCGTCAAGAAGTTGGCGTGGAACGAATTGATCGAGCGGGTAAAGGCGAATCCCGAATGGAAGGGCCTGAACCTGCCCAAGGAAGAGCTTGCCAAGATCCCCCCGGATGCGACGGAGCAACTGATCGCCCTCATCCAGGGCCGCGGCACCCCGTTGGGTCTCGCCGGCATCACCGTCATCGAACAGGTGCTCGGCAACGGCATCTTCCCCAAGGGCGAAGACAACATCGATCGCGAATCGATCCTCGCGTTCGTTAATGAAAACTATGGGCCGAGCGGCACTGAGATCCTGCGGGACATCACCAAGGCCTCCGGCAAGACGGACTCGGAATCGAAGGACCTGACCGTTGAAGAAGTCCAGCGCATCAAGGATCTGGTATCGAAGGTCGGCAGCCTTGAGTTCCGCATCCTCGCCAACGGGGCCGACGACAAGGAAGCCATCGCCGAGGTCGAAAGCCACATCAACTCCAAGGTCGACCAAGAAGAGTTGAAGAAACTCGCCGAAGGCGGGCTCCCGCCGCCGTCGATCATGGATCCGAATGAGCCCACGAAGAAGAAGTACTACGATGTCGCTCTCGCTCGCGGCGAAAAGAGCCGAGTGAGCTACACCTGGGTCGAACTTGGCCCGCAAGAGCGTGCCCAGCTCAACCTCAATAACTCCGCCAAGAACGACCCGGCGCGGAGCCGCCTGTGGCTGGAAGCCGACCGCAAACGCGGCAAAGCGACCAAACTGCCCGACCCCTACACCCAGGCGAGCAACAAGTTCATCCTGAACGGCGCCCTCTTCTTCAGCCGGCCTTCGCTGGATCGCAACCTTCCCGAGGAAGAACGCCGTTCCAAGGCGATCGAATACTTCGTGCTGGCCCGCGATCCGGAACTGGGCCAAGACGGCAAGCCGACGCCCACGATTAGCGGCAAATACCTCGTTTCCGCGTTTCCGAGCCCGGACAGCAACGGCCGCATGGTCGTCAGCTTCACCTTCGATTCGACCGGCGGCGATCTCTTCGGCAACCTGACCGGAAAGAACGTCCCCACCGGCGAAGGCCCCGCGGATCAAAAGATCATGCGGCATCTCGCCATCGTCCTTGATGGCCTGGTGATGTCGGCTCCGACCATCAACTCGCAGATTCGGCAGAGCGGCCAGATCACCGGCAACTTCACGCAGAAGGAGACGGAAAACCTCGTCAACATCCTTCGCGCCGGCCGTCTGCCCGCCACGCTGAAGCCGCAACCGGTCAGCGAAACGACGATGGGCCCGACCCTCGGCGAAGACACGATCCGCAAGGGCGTGTCGTCCGTGCTGTTCGCGTTCCTCGGCGTCTTGATCTTCATGATCGTCTACTACCGCTTTGCCGGGCTCGTCGCCAGCATCGCGCTGATCGCGAACTTGCTGCTGACGATCGGCTTCATGGTCGCGGTCCAAGCGACGTTTACTCTTCCTGGCCTCGCCGGGCTTGTGTTGACGCTTGGTATGGCCGTCGATGCGAACGTGCTGATCTACGAGCGCCTCCGCGAAGAACGCGAACGAGGCGCCTCGCTGATCCTTGCCCTCCGCAACGGCTACGACCATGCCTTGCCCACGATCATCGACACCCACTTAAGTTCGATCTTCACCGCCGTCGTGCTTTACATCGTCGGCAACGATCAGCTCAAGGGGTTCGGCGTCAGCCTCACGGTCGGCCTCGTCATCAGCCTCTTCACCTCGCTGTACATGACGCGGCTTATGTTCGACTTCTGGCAACACAAGGGCTGGTTGACGAAGCTCAGCATGATGCGTTTGTTCGCCAAGCCGAGCGTCGATTTCATGGCCATTCGCAACGCCATGTTCACGGTCACGCTGATCGCGTCGATCGTGGGCTTGGTGCTCTTCATCGGCCGCATCCCGAACGATCTCAACATCGACTTCGTCGGCGGGACGGCCTTCGGCGGCGAACTGGTGAAGCCGCTGACCACGACCGAGCTTCGCGACAAGGTGGATGAAAAACGCCAAGGGACCGTGCTCAAGGTCGAAAGCGTCAAAGAACTCGAGGAGAACCGTTACCAGATCACGTATGGCGGGGGTCAGACCCGCGTCGTGGCGTTGGCGAATCGCCCCGTAGGGGACAACGCCGCGGCTCGCGAGGCGGACCTCAAGGCTCGCGCTTCGCAGTTGCCCGACGTCTCCGTCGAGCAGATTTTCCTTGCAAAGGGGAATGCCGAGGGAAATCGCTCCGCCAACTTCGTGATCCGCACCTCCGAGCGAGAAGCGGAGCTTGTGCAGGCTTCGATTGACCGTTTGTTGACCGAGGATTCCGGCAGTTCGCTTCTCAAGCGCATGTTCATCAAGGCCGATCCGATGAGCAAGCGCGAGACGCGGTTCTACTTCTTCGAAGAGGATCACAAGACCCCGGCTTACGCCTCCACCAACTTCGTCCGTTCGTTGCTCCGTCAGGAACTGAAGAACCAGGATCTGCCCGGCTACGATCTGATCGGCGAAGGCACGATCAAGGAGGACGGCCGCAGCCAGGTTGTGCGTCTCCGCTTCGAGAACGAGCTCAAGGGGGACAAGCAAAAGAACGTGCAGACTGCCGTCGAGCAGGTGGTAGCTCGCTTCAATGAGCGACCGCAACCTGACCGCCTGGAAAACTTCGACAGCACGTTGGCGCGAGAAACCCAGTTCCGAGCCATGTACGCCGTGCTCGCGAGTTGGGGGGCCATCCTGCTGTATCTGTGGTTCCGGTTCGGCAGTTGGACCTTCGGTCTCGCCGCGGTCCTCTGCCTTATCCACGACCTTTGTTTCACCCTCGGCATGGTGGCCGTGTGCCACTACCTGCACGGCACCTTCCTCGGCGACTGGCTGCTGCTCGACGACTTCAAGATCGATCTTCCCGCGGTCGCCGCCTTGCTGACGCTGGTCGGCTACTCCGTGAACGACACGATCGTGGTCTTCGACCGCATCCGCGAGGTCCGAGGCAAGAGCCCCGAGCTGACCGAGAAGATGATCAACGACTCGATCAACCAGACGCTGAGCCGCACGGTGCTGGCGTCGTTGACGACGTTCATCGTGGTGCTGGTGCTCTTCATTTGGGGCGGCCCGGGCGTCCACCTGTTCGCCTTCGTGATGGTCGTCGGCGTGCTCGTCGGCACCTACAGCTCGATCTACATCGCGAGCCCGCTGCTCCTGATGCTCGGCGAAGGCGTCCCGCAACAGAACAAATTCTCGACCGCGATCAAACCGGCTCCGCAACCGGCGTAAGGCGAGCGGCGCCTGCATTTCTCCCCTCTCCCTCCGGAAGAGTCCGGGAGAGGGGCCGGGGGTGAGGGCGTACGACGCGGCGTTGGGCGAGAAGAAAACAGCCTCACCCCAACCCTCTCCCGGAGGGAGAGGGAGGTAGACTATCTCCCGCTGCTCGCCTAAGCAGGTTTGGATCAAGCAATCTCCAAGCGGTCGGGCCAACAAGACCCGACCGCTTTTTTCGTCAGAGCCCGAGCGCCAGCGAGGATTTCCATGTAGCCCTCTCCCTCCGCGAGAGGTAAGCGGCAGCGAACCATGCGACGGCATGACATTCATCCGTTTAGGCGAGGGGCAGGAGCTAGTCTGCCTCTCTCTCCCTCCGGGACAGGGTTGGGGTGAGGGTGCCTTTTTCTCGCCCAACGCCACGTCGCACGCCCTCACCCCCGGCCCCTCTCCCGGAGGGAGAGGGGAGAAATGCAGGCGCCGCTCGCCTTACCTTTCGCGGAGCGGGAGGGCTACATGGAAACCCTCGCTGGCTGGCGCTCGGGCTCTGACGCCCTGATTTAGTGCCGCATGCGATTGGCCAGCACGACGACGAAGAAGCTCATGGCGAAGGCGCCGAGCATGCCTTCGGACATCGCGAGGAAGCGGATGTGCGGGGCAGGGACGAAGTCGCCGTATCCCACGGTGGAGAAGGTAATGCCGCTGAAATACATCGCCTGCGGGAAACCGACTTCAAGCTTCGGATCGACGGCGACAACGCCGTTAAACAACCAGTAACAAAGACCGAAGAACACGATGCATCCGAACGCGGCGGCTACGACTCGTAGCGGGCGGTAGCCGAAGCCCGCGATGGCCCAGTAGGCGCCAAGTTCGGCGCGCGTCCAGTACGACAGCTTCAACTCGCGGGCGTTCCTCATCTTGAGCAACGGAATTTCGTACGCAAGCGCCCGTGCCTCGGTCCAGTGGCCGCACTCCTCATAGGCCACCACTGCCCGGCGATACATGCGCAGAGCCCGCTCCAAGTCGTAGGGCGGCTGCGGCGTGCGGAAGATGTGTCCCACCTGATGCAAAGCTAAAGCCGCGAGATACCATTCGCGGGCGGTCTCGGCGAGTTTCGAGGCACGCAAGAAGTGATCGACGGCGTACTCCTCGTCGCCTGCTTGCGCCTCCGCCATGGCGCGATCGTAGAACTGTTGGGCCAGCACCGAATCTTGAAGGAACGGGTCGCGTTCAGCCCCTGCCGACTTGTCGGGAGCGAAATCGGCAGCCGCTCCTTCTGCGGAAGGCGGGGTAGGAATGGATTCAGAGCTTTGCATGGCGTTCTCGCGGTTGTGCCTACGAATCGCAAAGTGCATGCCGGAACACGCACGTCGATCGGATGCGGCGTTCAGGTCTTTCGGCTGCCTGAAGATTATCGGGCACGCTGTGGAATCGTGGCGGCGTCCTCGGAAATGGTGCGAAGACCCTTTGCCGCTGGGCCCGTCGCCATCGCAAATAGCTCGACAGGCGTGTTTGCCCGAACAGTGTCTACGAGCTTGCAGTAACCCGCTTTAGCAGGTTTTGGAGATGACAGCGTCGCCGGCGAGGCGATTCGCAATCCCGTCCGCAGCCTGTCCGCGGTGGACGCCTTCGACGCGCTGGCCGGCATGCGGCCGCATACTCGGCGTTTGCCATGGAAACATGCCTCGACGACATGCGAAAGAATGCTGAGGCGGCAGTTTGGACGTTCGTTGGTTGACGACTTCGTGCCCATGATCCATTCGTTCGCTTCCGCCGGCGTCATGCACCGAACCTCCGTTGGAACAAACGATTTAAGGCGCTAAAATATCGTCGAAAAGCCGCATGCTCCCTGCATGAAGGTTGGAAACATCCGCTGCCCCAGAGACGTGATGAGCAAGACGATTGTCGGATCTTCGCAACCCACGGTTCCTATCGGCGCCCTTCCGCCCATCTCCGATGTGGGGCAGATTCGCAGTATTGCGGATTGGCTTCCGCAACTCGTTTGGTCTTGCTTGCCGAACGGCTCCTGCGATTATGTCAGCCGCCAATGGGTCGAATACACGGGCGTGGAGGAAACGCGGCATCATGGGTCCGGATGGCTCGATGCCGTCCATGCGGACGATCGCCCGCGGACGAAGAGCGTGTGGGTTGCCTTCATGGAAGGGAAAGCAGACTACGACGTCGAATACCGATTGCGACGGCACGACGGCGCCTACTTGTGGTTCGAAACGCGCGGCGTCATGATCCGCGATGCTCAAGGAAAGCCGCTGCGGATAATAGGAACCACGACCGACGTCGACACGCAGAAGCGGACGGAAGAAAGGATTCACGAGATCGACGAACGGGCCAGTTTCGTGCGCAAGGCGAGCGGCGTCGGCTTTTGGTACTGCGATCTCCCTTTCGAAGTGCTCGAGTGGGACGACCTCGTCAAGGAACACTTCCATCTGCCGACCGACGTCACGGTCACCATCGACACCTTCTACGAGTGCATTCATCCGCATGACCGCCAGGCGACGCGCGAGGCGATCGAGCGGAGCATCCATGAGCGGACCGGATACGACGTACACTATCGCACGGTGAACCAAACGACGGGCGCCGAGAAATGGATTCGAGCCATCGGTCGGACCTGGTACGCCGCCGACGGCACGCCGCGTCGGTTCGACGGCGTCACGCTGGACGTCACGACGCAGCGCCGCAGCGAGGAGCGGCAGCGATTCCTCTCGGAGTTCGCCGTCGCGACGCAGCAGTTGAGCGAACCCGACGAGATCATCGCGGTCGCCGCACGCATGCTCGCGGAGCATATGCGCGTCGATCGCTGCGCGTATGCGGCCATCGAGGACGAGTCGGTCTACCTCATTACGGGGGACTACACGCGAGGCGTGCCGAGCATCGTCGGCCGCTGGCCTGTTGCCGCATTCGGCGTGAAGCATTTGGAGTTGATGCTCGCGAACGAACCCTACGTGGTCGCGGACGTGGACAACGATCCGCGCATTTCGCTTGAGGATCTGAAGGCATTTCGCGCCGCTTCGATTCGGGCCGTCATTTGCGTTCCGCTGCATAAGCATGAGCGATTTACCGCTGGCATGGCAGTCCATCAGTCCCAACCGAGGCGGTGGACGCCGGACGAGGTGGAATTGGTGCGAACCGTCGTCGCGCGCTGTTGGGAAGCCTTGGAACGCGCACGAGCTGCCGGCTTGTTGCTTCGGAGCGAAGAAGAGTTGCGGCTCATCACCGATACGGTTCCCGCACTTATTGCGTTCGTTGATACAGACCACCGGTATCAGTTCGTCAATCGGCGCTATGAGGATTGGTTTCAGAAGCCGCGTCGCGAAATCGAAGGGCGGCCCCTTAGCGAGGTTGTCGGCGCGACGGCTTATGAGAAGCTTCGTCCCTTCATCGAGCGGGGGCTTGCCGGCGAACAGTTCGAGTTCGAGGCGTTCGCGCCGTATCCCACCGGATCGCGGCACATTCATGCCGCCTTTATCCCACGCGTTGTCGACGGGGTCGTAACCGGCTATTTGTCGCTGATCACCGACGTCACCGAGCGCGTTCGTGCTCGGGAACTGCTGCAAGCGAGCGAGCGGCGATTTCGCGAGATGGCCGACACCGCACCCGTTGCCCTTTGGCTGACCGACCCTGACGGCAGTTGCACCTTCCTATCGCGCGAATGGTATGAGTTTACGGGACAAACCGAAGCGGAAGCGTTAGGGATGGGCTGGACCCGGGCGATCCATCCGGACGACGAAACTCGCGCCGCGAGCGATTTCATGGCTGCGAATGCAGCCCAGGCGCCCTTCCGCAACGAATACCGCCTTCGGACCCGTGACGGGACGTTTCGCTGGGCGATCGACGCGGGTCGGCCGCGATTCGATGAAAAGGGGCAGTTTCTCGGCTTGGTCGGCGCCGTCTTCGATATTGAAGACAAGAAGCAGGCCGAGACGGCGCTTCGCGAGGCGGATCGCAAGAAGGACGAGTTCTTGGCCATCCTGGCTCACGAACTGCGCAACCCGCTCGCTCCGCTTCGCAACGGTCTTCAGGTTTTGCGGCTCGCCGGCGCGAACACGGCGCCTGTGCAGCAAGCGCGCGAGATGATGGATCGGCAACTCACGCACATGGTGCGATTGATCGACGATCTGCTCGACGTTTCCCGTATCGGCCGCAACAAGGTGGAACTGCGAAAGACACGTGTGACGTTGACCAGCGTCATCGAAAGCGCGGTGGAAACGGTGCGCCCCGTCTTGGACTCGCGCTCCCACGAGTTGATCGTTTCGCTGCCCGCGGAGCCGATTCCCTTGCTCGCGGACCTCACGCGGTTGGCTCAGGTTTTCTCGAACCTGCTGATGAACGCAGCCAAGTACACGCAACCCGGCGGCAAAGTTTGGCTCTCGGCGGAAGTGCGGGGCGATCAGGCGGTGGTCGTCGTTCGCGACACGGGGATCGGCATCCCCAAAGAATCGCTTTCGTCGATCTTCCAGATGTTCGGCCAAGTCGATCGCTCCCTCGAACGATCGACAGGCGGGCTCGGGATCGGCCTCGCGCTGGTCAAGGGTCTGGTCGAAATGCACGGCGGCAAGGTGGTCGCGGAGAGCGAGGGGCAGGGGAACGGCAGCATCTTCACCGTAACCTTGCCGATGGATCTCGAAGCGGTCTCGGCGCAATCCGGCGAACCCGCCGCGGCCACGTCCGATTCCCCCTCACGGCGCATCCTCGTAGTGGACGACAATCGCGATTCCGCTTTGTCGATGGCAGCCATGTTGGAGATTCTCGGGCATCAGGTTCGCGTGGCGCATGACGGCGTGGAAGCCATCGCGGAAGCGGACGCATTTCATCCGGACGTCATCCTCATGGATGTCGGCATGCCGCGGCTCAATGGTTATGAAGCCACGCGCCGATTGCGCGAGCGGCCCTGGGCGAAACGCGTGACCGTCGTCGCCCTCACCGGATGGGGGCAAGAGGGGGACCGAGAAAATTCCCGCGCGGCCGGCTGCGATGGCCATCTCGTCAAGCCGGTGCTTCTCGACGACCTGATGCCGTTTTTGTCGTCCAAACGTTAAGAGCCTATCCGAATAACCGTCTTGAGCGTATAATATCCGTGCAGCTGCACTTCGGCACGGCTGCATGGAGGACT
>JAIEPT010000069.1 GCA_019748295.1 Gemmataceae bacterium | reverse complement strand
CTAGCCTTGCGGTTCGGGCCATCACCGCCCGCAGAGGATTTGCACCTCCTGAGACACAACATGCCTGGCGCACAAGAGAAGCGGTTTCCATCGGGAAACCGCTTTCTTCGTTTTGAAACGGATCACTTCGAAATCGTGGTTCTCAGCAGGAGCGACGGAAATCGGGAAGGGCTGTTTGGCGTAGGTATTCTCGGCGTCAGTTTGCCGAAAAGGCTCCCTCACCCCAACCCTCTCCCGGAGGGAGAGGG
Source organism: Gemmataceae bacterium (assembly GCA_019748295.1). Lineage (GTDB taxonomy): Bacteria > Planctomycetota > Planctomycetia > Gemmatales > Gemmataceae > JAIEPT01. The sequence goes on along the minus strand of JAIEPT010000069.1, from coordinate 17,593 downwards.
AGGTAGACTAGCTCCTGCCGCTCGCCTTAGGCGGATCAATCGAACCAAATTGGAGTCGTGAGCCAGACGAGATTGCCGCTCCCTTTTTGCGGAGCGTCGCTGCATTCGACGAGGGCGACGCCCGATTTCGCCATTTCGATCTGAGCCGCCTTGTCGCCAATCACCCATGCGATCCAGTCCGCCAGATGCGGCATGTGGCCGACGACGGCGTGACTCTCTCCTTCGAGCTTCAGCAGATCCTTGGCAAGTTTCTTCGGCTTGGATCCAGGTATCAGCCCATCGCTGATCTGCACTTCTTGTTTGCCGTCCGTCATGACGGACGAAACGATTTCCGCAGTCTGCCGTGCGCGAACGAGCGGGCTGGAGAGCAGATGATCGAAAGCGATTCCGCGCCGCTTGAGAGCGGTCGCCATTCGGCGAGCCTGTTCTTCACCCGCCGGCGTCAAAGGCCGACCTTCGTCCGTCTCCGCTCCCGCTTCTCCGATCGGATAAGCTTCGGCGTGGCGAATGACATACAGTTCCATGAACGACTCCCGAACAGATCACCAGCTGGGTCATGACAGGATATTCGCCGTGGGTTCGTTCCCCAAACCAAAAATCGCCTTCTCCGATTCTTCACCATTGGCCATTTCACGCATGCTCCGGCCTTCGTTGGTTCCGGTGCGTATAATGCGTTCACCTTCCTCGCCCGCTCTCTCGCTGCGAATCCCCATGCCCACGGCTCGAGCACTCTTTTCGACGATCGCCGCTTGCATCGTCGTTTCGCTTCCCTCGTTGGCCATTGCCGTCGAACCGGATTTCGATGCCAAATTGCTTCCGTGGCTTCGCGACAACTGTCTTTCCTGCCACAACGCAAACAAAGCGAATGGCGGAGTCGACTTCTCGACTTTCAAGAACCAAGCATCGGCGAAGAGCCGCTTCGACATCTGGAAGAAGGCCGTGCATCAGGTTCGCTCGTCGGCCATGCCCCCCGATGATCCGCTTGACGCCAAGGCACGCCAGCCGTTGTTGACGTGGTATCAGGCCACGTTCGACACCTCGAAACGCCCGGATCCTGGCCCGCCGCTATTTCGGCCCTTCACGCGTCACGAATACTCGCAAACGATGCGCGACCTCCTTCGCATCAACTTCGATGCGGCTGGCGAAGCGGGCATTTCGGAGGAGCATGTCGTTGAGGGGTTCCCCAATCGCGCGGCCTCCCTCGTGTTCGAATCGACCTTGATGGAGAAATACTTCTCCGCGGCCGACCTCGCCCTCGAACGGTTGTTTGCCGATCCGAATGCACAGGGCGCCCGAAAGTCTCTGTTGGTCGCTGTTTCCTCGAAGGATGTCACGGCTGAGGATGCTAGTCGCAAGGTTCTCGGAGCATTTCTGCGCCGAGCGTTTCGGCGGCCGGTGACGGAGAAGGAAACCGATCGCTACGCCAAGGTGGCCGATGCATCCGCCAGGGCAGGGGACTCCTTCGAGATGGCGATCCGCAAGGCGATGAAGCCGATTCTCGTTTCGCCGCACTTCCTTCTGCGGGTCGAGTCGCCGCCGGAAAAAGCAGGCACGGTCCAGCGCGTCAACGATCACGAACTCGCCGTGCGGCTCTCGTATTTTCTGTGGGCGACGATGCCCGATGCCGACCTCATGAAAGCTGCGGATGACGGCAAGCTGTCGGATCCGGCCGAACTGGAAAAGCATGTGCGCCGCATGCTGAGAAGCGATCGTTCCGACGCGCTCACCAGCCATTTCCTGGCCCACTGGCTGCAATTGCCGCATTTGCGAAAAGCGTTGCCGTCGCAGAATCAATTTCCGACGTTCACCCGAAGCCTGCGCGACGCCATGGAACGGGAAACCTGGCTCTTCTGCGACAACCTTCGCCGCGAAGATCGCAGCATCCTGGAACTGCTCGACTCCGATTACACCTTCGCGAACGCGGAACTTGCGAAGCATTACAAACTCGATACCATCCCCGCGAAGGACTTCGCCAAGGTGCAACTGAGGCCCGGCAACCACCGCGGCGGCGTTGTCGGCATGGGGAGCATGCTCGCGATGACCTCGCACACCGATCGGACCAAGCCGACCGCTCGCGGCAAATGGATCCTCGAAGTGCTGCTCGGCTCGCCGCCTCCGCCGCCCCCTGCCAACGCGGGCAATTTCGCTCCACCCGCGAAGAACAAGCCGGAGCCGACGTCGTTTCGCGAAAAGCTCGCCCAGCATGCTTCCGATCGCAATTGCGTGGGCTGCCACAAGCGCGTCGATCCGCTTGGCTTCGCCCTCGAAAACTTCGATGCAGTCGGCTCCTGGCGCGATGCCGTCGGCAAGGGTCCGGTGGATAACGTCGGCATCCTTCCGGGCGCCGGGGAGTTTCGCGGGCTTGATGGCCTGCGTACCGTTTTGCGAAGCAAGCAGGATGAGTTCGTCACGAATCTCGCGGCACAGACGCTGACGTATGCACTGGGCCGGGATCTGAGTTACTATGATGAGCCGAGCTTGAAGGCGATCACGGAAGCGTTGGCCCGCGACGAGAATCGGTTTTCGACGCTGATTCTGGAAGTAGTCCGAAGCTATCCGTTCCAACACCGCAAGGCGGAGTGATGGCGATGAACGTTCCCCAAGTGCCGGTCAGTCGGCGTGCGTTTCTCCGCGGCGCCGGCGTCGTGGCCGCCCTTCCGTTCCTGGAATCGATCGCGCCGCAGGTGGTGCGAGCCGGGACGCGAACGCCTGCTCGCCCGCCGTTGCGGTTCGGCATCTACACCGTTACCGGCGGCACCGTCAGCGAGTCATGGGTGCCTGCCGATCGCGGCAATCTTACGACTCTGCCCTCCATTCTTCGTCCGCTGCAGCCGCACAAGGATGATATCCTCGTTCTCTCGAACCTCGCCCAGTCCGGCGACTCGGATGGCCGGCTCAATGCTCACGAACACTGCGCCTACCTTCACCTGACCGGTTCCGAACGTGTCGGCAAGAACGAAGGTCGCCCTGTGGCCGGCATCTCCGTCGATCAGCGCGCGGCCGAGATCATGGGCCCGCAAAGCCTGATCCCCTCGATGCGCCTCGGCTATGCGGGGGGCGAAACGACGTTCTTCTTCGATCGCTCCGGCCGCAGCCTTCCTGTCGAACGCGATCCGCGACTTGCTTTCGAAGCCATGTTCCGCGGTCGACGGCTTGTCGCCCCAAACTGGGCTCGCCGGCGGAGCGCGGCCGCCAATCCGGCGGCGACCGAGAATCCGCCAACTTACGATCGCCAGGTCGTCGATCTCGTCCTCGAAGATGCACGCGGCTTGCAGCGTCAACTCGGCTCCACGGATCGCACGAAGCTTCAGGAATACTTGGACTCGATCGACAGCATCGAGCGGCGCGTTCGCCGGATGCAGGAATGGATCGCGATGGAGGCGGCCGACCTCCGCAATCCCGGCCCTTCCACCCCCCAGGCGCCGCAAGGTATGCCTGCCGATCGGCAGCGAGCGAACCAGATGGTCAATGCCGTCGTCCGCAATCCGGCCGTCCATGCCGAATACTTGCGGATCATGGCAGACCTGATGGTGCTTGGTTTCCAAACCGATACGACACGCGTCTGCACGCTCGCGCTCGGAAGCGACGAAGCCCTTTTCCCCGGCGTCGTCACAGTCGGCTACGAGCACCACGCCCACACGCTCGAGCATCACGGCAACGCCGCCCGTGTGGAAGATGCGGACCCCGTCGCTCGTGAAGGATGCCGGCAGATCCATGCCTGGTACACGCGCATCTTCGCGGAAGCGATTGCGAAGATGAAAGCGATCGACGAAGGCGGCTCCAGCCTGCTTGACAACACGGTCCTGCTTTACACGAGCTACATGGCGGATGGCGGACATGGCCGGGAAAACTACCCGGTGATGCTTGCCGGACGCGCCGGCGGCAAACTGAAAACGGGCCGCCACATCGCCTACCAGCGCGGCACCCCCGTCTCGAATCTCTACGTCGAACTGCTCGCTCGTATGGGCGACACACGCGGCGAGTTCGGCAACAGCCGCACCTCGGCGAAGCAAGCCTACAACGGCCGACTGCCCGACTTGGAGTGACATCCCACCGTTGCTTCTACGTAGCCCTCTCGCTCCGCGAGAGGTAAGCGGATTAATGCCTTGCCGCTGCATGGCGCTCTGCCGCTTACCTCTCGCGGAGCGAGAGGGCTACATAGAAGCGACAAGCCCATAGCGCTTGCGTCAGCACTCGGGATTCATTCATGAGCGTTCGCTTCATCACTCTGATCGCTCTTCTCCTGCTTGCCCCAAGCCTCACCGCTCAGGAATCCGACAAGCCGCTTTCGGGCTCAGTCTTCCTCGCCACCGGCGAAAACGGCGTTCGCCTTTTCTCGCAGGACGGCAAGGTTTGGACCAACCTCCGCACGGACCGCGAAGGCATGCTGCTTAAATACGCCGCGTTCCTCGAAGGCCGCTGTCTTGTGGGCGGACAATACGGCGGGGACCGCGTCGGCTTCGTCACCACCGATGGCTTGAAGTGGGAGCCGGTGAAGTTCGACGGACAACCCTACGCCACACGCCTCGACTTGCTCTTCACCGCCGGCAATCGCTTCCATGCGATGCTTCTCCAAGACGGCGAACTGCCGACGCTCGCATCTTCAGCGGACGGCAAGACCTGGACCCCGCGCAAGGCGATTTACGACGACAAGAAAGCCCTCCGCCACGACGCCCACTTACGCCGCTTCGCTCATGGCACGGATCGTCTCGTCGTGGTCGGCGACTACGGCGCTCGGCTCGTTCGCGTCGGTGATGCGGCGAAATTCGCTCACGTTCCCAAGGCGCTCGCCAAAGACACGCTCATCGACATCGCCTTCGGCAACGGCGTCTTCGTCGGCGGCGGCCTGCATGGTCTGCGGATGCGAAGCAAGGACGGACTCGAGTGGACCGACCGTGCCCTCGGCGAGGAAGGCGAACACATCAACAGCCTGATTTTCGACGGCAAGCAATTCGTCGGCATCGGCCAAGGCGCCACCTACCGCTCGCCCGACGGCGCGAAGTGGGAACGCACCCCCAATACGGACGCCCCCACCGTCGCCGCCTTCGGCAACGGCATCTACGTCGGCTCCCTCTGGCCCGGCAAATTGCTTCGATCAACTGACGGCGTCCGCTGGGAGAAAACGCACGAATTGCCGAATCACATACTTTCGCTCAGCTACGGTTCGCTAGTAGGCGCCAAGTAACGCATCTTGGGAGGAGGTTTCTCCGGGCATAGCCGGGTGATCGCGGCCTTTGCGTTCCTGGTCAAGACTTAAACGACTTCGAAGGCTCAGCGGGGCTTTCGAATTGCACCTCCGCCGCTACTCCTTCCGCGGCAAACGAGGAGGTTTTCGTTTGGCGGCTTGTGCGGGCGAATCGCCGCGTCCGCGTGAGGCTTCGACCATCCTGTCTTCTCCGACCGGCGCGACGCCTTCTTCGAGCAAGCGCTCTTTGCGCTGGCGCATTTTTTCCGCCAAGGCTTCAAAGTCGACTTTGACCTTGTTCGCCTTGGGCAGCATCTCGCTTTCTTCCTCGTCGATGTGATGCCGCACGTTTTCCGAGAGCACCAAGAATTTGGCGTCGAAGTGACTTTCGCTGCCGTCCATCGTGTCGAGCTCGGCGATCAGCAGCTTGGCGACATGATGCTCCTCGTCGGCTTCGTTCATGATCTCTTTTCCCACCGGTTTGCGGACCGCGGGATAGAAGATCTCCTCCTCGATCGCAGCGTGGACCTTCAACTCCTCCAAAGCCTGGCGGACAATTTTGAGCTTCTTCGCAGGGGACTTCGCACTCTCAAATTGGTCGAACAATTCCTTGACCCGGTCGTGGTCCTCTTTCAGAAGTGCGGCAGCGGGGTTCAAGGTGGGCTTGAGGAAGTCGAACACGGTAGCCTCTCGACAATGGGGAACGGGTGCAACATGAGGGCGGTCGTTCACCAGTCCGTCCCTGCAGTGATCCGAACCTCGAAAGACTTGCAATGCAAGCCGCGCACCAAACGAGAGAGAAAATGGTGCAAATGCCGGCCTACGGAAAGACGTCGGAAGAGGGACCGTCCAGGAAATAGGAGCCGAATCCCTCGTGCGGCAGATCGACGGCTCGCGAAGTCTTCGACATCTTGCTGAATTGCGTCCGCGTTCCGCAGGTCTGATCGATGGCGTCGTGCAACACCTCCGCGATCGCTCGACGGCCATAGAACCTCGCGTAATTTTGCTTGGCGTGCCGGTTCCACTCGTTCGACGTCGCGCTGAGTTGATCGACGGACGAATTGCAAATCGTTCGCAAGAGATGCTTCACATCGTATTTGCTGCGAACGAAATCCTTCGCGAGCGCTTCGAGAAGCACAGGATTCGAAGGCGGATTCGTCTCACGCATGTCGTCCACCGGATCGACCAATCCGCGGCCCATCAAATGGCCCCACATGCGATTGGCCATTGCCTTGGCGAAAAACGGGTTGTTCGGCTCCGCCATCCAATCGACCAGTTTCTGCCGGGGATCTTCCTCGGGGGCACCTTCATCTCGGGGCCGTCGAGCGGCTTCGGCTCGATCGGCTTGCCGGTCGCCGGATTGATGTCGTTGTAATGCCTTCGACGATCGAACGCTTTCCCGCAAGCGACTTGAATTGGACCCCTCTTCCGGCCGAAGGATATGATTCGGGCGAATGGACCGGACCCGGTCTGCGAACGCTGAAAGCGTTCCCCAGCAAAGCCCAGGGTTGCGAGCGCAGCGAGCGAACCCTGGGTTACGAATCCGTCGACGGATCGGAGCTCTGAAAGAGCTCGCCAGGACGCGCGGGCAATTTTCCCAGGGTTGGCTCCCTCTGGTCGCCAACCCTGGGCTTTGCTGGAGAACGCCTTCAGCGTTCGCGGTCCCGTTCTTCCGCCCGAAAAAATGCCGCGCCCGTCTGCCGGCGATACGGTCACTTGGTCGCCTGTGCCGCCAGCGACTCGGCATCGGCGACCATCTTCTCGAGCAACTTGAGGCCCAAGCTCCAGAAGCCGGGATCGGTGACGTCGACGCCGAGTTTCGCGAGCAACAAATGCGGCGCGTCGGAACCGCCGGAGGAGAGCAGGGCGAGGTAACGCTCGACGAAAGCCTCGCCTTCGTTCAGATACTTCTGATAGAGCGCGAGAACCAGCAGTTCGCCGAACGCGTAGGCGTAGCAGTAGAAGGGCGAGCGAATGAAATGGCCGATGTAGCTCCACCACCAGGCGTAGCCTTCGGTCAGCGTGACGGAATCGCCGAACATCGCCTGATTCACATCAAACCAAAGCTTGTTGATGCCGGCCGTGCTAAGCTCGCCCTGGTCTTGCCGGGCCTGATGCAGTCGTTGCTCGAATTGAGTGAGAACGACCTGCCGGAACACCGTGGCGAATGCATCTTCGATTTTGCCGCACAGCATCGCGAGGCGAAGGCGAGGCTCCGGGTAAACCTCCTGCAACCGGCGAAACGTCAGCATCTCTCCAAAGACGCTCGCCATCTCAGCAGTGGTCAGCGGCGTATCGCACTGCAGGTAGCCCTGGCCGCGCGAGAGATACTGATGGACGCCATGCCCCAACTCGTGAGCCAGCGTCATCACATCGCGGATCCGGTCGGTGAAATTCATCAGGATGTACGGATGAGCGCTCGGCACCGCGCTCGCTGAGAAAGCACCGCCCCGTTTGCCGTCGCGCAGTTCGGCGTCGATCCACCGTTTGTCGAAGAATTCGCGAACGATGCTGCCGGCCTTCGGCGAAAACGAGTCGTAGCTTGCCTGAACGATCTTGCGTGCGTTCGCCCAGTCGCAGGTCGGCGAATCGGAAAAGAGCGGGGCGTAACGGTCGTAGTCGTACAGCTGGTCGAAGCCCAGCAACTGCTTCTTCAGACGGTAATAACGCTGCACGAGCGGAAACGCTTGCTCGACCGCGGCCATGAGCGCTTCGACCACATCGGCCGTGATCTCGTTCGACAAATTGCGGCCGAACATGACGCTGGGATACTTGCGAAGATTCGTATCCGATCGGTGATCCTGAACCACCGTGTTGAAGATGAACGTCATCGGCTTGGCGATTTCCTGCAAGCCGACCGTAAGCGCCTCGCCCGCCGTCTGACGCTGAGCGCGGTCGGCATCATAGAGCTTGGCGAGCACTTCGGATTGGGACACGCGGCGTTCCTGCCCATCGGGTTCCTTGAGCGGGAACCGCGCCGACGAAGTCATCTCCTCGAACAGCCGAACGAAGGCGCCGCGGCCGGTCAGGGATTTCTCTTCCAGGATTTTCTCTTCGGGCTCGCTGAGGAAGTAAGGCTTCCACAGCAGCTTCACTTCCAGCCAGTGCCGATACTTCGCCAGCCGAGGGTCCGCGAACAACGCCTTGGCGGCATCGTCGGAGACCTTGATGAGTTCCAGGTCGAAGAAAATGAGGTGTTTGTTGGCGAGGGTCCGTTGTTCGCGCGTTCGGGCCACGAGTGCGCCATGGCGCGGATCTTCGCTTTGTGCCGCATGGAGGAGCGAAGCATAGATGCTCGGCTTGTCCATCACCTCGTACAGGCTTTCCAGTTCCACCGCCGCCTTGAACAGCGTTTCCGCATCCTTGTCGGAAAGAGTCGCGATCTTGCCGCGATACGTCGCCTCGAACGAGGCAGCGCGGTCCTTGGCGAACTGCATGTCGCGTTCGATTACCGGGTCATCGATCCCCTTGTACAGATCGCCCAAATCCCAGGCGACATTGGCAGCGGTGCTGGTGGGGGCGGGCATGAAAATCCTCATCCGGGTTGTATCCGTGCAAGCGTCTTGCTCCCCTCTCCCCTTTGGGGAGAGGGGCTGGGGGTGAGGGGAGTAAGCGGTGCTGAGACTCGTTGATCCGCGTCAAGCCCCAGGGTAAGCGCAGCGCACCCTGGGGATCAATGCGCCCGCGGACTGAATCCCCAGGGTGCGCAGCGCACCCTGGGGATCAATGCGCCCGCGGACTGAATCCCCAGGGTGCGCTGCGCTTACCCTGGGGCTTGACGGATCATTTCGAATCTCTGCGCCGCTCTCTCCCCTCGGGGAGACGGCTACGTTACCTGAATTCCGAGGTCGGGCAAGGCGGGGACGGCTTCCCCAGGCTACTCGCGCCGCAAAGTCCGTCTCACGCGCAAGACCCTACCGCCGAGCGGTTCGAATCCGAACTACGCATGCGGATTTCTTGGATTCGCAAGCCCTCCGGACTTAAAAAGGAGTGGGAGGAACTCGAAGATGAAGCCGATTCGCCGATTCGTGAAAAAATGCTGTATCGTGGCCGAAAACGCCCGCTATCCCGCCATCGAACTCTACTTGACTTACGTCAACTGGTGCCTCAACGCGGGCGTGGCGATTCACGATCAGTTCGCCTTTCTGGAAATGCTCCAGGAGACCGGCTTTTCGTGCAATCGCCAGAAAAGCGGAGCCTGGTTCGAGGGAATCACCGTCCTGCCCAATTACCGCGTCGAATAGCGTTTTGCCCGGCAAGAAATTCACGAAAGGGCCGCGCTCCGGCGGCCCTCATACACATCCAGAATCTGCCTCAGATAGCGCTCCTCGCTCCGTTCCGCGAAGAAGGCGGACGCATCAAAGCGGTTGAGCGCGCCATCGCGAAATGCCGACTCGATCCGTGCGATCCGATCGAGCAATTGATCGCGATCCCCACGCCGAAACAAGTAGCCCGTCCCCGCCGATTCGATTGTTTCCCGGCTGCCCCCCAAGTCCGTTGCCAACACGTTCGTTCCCAGCGACAGCGCTTCGGCAATCACCAGGCCGTAGCTCTCGACCATCCGCGAAGGGACGACAAGCACATGCGCGCCGGCAATCGCGTTCGCCGCTTCTTCATGCGAAAGCCTGCCCAGGAAGCGAACACGATCCGTCCAACCGCGTGAGCTTACAATCGATTCGCATCGCGCTCGATCCGAGCCGTCGCCGACGACGTTCAGATTGCCCGGCAGCGGGCCCGGCAGCGATTCGAGCAATTCGCTTAAACCTTTCTCCGGCTCCAATCGTCCCAGGAAAAGCCAGGTCAAGGTCGCGGGCCGTATCGCTGTGGGAGCAGTGGTCCACTTCGGCGCCGGGTGCGGAACGAATCGCGTTTCGCGCACGATGGGCCGCAGCATGTCCTCCAGGAAACGACTTGGCGAAATGACGACCTCCGGCACCCGCCGCTTGGAGTTCCATCGGTAATTCCACACATGCTGGGCCACGCGCAGCCACGAGTGGACCATCCCGCGATGATCCCAGCGCCGCGAGAGCAAATACCCCCAGCCGCCCACACGTGTCGGATCAATCGGCAAACGTCCCTCGCGGCGCGGAAACCAGGTGCCGCCGGAATTGGGGCACACGAGGTGGAAGTCGTGAGCCGTCATCACCACGCGGAGCGGTTGGGTTCGGCGATGCCGATCGATCGCGGTCAATACGCTGGGCGAGAGGCGGTGATAGAAGTTGTGCAGATGAACGACGTCGGGGCGAAACGCCTCAAGCGTCCGAGTCAATTCCAAGGCGGCGATGGGATTGCTGAGGTATCGACGAGCAGTGACGCCTTCGTCAGGCAGGTCCGCGGACGTGAAAATTCGGGTGTCCCAACCCGTCTTTTCCAGAAGCTCAATCGTGCGGCGAGCGATGACTTCCGTGCCGCCGCCGAAGCAGAGCGGGAAGTCGTTGACGTGCAGCACGCGAGGCATGGTGGAGTTCTATGTAGCCCTCTCGCTCCGCGAGAGGTAAGCGGCAGTATCTCACGCGATCGCATGGCAATTAGCCGCTTGCCTCTCGCGGAGCGAGAGGGCTACATAGGTCAGCGGTTCTGTTCCATCATGTCGCGGAACTCTTCGAACAGGTAGCTGCTGTCGTGCGGCCCCGCGGAGGCTTCCGGGTGATACTGGACGCTGAATACTGGATACTTCTTGTGCCGCAGGCCTTCGAGCGTCTGGTCGTTGAGGTTGATGTGCGTCGCTTCCACACCGCTCGGCAAGCTGTTCGCATCGACCGCGAAGCCATGATTCTGCGAGGTGATTTCGACTTTGCCGGTCCGCTTGTCGAGCACCGGCTGGTTCGATCCGCGGTGGCCGAACTTCAGCTTGAACGTCTTGCCGCCGAGCGCCTGTCCGAGCAGCTGATGGCCCAGACAAATGCCGAAAATCGGCTTCTTGCCTATGAGGTCCCGCAGCGTCTGAATCGCATAGGTCAACGGCTCCGGATCGCCGGGGCCATTCGAGATGAAGATGCCGTCCGGCTCCATCGCCAGGATGTCTTTGGCCGGGGTATTGCCGGGGACGACGGTCACGTCGCAGCCGATTTGGTTGAGGCAGCGGAGGATGTTCCACTTCATCCCGAAGTCGAGCGCGACGACGCGGTGTTTACGTTTGCCCGGCTGCAAGTCTTGCGAAGCGAACGGCGTGATGAAGCCTTCCTTCCACGGGAACGGCTTCTCCGGCATCACCGTCTTGGCGAGGTCGCGTCCCACGATGCTTAGAGCGGATTTGGCTTTGTTGATCAGCGTGACGTCGTCGACATCCTGCGTGGACAGCACGCCGTTCATCGCCCCGCGAATGCGGAGCTTGCGGACTAGCGCTCGCGTGTCGATGCCTTCGATCCCGATCACGCCGGCTTCGCGGAGGTAGTCGTCGAGCTGCTGGTGCGACCGGAAATTGCTGGCCACGCGATTGAGTTCGCGGACGACGAACCCCTCGACCTGTACGCCCAGCGATTCGCGGTCCTCGGAGTTGATCCCGTAGTTGCCGATTTCGGTGTAGGTCATGGTCACGATCTGTCCGGTGTAGGACGGATCGGTAAGCACTTCCTGGTATCCGGTCATGCTGGTGTTGAAGACGACCTCGCCGGCCGTTTCGCCGACGGCTCCGAAACCACGTCCGGAGAACACCGAACCGTCTTCGAGCGCCAATTTCGCCAGAGGGCTAGCCATGCAAATCTCGCCAGGGCAGGAGGAGCGGTCGCACGGTTAAGATAGAGGGTGAGACAAGCGGGTCAACTTGCGGAACGTTCATGGTTGCAGGTATGAGCCTTGCCAGATTATGATGGCGAAAAACGGAAGCGAATATGACGAACGGCAATCAGCCTGAGCTTGTGCTTTTCCAGGAATTCCTGGCCAGCAAGATTCAACAAGGCGATCCAGGTCTGACGCCTGAGGAAGTTCTCCTCGATTGGCGAGAAGAGCATCCGTTGGAGGAAATTGACGAACGCGAAGTCAAAGCCATCCAAGAGGCCCTGGACGATTATGAGAAAGGCGATCGGGGTGTCCCTCTTGAAGAGTTCATGGAACGATTTTCTCGTTATCGTAAAGCTGACAAGGCATGATTCGCCGCGTCCGAATCCTCCAACGCGTTTACGACGACGCTGAAGCAATCTTCGATTGGCTTGCGATTCGTTCCGAGCAAGGGGCGAACCGATGGCGTGACGCTTTCTTTGCGGCTGTTCAAGCACTGTCGAGTGACGCCGATATTTGGTCGAGTGCTCCGGAAGCAGCTCGCGTCAGAACGCCGATTCGACAGAAGTTCTTTAAGACCCCGCATGGCCGTCAGTATCGCATCCTCTATCGAATCGATCCCGAAGAGGTTGTAGTGCTCCGGGTGCGTGCGCCCGGCGAACCGCCGTTAAGCCGACGCGACCTGCAGGTTGCTCGGTCGCAATGTTCCGTATATTTCCTGCTCCCCCGCCAGAATCCTCTTGCACCCGGCGCGGCGCTCGCCATCATAACTGCATGACGCGGTTCGCCGCATCCGATTTCTGCCCACCCATAAACCGACCAGATTTCTTCCGTCGGCCTTCGTTACTTTGAGGAACGAACATGCTCTCCCGGTTTACCGCTCCGCGGGTCGTCGCCTATTTGCTGGCGCTCGTCGCGGGGCTTGCGATGGCCCCCGTCGCATCGGCCCAGCAGACCAAGCTCGAACTGCAGCCCGGCGACCACATCTGCATCATCGGCAACACTCTTGCCGACCGCATGCAGCACGACGGTTGGCTCGAAACGTATCTGCACACGCGCTTCCCCAAACATGATTTCGTCATCCGCAACCTCGGCTTCTCCGCGGACGAACTGACCACTCGCCTGCGCTCCATGTCGTTCGGTTCGCCCGACGAATGGCTGAAGGGCGAATCGCCGATTCCGCAGCCCAAGAAGGTGAATCCGAACGCCCCGGTGCTGCAGAACCGCTTCGAAAAGACCAACACCAAGGCCGACGTGATCTTCGCCTTCTTCGGCTACAACGAGTCGTACGCCGGCGAGGCGGGGCTTGCGAAATACAAGCAGGACTACGACAACCTCGTCAAGAACATGCTGAAGCAGAAGTACAACGGCAAGTCCGCCCCGCGGATCGTTCTCTTCTCGCCGACCGCCTTCGAAGATCACCACGACCGGAATCTGCCCAGCGGCGCGAGGCAGAACAAGAACCTCGCCAAATACGCCGAAGCCACGGCCGAGGTCGCCAAGGCGAACAGTCTGCCTTTCGTCGATCTGTTCCAGCCCACCAAGCAACTGTTCCACAAATCGGATCGCAACTACACGATCAACGGCATCCATTTGACGGAGCAGGGGAACGAGGAAGTCGCCAAGATCATCGATCAGGCTCTCTTCGGCGCCGCCGCCAATCTCGATCGCAACACCGAGCGAATGGACAAGATCCGCCAGGGCGTGAAGGACCGCAACGAACGCTGGTATCTCCGCTACCGCACCACCGACGGCTACTCCGTCTACGGCGACCGCGCGTTTCTTCGCTTTGTCGGCGGTCAGACGAATTACGAAGTCGGCCAAAAGGAACTCGAGCAACTCGACGTGCAGACGTCGAATCGCGACAAGCGGATTTGGTCGCTCGCACAGGGCGGCGACGCCAAGGTCGATGATTCCAACCTGCCCGAAGCGATCGGAGTTGCCACCAACAAGCCGGGTCCGCTGGCGGGCGGCAAGCATCTCTTCCTGGGTGGCGAGGAAGCCATCAAGAAGATGACCGTCGCCAAGGGGCTGAAGGTCAACCTGTTCGCGTCCGAAAAGGAGTTTCCGGAACTCGTCAATCCGGTGCAAATGTCGTTCGACACGAAGGGCCGCCTGTGGGTCGCCGTGTGGCCGACCTACCCGCACGCGAAGCCGACGGAACCGCTCAACGACAAGATCCTGATCTTCGAGGACACCGACGGCGACGGCAAAGCCGACAAGGTCATCCCCTTCGCCGCCGATCTGCATAATCCGACCGGTTTCGAGTTCTACAAAGACGGCATCATCGTCGCCCAGGCGCCCGACGTCTTTTGGCTCCGCGACACCAATGGCGACGACAAGTACGACGTGAAGGTTCGGCTGCTCACCGGCATCGATTCGGCCGACACGCATCACACCTCGAACAGCTTCGTTCTCGATCCGGGCGGAGCGCTCTACTTCCAGGAAGGGACGTTCCACCACAGCCAGATCGAAAGCCCTTATGGCCCGCCGACCCGATTGGTGAATGCGGGCGTCTTCCGCTACGAGCCGCGGACGCAGAAGATCGAAACGTATGTGGCTCACGGCTTCGCGAATCCGCATGGCCACGTCTTCGATCGCTGGGGCCGCGACATCATCGTGGACGGCACCGGGGCGAATCCGTTCCATGGCTCGCTCTTTTCAAGCCAGGTCGATTTCCCGAACCGCAACGGTCGGCCGCCGCAAGTCTACAAGCAGAAGACTCGACCTTGCCCCGGCATGGAATTCCTGTCGAGCAAGCATTTCCCCGAATCGATGGACGGCAGCCTCCTGGTGCCGAACGTCATCGGTTTCTTGGGGATTCTGCAGTACAAGGTCAGCGACAAGGGAGCGAGCATCACGGCCCAGGAAGCCGAACCGCTACTCTCCTCGACCGATCCCAACTTCCGCCCCACGGATCTACGCACCGGCCCCGATGGAGCCCTCTATTTCATCGATTGGCACAATCCGATCATCGGCCATATGCAGCACAACCTTCGCGATCCCAGCCGCGACCGCGAGCATGGCCGCATCTACCGCGTGACTGCCGAAGGCCGTCCGCTTTCGCAATCGCCCAAGATCGCGGGGGAAACGATCGACAAGTTGCTGAATGTCCTCAAGCATCCGGAAGATCGCGTCCGCTATCGCGCTCGCATCGAGTTGGGCAACCGCGATTCGCAGCAGGTCGTGACCGCCTTGCGGAAGTTCGTGGATTCGCTCGACCGCAAGGATGCCGAATACGAGCATCATCTGCTCGAAGCAGTCTGGATGCACCAGTACCACAACGTCGTCGATGAAACGCTGCTCAAGCGGGTGCTCCGTTCGCCGGAACCGCACGCTCGGGCCGCGGCGACTCGCGTACTCGGCTATTCCCGCGACCTCGTCAAGAATCCGATCGAACTGCTTCGCACCCAGGTGAACGACGAACACCCGGCCGTTCGCATGGAAGCGGTTCGTGTTCTGAGCTTCTTCCGCACCGAGTCGGCTCTGGCGACGGCGGTCGAAGTGTTGGGTCATCCGACGGACGAGTACATCAACTTCGTCTTCAACGAAACCCTCAACACGCTCGAACGACGCGTGGGCGGCGGCAAGATCGATCGCAAGAACATCGCCGCCAGCCTGCTCAACATGCTGAACAAGGACAAGATCGCCCCCGAACGGAAGGCGACGCTTCTGGAAACCATCGTCCGCAACGGCGGCGAGAAGGAACTCGGAGCGGTGTGGAACATGGTCGTCAGCGGCGACCTGTCGCCGGCCGTCCGCAAGCAAACGATCGCCGGCCTGATCGAAGCGGCCCAAACCCGCAAGACCCAGCCGAAGATCGATGCCGCCGCAATCCGCAAGCTCCTCGAAGAAGCCAAGGACGAGGTGCGGGGAGACGTGATCGCTCTCATCGCCGCCTGGAAGGTGAGCGACGCGGGTGCGGACCTCCGCGCCATCGCAGCCGACGACAAGGCTGATACGTCGTCGCGGTATGCCGCGATCGATGCGTTGGCCGTGTTGGGTGATGCGGAAAACCTGAAGGCGATCCGTCAACTCGCTGAAACGGGCCCGGCCGCGGTACGATTCCGCGCGGTCGTGGCATTGTCGCAATCGGATGTCGATGGAGCCGCCGCCGCTGCCGCTTCGGCCCTGAGCAAGGCGGATGCGAACGATGATCCGAGCGGATTGGTCGAGGGGTTCCTCATTCGCAAGAACGGCTCGGAAAAACTCGCCGCCGCGATCGAGAAATCGAAAGTGCCGACGGACGTCGCGAAGCAGATCCTGCGAGCAATGTTCCTTGCCGGCCGCAACGACACCGCCCTCGCGGCCGCAGCCAGCAAGGCGGCCGGCATCGGCGAAGCCGTCAAGCTGCCGACGCCGGACGACGTCAAGCGGATCTCTGCCGAAGCGATCGCCAAGGGGAATGCGGCTCGCGGCGAACTGGTCTTCCGCCGTGCCGATTTGGGCTGCGTCAAATGCCATGCCGTCAACAAGGCGGGCGGAAATATCGGCCCCGATCTCGGCCCAATCGGCGGCACGTCGCCGGTCGATTACCTCGTGACGTCGATCCTCGATCCCAACCAGGCGATCAAGGAAGAGTACCTGACGAAGACCATCATCACCCTGTCCGGCAAAACGCTCACCGGCATCGTGGTGGAAAGCAGCAAGAATGCCGTCGTCCTCAAGGAGGCGACCGGCAAGCTGATTCGCATCCCGGTGAGCGACATCGACGAGGAAGCCAAGGGCAAGTCGCTGATGCCCGAAGGGATCACCCGGATCCTCACGCAGGGCGAACTGCTCGACCTGGTCCGCTTCGTTTCGGAGTTGGGCAAGCCGGGGCAGTACGAGATTCCCAAGACGCCGACCGTGCAGCGCTGGAAACGGCTCAAGCATGTCGCCGGCGCCTTGGCCGAATCGACGCCGAACCGCGACGTCCTTCGCGACGCCATCCTCAATACGCCGAGCGAAGCGTGGGACACGGTCTTCAGCCGAGTGGACGGCAGCGTGTTCGTCTCGGACCTGACGAAGCCGAACTCGAAGGTGGCCTACCTGCAAGGCGAGATCAACGTCCTGCAAGCAGGCCAAGTCGAGATTTCGGTCGAGACGAAGGGAAATGTTCCCTTCTGGGTCGATGAGGAAGGGTTCGAGAAGGCCGGCAAGCAGGTGTTGACCCTGACCCCCGGCCGGCACCGCATTACCGTTCGCGTTCCGCTGGAAGACGCGGCCGGGGCCGTGCGAGTGCAACTCGGCAAACCCGCCGACTCGAAGGCGACCTTCGAGCCGATCCACGGCGGCGGCGAGTAGCGAACTGGGATGGGAAGCGCCTCCGCGAAAACATGTAGTCTCGCTTTCCCATCCAAGCCCAGGGGCGAGCGCAGCGAGTTTCTGGGATCGGAGCGTCGGACGAAAGACATGCTTTCGGTCTGGATCCCAAAACCTCCCTACGGTCGCCCCTGGGCTTGGGGCGACATGAACGGCGCAGCGAGAAGCTTCCGAGCGAGAATGTCGGCGTTCTTGGCCGAAAAACAGCAACAGGCTGCATGGCTATGCGGGACCAGGCCGCTAAAGGCGGCCGCCGCAAGCCGGAGCGCGGAATGAAGGCGCATGGAAATTCCTCGCAGGAAGGGATCAACCGCTAAGAGCCTATCCGGAAAACCCCATTTTTCCGTATATGATGAACGCAAAGCTCATGTGCAGCATAGCGATGTA
>JAIEPT010000011.1 GCA_019748295.1 Gemmataceae bacterium | reverse complement strand
TCCTCCATGCAGCCGTGCCGAAGTGCAGCTGCACGGATATTATACGCTCAAGACGGTTATTCGGATAGGCTCTTAGCAGAGACGACCGTGGTCTCGTCGTCTTCGGTCGGCATGTCCATTCGCTTGGACTGCTGCAGAAACTCCACGAGGGCGGTGTGTTCTTTGATCGCTTGGGAGCGGAACTCGCTTAGGAGTTGATTCCAGTCTGCGTCTTCGCTGTAGAGACGCTCCAACGCGGACGACACGTTCTGATTGGCGATGTTGGCGACCACTGACGCGTCCCCAAGCGACCCGCCGCTCGACCGCGTAAATCGGCCCGTGAACTGAAGAAGCACCGCGAGGCTCTTGTGCGTGTCGTGCACTGCGGCGATCTTGAGTTGCGGCAGATCAAATCCTTCACCGAGCATGTCCACGCAGACGACGATGCGACTTTCCCGTGCCTGTAATCGCGCAAGCGAATCCCGCACATCGGGAGCATCGCTATGGATAAGGACGGGATGGTGGCGCTGTCCAAGGGCTAGGTATAGTGCGAGAATCCGCTCGGCGCGCAGCGTGGTGGCGCACCGTGCCATGAGGATATGGTCACGACCGGCGCTCAAGTCCGCGTCCAGGCGTTCGACCGCCTCGCGTGCGATGGCGCGGTCCCCCGAATCCGGATCGATCTCGAAGACGGGGTGGAAGTGGATCGTCTTGAAGTACCCGTCTTCTTGCGCTCGCCGCAAGGGATAGTTGTAGATCACCTTGCCATCGACGGGGTGGCCGTCGCGGCGGAACGGCGTTGCCGTGAACTGCAACACGTGTTTCTCGCGGAACGCTTCTCGCAAGCCGTTCCATGTGTCCGCAGCCACATGATGGGCTTCATCCAGAAAAAGTGTGGAGCATTTTTCCGCCAAGACTGGCAGGAGGTCCGCTGCTTCCCCTTGTGCGACGGTGGAGATGGTAGCGATGATCACGTGGCATTGATCGAGAATATCCCACTCCGCTGCCGTCTTGGGACGGCGGTCGATCACCCCAACGATCGGGTTGGCAGTCCCGGGTGGAATGTTGCCCAGTTCCCGCAAGAGGCCAAGATTGAGGAACTTCTTTGCAGTCTGCTCGCGGAGCGCCTGTGAGGGAACCACCACCAGGAGCGTCCCGCGGCAGAGGGCGACACGGGCCGCAAGCATCGTTTCCGTCTTACCTGTCCCGGTTGGCATCACGACGGTTGCCGGAGACGGCGGGTGAGTCCAATGCGAGCCAATTGCGTGCAGGGCTCCGATCTGCGGCGGACGCAATCCGCTTTCCAGCAACCGGCCATCCGGTGCAAGCAGTTCTGCGCGGTACTGAAAACTGTTGCCCCACGAGCGGGCAATTCCTTCTCGGAGCGATGTCCACTCTCCCCGATCGGCAGCGGCGTCGAACTCCTCCAACGCGCGATGCGACAACCAGGCGGGCTGCTCACCAGGTCGGATGCGAAGGACACCTTCAATATCGGGATCGCGTGGGACGGCTAGCGATTGGCGGTCGGTCAGCCAGATTCTTTCCCCAGAGGGCATCGTCAGAAGTTGGGCCGGGCGCCGGGCAGTGATGCGTATTTCTTGAACGTTGCCCCCAGAAACCGCCTCCGGCGGTCGGACGACAAATCGAATTCGTCCCACCGGGTGACGTCGAGGCCGGATCACGAGCGGCGGAAGCTGGATGATGTCAGCGACGCCCATAGTCGCGATGCTCGGAAGAAAGGGGCAGCGGATGTGATACGCGACACCCGCCGGACTGATGGACATAATACCACAACGCAAAATAGCTAGAAAATATACCTGGCCTTTTTTCCGGGCTGCGAGGTGCGACAAGCATGCGGACGAAGAAGGATTTGCGGCATTACCTGCGGCAATGGAAGGATCGCTTTCCTCTCGCCGGAATCGTCCTCAGGAAAGGCCAGTGGTTCATCGGCCGGGCGCAGTCCGGC
This sequence comes from Gemmataceae bacterium, assembly GCA_019748295.1. Classification (GTDB taxonomy): domain Bacteria; phylum Planctomycetota; class Planctomycetia; order Gemmatales; family Gemmataceae; genus JAIEPT01. Next base: position 15,693 of record JAIEPT010000011.1, on the reverse strand, counting down.
GAGTACGAAGAAGCGATCCAATGGCGAAGGAAGCGGAATCCGCAGCCACAAGAGTGCTATTTCAATTCGCAGCACTTCTGCAGCGACTGCCGCGTTTCTCGTCATTTTGAAGGCTACCTCTTCATCAAAGGCACGCCAATAGAGCACGCGTGGGCCGTGATGGATGACAGCAAGGTTGTCGACCACACCATCGAAGCGTTGGAGCGAAAGGCGGAAATAGACAAGTCGATCCCCATAGAAACGATGACGCCCCTTTACTACGGGGTCGAGGTGCGGCGTTCCTTCATCATGCAGCAGATCGTCGAGAACGGGGCCGGACGACCCCTGGCCGAACGTTACTACGCGGTGAAAACTAAAAGACCGGTCCATCGACGGCAAGCTTTTTGATCCATGACTCCGCAAGCTTCGTTCCGCGTTCTTACTGCTTCATACCGTAAGACAAACGGCCCTTGAGGCTCGCAAGCAGTTCCTTTTCCTTCTCCGTGAGCCGGCAGACCCAATACCGCGCCAGATGGTCCTCGCGGATATCGACCTTATAGAGCCGCGTTGTCGCGCCGAGCTTTGCCTTCGCTTCCAGGCCGAAGATCACGCCGTACTTTCCTTCAATCGTCCGCTTTGCCAACTCGACGGTCTCCGTCCTGCGGCTGAACTTCTTGCACAGAGCCTCATTCACGCCCTCGATCTCGAACGCCTTGTCCTTTCGGCGAATGCCACAGCCCATCTCCCGCAGGTTAGAGGCCAGGCGGTTCTGATAAGCGGCCTCGTAAAAAGGCACATCCTTTTTGATCTGGCCGATCTGCGCGGCCTTAAACTTCCGCTCCTCGGCGTCGTAGGTGGCGTTGAAGACGACCACATGTGAGTGGAGGGACTTATCTGGAAGGTGATCTTGCTGGTTCGGCCTGGTAGTGCGGTGCGTGACGTGCATTCCCTATCAGGTTTCCAGTGACCCGGTCCTCGTCCCGCCGATCCTGCCGGATGCCCGTCCTGATCCGCGTCCGCATGTCCTTTTCAAGTTCCGCCATCGCGTGCTCGACGGCCTCCCGATGCGCGGTCTCGATGCCTTTGTCCCCCGCCAGTTCGCGGGCGATGCTCACAGATTTGGTGGCGTTGAAGTTGAAATCCCAGCCGACCCGGCGCCCTTCGGCGGTCTTGGGCGTGAGGTTCTGGCCGGTCAGTGAGTTGATGTTATCGCAGAGGTTGTGGAAGTCGCGAATGTCGCACCGGCCTTCAAGGCTGAGCATTTGAGAGCCTTTGCCGATCCACGTTCCGGGCGTCTTGAGGAAATAATCACTGACGGAGTAGTTTTTTTGCGGCCGCAGCGTTTTCTATGGTGTGGATGTGTAGCACCGCGGTCTCCACTGAAGTCGCGGACTCTACGCCTGTATAGGGAGGAAATCAATTACTTGTTAGGGGCGATGGCCGGGCTTTCTTGAATGGAGCCTGAAGTCTCCACCCTCGGGCTTAAGTCCCTATCGCGAACAGGCCGTAGTCCTTGCGACAGAGTACGAGTACAACAGCATCTTTCGATCAGGGAGGCATCCGATGCCGCAGAAGAAGAAGCAGCATTTCGTTCCGCAGATGTACCTTCGCAACTTTTCTGTCAATAACGACCGGAAGAACATCGCCCTTTATCATGTTCCTAGCGGCCGGTTCGTGAAGACCACCGGGATCGACACCCAAGCCTACGAGAAGTATTTTTACGGTGTGCCCGAGTTGGAAGATGCACTTTGTGAGATCGAAGGAGCTGCTGGCCCGATCCTCAAGCAAATCATCGCAACGGAGTCACTCCCTGACCGAAAAACAGAGGATCGAACGAAGCTAGCGTTTTTCGCTTTTATCCAAGCGTTTCGCACGCGAGTCGCCGCAGATGAGGCCGACGAATCTATGGAATCGGTTGTGAAAACGATCGCTTCGCAGATTCCCTCCCTTGCCCCGACAGTCAATAAGGTGTCCGTGAAACTCAAGAACGCCCCAGCGTTCTCAATGGGGCTGTTTACGTCCAATTTCCAGCTCACTTCCGATTTACGATACAAACTTCTCTGCAACAGAACGAAACGCACCTTCATAACTAGCGACCATCCTGCGGTGTTTTATAACCAATTTCTTGAGCAAAAGGGCGCTGTAGGCGGGTTCACTGGCCTTGCATCGAAAGGGCTACAGCTTTTTCTTCCTATCAGCCCTAAACTCGCACTGATCTTCTTTGATGGGGACACCTACAAAGTTGGCACAATGAAGCTTACCAACCTGAAAGCCGACGTGATTCACCCGAGTGATGTTGATGCCTTGAATGTCCTTCAAGCGGCGTCTGCCGACTCCCACCTGTACTTCAATCAGGAGGTGACCAAAAACGATGCTGTAAGGATTGCAGCGGCGGCCGCCAAGCATCGTCGAACGACGGCTATGACAGTTCAAGAGAACGTGGGCATCGCAAGCCCGGACGGAGTGGAGCTTGTTGACTGGCATCAAAAGAACAGCATCCGAATGTCTCTTTCCTTGAAATGTATTTCACTGACTCCGCATGCGAACGCCTATTCGCTGGGGGGCAAGGCTATCCACGTTCGGAACCAACCCATATGCCAACTGAACGAGGAGTTCCAAGAATTGGCCCGAGCAGGAAAATACAAGTTTAGCGAATTCCACGATTTTCTTGAGGACAAAAAAGCGAACAAGGTCCGGTCGTAAGAAAGCGGTTGACTGAGAAGTGCAATCATGCCACATCTTACAACATTCGAGCGGCGTTCCTATATTCCTGTAGTCTTTCCGTGCAGCGGGTGTGTGTCGCTCGCAAGTTTCACTGCGCCCGCTGCACCGAGAGACCGGCATGAGCATTAGGCACGATGAACTTGGCCGACTGCTTGCAAGCCATCTCCGCTCCAATTCCGACCGGATGGTATGGGTAGACATGCAACTCGGGTCAGCCGGCAGTCCCCGCCCCGACGTCTACACGATCAACAAAAGCGATACGAGCCTGCGCCCTCTAGCCTACGAGGTCAAGGTATCAAAGGCCGACTATCGGCAAGATGTCGCGAAAGGCAAATGGCAGACTTACTTGCCCTTCTGCTGTGCGGTGATCTTCGCAGTTCCCCATGGGCTGATAACGAAGGCAGACCTGCCCTCAGGCTGCGGGCTGATGACCTGGAACGGTGCAATTTGGCACACGGCCAAGGCTCCGACCTTGAATCCCTTGCCGTCGCTCTCCCGAGACATGATGATGAAGCTTCTGATCGACGGCATTGACCGGGCATCCTCCCATCACAGAGTGCAGGCGAAGCCTAAATGGGATTCGGATCGTGCTATTCGACAGAAGTACGGGGCCGTTGTTGCGGAAGCCGTCGCCAAACACATCGACTTCGACGATTGGTTGAAGCAGCTTGAAAAGAAGTATGCGGACGCGAAGCTGCGCGCCCAAGAATCGCATGACGCCGACTTGAAACGGATAAGGGAGACCGAGACAAGCAATCGGAGTGAACTCGCGAAGGTGCTCGGATTGGCGCCCGATTGCAGCATCTGGGACATCCGGGGCCGCATCCGCCTGCTGACTGAAGCGGTCAACCGCGACGAAGAAGACCGGGAGTTACGACGCCACCTTGCAAACATTCAAGACGCACTGAATGCTGCGAACAACTCACCTGCCGTGCAGATTCAGAAGATGATCGATGGATAACCGTCATACGGGGGGCCGAGAAAAGGCCGATTCCGAGGTGGCGGCGAGGCGGCCGGCGGCACGATTGGGCGTCCAAGATTAGCAATAAGGCTGTTGGCACGAAGGGCATTGCCACTTCGCTCCAAATTCCATGATAGAAATGTCCGTCAAATGGACCAGCTTTGCCTTTGCGTCATAGCATCCCGGACAGAAGGGCCCTTCATTGCCGACTTTCTTATAGTAAAGACCGCTTCTAAACTGTACCTCCGGCAATGCTGACAGGCGACTCACTTCCGCATTCAGGCGCTCGTTCTCTTCACGCAGCGTCAGGCCCTCTTGCTTCGCATCGAGCAGCTTGCTCCGCAATTCGATCACCACTTCCTGCAGCTCGATATTTTTCGTCTTCTCAGCAATCTCCTTGATCTTTGCAGCCGTCCCGAGCGCACCGGAAATCGCACCGGTTACCGCGCCAACCAAGCTGGCAGCCCCCGCCACCGCACCAATCACGTGCTCGGCAGCCATAGCTCATCTCCGATCCCAGAGCCCATTGAGTATCGCTCAACCTCTCATTCCACCTCGGCCAGCGTGCCGAGCGGTCTACAACGGCGCGGCCGACTGTTGCTGCCCGGGCGGAAGGGCCGAAGCGGCGGCCAACAAGTCCGTGTAGGGTGCCCCTGATTGGCCCCACGGCGACGGGGAAGCGGGTGCGACGGTTTCGAGTTGCAGCAACCGTTCGAGAGCCGCGAAGAGAGGCGTCAGATCGAATTTGTTCGTCGTGCCCACCCGCTTCTCGCGTTTCAGGTAGCCCTTCTTTTCGAGTGAACGAGCATGATTGCGGGCCGAGGTCGCCGTGATCCCCATTCGCTTCGACAATGCACGAAACCCCGGAAACGGGGCTTCGGCATCCCATTTGTAACGCATCAAGTGAATGATGAGCAGAGCTTCGAGATTTGTGATCTTGGGCGCTAGACGGGTGTAGCTATCGAGGAAGTAGTCGCAGATTGGCGTCCAGCCCTTTTTGGACAGCATGGGTGTCCAGCGAGCGGCGACATCCCTCTGGACCGCTCGCTGCGGCTGAGGTCGTTCCATGGTCGGCATCCGAATGAGGAAAAAACGCGGAGCCCGGAGGTCTTGATCCTCATGCGGTTTCCCGCACCGTTAGTGTCTAAAGCTACGGCGTACACCTGCACGCTTCAGGCTCCTACTACACCGATTCTAACCCTCGAAAACATCTCGGCAAGCCCGATTCCGGCTTTCTTTCGCGCGCAATGTGCGTCTCAGTTCAAAAGCGCGTTTATGTAATAGGGTGCTTATAAAGCAGTGTATCTGTTTACGCGTCCGGAAACCTTGCGTACCGGGTGCAAGTTTACTTGCAGACCCACCATGCAAGTTTTCTTGCAGGGAGGGCATAAGATGCCTTTCCAAAAAACTTGGCCGTTGATCGAAGAATTTTGCGGGATATAATCATCATGTCTAAAGCTACGGCGTGCTTCGGCACGTTGTTGTCAGGCTGGATCTTCCAAGGTCCGGCCTGTTTTTTTGTCCGCATTCGCGTCCCATCGCCAAGGCAATCAAGTCAGACCACCGGCGTGAATTCGTTCAGATATGCCGGGTTTTTGGTCATCTCGGCGAACCGCTTCCGATTTGCGTTGCCCCAGTGTTCCAACGCACGCATATCGAATCCCCAGGCCGCAGCCTTCGCGTTCGCCTCGTCTTCCCTTGCTTTCAGGAGTTCCGGCGTTACCGCGCCCGGATTGCTCATCGCGCTTGCCGGATCCGTGTGGCACCACCCGTGGCCCAGTTCGTGGCCGATGACGTGAAGAAGCATGTCGGCCTTTATGGCGAGTTCCATCGCCTCGGTATTGAAGCCGAAGAGGTGCTGCTTCGCATCGTACTTCCCGATGAGCGATAGGCCAGATTCCAGCTTGAGGCTCGGGGCTTGAGGACCAGCATTATCCCAGAACGCGACCAGCCTTGGTCGATCTTCACCAACCCTTTTCCACGCTTCCAAAAACGCATCCGCGAAGGCGACGACGCAGCCCCCTCCCGCGGCAAGGAGGTACAGGTTGGCGAAGGGGTCAATCACGAAGTACTGATTCGGTGGCGAAAGCATCTCGCTGTAAATCTTCTGAGTCTCCGCATCCATAAACTTCAGGGTCGGATTAGGCTCAACCGCGGGCAATCCGCGACGGTGACGCAATTCTTTCTCTGTGATGATGTCCACGCTCGCTCCTAGCCTGAAAAGGCGTCGATCGCCACGGGGTCGGAGTCATGTTTACGGCGCAGACATTTTACCATGCCTGCATCCTCCTCTCGCGAATCACGATTTACCGTCCTCGCTCTTGGCATGTCCTCGCCACTCCATGCGCCCCATTCGTCCTTTTGTGTCGGAATTTGCACAGGTCGTCGGGCCGGTAAATCAGAAAAGCCGCTTTGCAGAGGAAGCCTTCAGCTTTTCCGTTTGACCGGTTCGGTTCACCCCGACTTTGACCTGTGCCAACTATTCGACACAAGGACGCATGAAGCGTCCTCGAAAAGAAAGGACACACCATGTCAACTCCAGCAATCAAGCTCCGCGACGGATGCCTGCAAGTCGTCATCTGGCGGGAACACCAGCACCACCGGGAATACGTTCTACACCGCGATCCCGCTTCGCAGCTACAAGCAAGGCGACGACACTCGGGAGGAGACCAAGTCCCTGAACGCCGACGACCTGCTGGCGATGGCAGAACTGCTCCGCGAGGCTTACGACTGGATCAGGATGCATAAGCGAGCCGACTTCGATCGCCCTTTCTCTTCCGCGCCATTCAGACTTGCTTCCGCGGCAAATGCAGAAGGCGGAATCGAGTTCTTTTGCAGCAAGATTGACTTGATGTCTCTCTCTTTCCATGGCTCAGTGTCCATGTCGGTTGACGCGTTTTTTCTCAACGATGGAGACACCCTCATGGACCCCACGATCGCGAACGAAATTGCCGAGATTGGAAAGAAGCCGATTCGGCACTTGAGAGCACGCTACGCCGAACTCTTCGGCGAGCCGACCTTCAGCGGCAACCGACTCTGGCTCGTCAAACGGATCGCCTGGAGGCTGCAGGCGATCGCCGAAGGCGACCTCTCCGAACGTGCACGCCGCCGAGCCGAAGAAATCGCCAACGATGCCGACATCCGCCTTTCGCCGCCAGCCCCCAAACGCATCCCGCTCTCCGGCTGCCTTTCCGAACCGGAGCAAGCGGATGGCGCCGATGACCGTCTTCCACCGCGGGGCGCCAAGCTGGTTCGCGAATACAAGGGACGCAAACACGAAGTCACGATCCTTGCCCAGGGATTCGAGTTCGGCGGCAAGGTGTACCGCTCGCTCAGTGCAGTCGCCAAAGCCATCACCGGCTCGCACTGCAACGGCTTTCAATTCTTCCGCCTCAATGCAGAGGTGGCGTCATGACTCGGCCTGTCCGAAACGGCTCGGAAAAGAAAACGATCCGCTGCGCCATCTACACCCGCAAGTCGACCGAAGAAGGGCTCGACCAGGATTTCAACAGCCTCGACGCCCAACGCGAGTCGGCGGAGGCCTTCATCAAGAGCCAGGCCCACGAAGGCTGGACTTGCTTGCCGGACCATTATGACGATGGCGGCTTTACCGGCGGCAACATGGAACGTCCTGCGCTTCGCCGGCTGGTCGCCGACATCGAAGTGGGCAAGATCGACTGCGTGGTCACCTACAAGGTGGATCGGCTGAGCCGCAGCCTTCTCGACTTCGCCCGAATGATGGACCTCTTCGAACGCAAGCAGGTCGCCTTCGTTTCCGTGACGCAACAATTTTGCACGACTCACTCGATGGGTCGGCTCACGCTCAACATCCTTCTTTCCTTCGCCCAGTTCGAGCGAGAGATCATTTCCGAGCGTACGCGGGACAAGATCGCCGCGGCGCGTCGCAAGGGAAAGTGGTCCGGCGGCATGCCCGTTCTAGGCTACGACCTCGATCCGGATCGGTCCAAGCTCCTTGTGAACGAAGCGGAAGCCGAACAGGTTCGTGAGATCTTTCGCATCTACTCGGAATCGGGCGGTCTTGTCGAGACCGTGCAGGAACTCGATCGGCGAGGGTGGGTCGCCAAACGCTGGCGAACGAAGAAAGGAAAAGAGCGGGGCGGAAAGCCGTTCGGCAAGACAACGCTGCAGTCGCTTCTCCGCAACGTCGTTTACCTGGGTAAGGTCCGCCACAAAGCGGAGGTCTTCCGCGGCGAGCACGCGGCGATCATTCCGACTGCGCTCTGGCGGGCGGTCCAAGCACGACTCAAGGCGAACCGACCCGTCTCGGATACCAAGTTGCAGGTCAAAGAGGAATCTCCGCTCAAGGGCCTGATTCGCTGTGCGGTCTGCGACTGCGCCATGACCCCGGCCCATTCGCGGCGAGGAACGGCCCGCCGCTATCGCTACTACGTCTGCACGCAGGCGCAGAAGAGGGGCTGGAAGACTTGCCCGACCAAAGCAATCCCAGCTTTGCATTTGGAGGATCTGGTCCAGCAGCAGATCGAGAGGTTCTCGGAAAGCGACAGGCTGGCTGAACTGCTGAAACGGGGCCGGGAAGCAATCGCGGAACGCCGCCGAATTCTTGAGGAGGAAGCTGCGATCGCCGAGGCAAGGCTCCAGGAATTGGCCGATTCCGCACTGCCGGACCAGGACGCAATCTGGAGCTTGAAAACGCGGCTTGATGAGATCGCGGGGGAAGCCCGGTCTTTAGGCGAATTCGAGCCGGACGAATCGACGATTCGAGCCTCCCTGAAGTATGTGGCGAGCCAATGGAACGCGTGTTCGGGAACCGAGAGGAGCCGACGCATGCGCCAAGTCCTCCGAACGATTTGCTGCACCAAGACCGAGGCGACGTTGAACTGGAACGAATCAGGAATCGCGAAGCTGTCGCTCGACACGATCGCGGAAACTCAGGAGATGGCTAAATGAGCTGGACCATCGACCTTCGCAAGGCGGAAGAAAAAACTCGCCCACGCGCCGAAGACAGACACTCCCTATGCCGACTGCCGCGCGTGACGCGATGGATGGCGTTGGCGTTGCGCATTGAAAAGCTGGTTCAGGAGGCAGTGATCGCAAACTATGCGGAAGCGGCGGCCCTTGGGTCGGTGACGCGAGCGCGCATAAGCCAAATCGTGAATCTGATCAACCTCGCGCCGGACATCCAAGAAGAGCTGCTCTTCATGAAACGGCCGCCCCGCGGAAACGAGCCGATTCTGCTTGCCGACATGCAATCCATCTGCGCGAAGCTCGATTGGGCCGAACAACGCCGCTGCTGGAAAAAGTTGGCGAATTGGCCTGTCGCTTCTGCAAAAGGTAAATCGCTTGCCGGCTGAAAGCTTACGCGGGCAGGAGCACTTTTCGAAACCCGGTCATGTTTTGCGCTGCATGTTTGGGAAGGCACAGAAGGTTCGCCGAAACAAGATCGGCGAAGATGTTCACCGGGTTGTTCGCGAAGTTCTCCGGGTTGAACAGCGGCGGCCGGTGCCAATACATGTCGTAGCCGAGAGCGTCGATGAACCTGATCAACGCTTCGGATTTGTCGCGTCGATCGTTTTCCACATACAGTGCGGGCCAGTGCCGCTGAATGATTCCCTTTGCGCCTTCCAGTACTTGCTTCTCCATTCCCTCTACATCGACCTTTAGGAGTTTGCATCGCTGCAATGGAAAACTGTCGAGCTGAAGTAGAGGAACAGGGTCGCCCGATTCATGCCCCTCAATCTTCAACCCGCCGAAGTTCGCGACGCGAGTCGGGTCGGCCACAGGCACGATCAGAGAGCCCCTTTCCGCGCCAAGTGCGGCCTGCTGGCAAATCGCTCCGATAATGCTGTTCAGCGCCATGTTGGCGCAGAGGAGTTGGAATTGCAATCGTTGCGGCTCGAAGGCAAGAAGCAGCCCTCGAGGTCCGACCTTCTTCGCCAGAAAAAGGGAGTGGGCACCCATGTGTGCTCCCGCTTCCACCACGACATCGCCCTCTTGGACGATCTGGTCAAACACATTCACTTCGCCTTGGCTGAATTCCCCGTAGTGATGAAGGGACTGGCCCACATACATGTCGTTCACGTTGTAGCACATCAAGCCGTGCCGGCATGGCTTTACGTGATTGAACGAAGCGTCTGGCATTGATTCCACGAATAAGAGACCAGAGATCCATTCGCATTCACTGGCGCAATCGTGCAGCCAGACGTGCTCGTGCGGCTACCTGGATCGGGAAGTGCAGGCCGGGACTTCGCCCATTGGTAGTTGCACTCCTTGTGGGCGGCTATCCTTCAACCAACTCGAGCCGGCTTGAAGCCATCCCTCCCAGAATTCGGCGTCCAAGATCGAGGCGGAACGAATAGTTGCCCCCTTGCGGAACCGGTACGCGAAATTGGGTGCGGTCCTGCTCGGCATCGTCGACGTAGCGGGCGACCTCGATGAGGCGATCTCCAACAACGGTCTCGATGGAGACCGAAAAATCTCCCGCCGTCGGCCCCTCGCCCACATAGGAGCCGTCGAGATAGAACCGAATTACATCGCTGGTGAAGGGCTTCAGTCCGGCCAGCCCGTCTCTCGCTATGGAAAGGAACCCACGAAACGCTTTCTCGGCGGTTTGCGCGACTTGGTTGGCGCCAATCACGTCGATCGTGAGCTTAGCGGTTTGTTTGGCCAGAGCATGAGTTCCCGTCGAAAACGCATTTTCGATGGTCATCCACGCTTCCATGCCGGTCTTCCAGACGTAGTCGGATGCGTTAAGCTCGCCCCTGTTCAATAGCTGCCGAATGGTGGATTCCGATACTGGGCCGTGTTGGCTGCCGTTCTTGTGGTAGTGCCACATCGCAGCGACTGCCTCATCTCCGCTTGCGCTGACCGACTCTTGAGTGCGAGCCCACACATCGCGAGCTGCGGTGACGATCTCGGCTCCTCGTCTGGACGCGATGCGGTATGCCCCGCAAAACCGATCAATCGTCTCTTTCGCCTCATCGCCGATGTGGCCCTGAGAATCCTCCAGCACTTCCATTACCAGCTTCGACAGCTCGGATTCATGACTGGTTTGAGGCACGTATTCAGCCATGGGATACTCAGGCTGAATCACCGCTGGCGGGTCGTCTTCGACAGGAATCGCCTCGGGGATCGACTCCTGGCTCCCTTCAAGAACACCGGTTGAGGCAACGGCCGCCGAGCTTTTCGTCGGATTCGCGAGACACCGTAGTACTGCATCGAAGTTCGGCGTGCGACGTTCCAATTCGGTTTCGGTACACGATTCGAGCAGAATCGCCAAATTCTCCGGAATGCTTGCAAGCTGCCGACGTTTCGGCTCGGTCGTTTTGAAGAGGGCGAAAAAGCAGAGCTTTCCGAAAGCATACACGTCGGAGTAAGGGCCTGGACGCACGCCTTTAAGTTCGCCCATTTGCTCGGGCGGCGCGTAACGAAGGGTCCCAGCGACGCTTTCGGCCAGAATCGTTTTCGCTTCCGATCTCGAAGCGATACTGGTCTCGAAGGTTTCTTTGCGAACCGCGAGTCCAAAGTCGATGATTTTGACTTGGAATCCTTGGTCCCCCTTGCGGAGCAATACATTCGCGGGCTTAAGATCGCGATGAAGAATGTTGCGAGCATGCGCTGCCCGCATGGCTTCAGCGATTTGCGATGCAATGTCTTTCAGTTGATCCGCCGTCAGGCATCCGTGTTCGAGAACGAACGCTTCCAAGTTGACTCCCTCGAAATAGTCCATGACGAGGAAGGGCCGTGCTTTGGCTGTTGGATCGGCGAATTCACAGTGCTGCATGCCGATGATGCAGGGGTGATGAAGGCCACGAAGCAATATCGCCTCGCGAAAGACATCCGAAATGCCCCGCTCCACAGAGTCTTCATGCAAAGTCTTGACGACAACTTCCGTACCCAAATAGGTGTCCGAACAAAGGAACGCCGTTCCGAAGCCTCCGGCGCCCAAAATCTGACGTGGCTGGTATCGATGCAAGGGAAACGGCGAAAAACGTTGCGGATCGAGCGATGCAGCCTGGAGGATCGCGTGCAACGCCTGCTGCCAATTCCGTTCTTCTAGTGCGGCACGATATGCATTGAAGTGCGTCTCTGCCTGAGCAGATGGATCGTTTGCTTTTTGGGAGGCCGTCTCGAAGGCCTCGCGTGCGCCGGCGAAGTCTCCGGCGCCGAAGAGGAGCTTTCCTAGGCCGTTCTGAAGTGCAGGGAGGTCGTTTTGAACTTCAGCCGGGAGTTTGCGAAAACGTTCCAAGAGTTGCTTGACGGCAAGCCGCTCGGAATCGCTGCGAATGCTGAGGCTGTGATGGGGCTTCACTTCGCCTTTCTGAAGCGCCAACGAGGAAACTTTCTTGAGAACTTCGGCGATGAGGCCCGCGAGTCCTTCGGCTCTAGCGCCTTGTCGTTTGAGTTCCGTTTCAAGATCGAGCACCGCTTCGTGCGTCGCCAGTGCGGCGGACTTCGTTTCTGAAAGGTCGGATTCGATCCGTCCCAGTTGATCGAAAAGGCGGTCGAAGTTCTCGCCCAATAGGTCGAGTGATTTTCGGAGTTCGGCGAGTCCCTTGGCGTGCGACGAGGAAAGTTGCCTGAGCGAATCGAAGAGAAGGCCGTGCGCCAGCTCCTCGTTGGTCTCGACCTCCCGGCGAAAGAAATAGGCGAACGATGCAACCAGTAAGGGCGGCCCCGAAGCCGGCCTGAGGCAGACCAACTGTGCCAGTCTCGGATAACTCCCGCTTCCAGAACGACCGGATCGATTACCTGGCGAATGCCAAACGCCAGCAAGTGATTCAAGAACGCCATGGCATTCCTTTCGGTCCGCGCCGTGCGTGAATTAGGTCCGCTTAGATTCAACGGGTTCGGGGGCGCCGTGTGCGAACGTTCGGGTCCCGAAGTGATGGACGAAGAGATCTCGGCAGACGCCGAGATTGAAGCCCGCCTCGCGAGCCTTCGCACTGAGGATGTCGGTGTCAAAGAGGCTTAGGTCGGTCCACTTGTCCAGGCCGCCCTGATTGTCGAGCCGGCGCAGCACCTCACGCTTAATAAGGAGGCAAAAGCCTCCCAGACGCTCGGTCTGGAGCCAGTTGCCCTTGTTCTTCTCTCGAAATTCAAGCGCAAAGGCCCCAACGGTGTCGATCGCAGCAGCCCCTTCGCCGCCTTTTCGCTTCTCCATGCGGATCGAATTCACTCGGTAGGGGATCTCGTCGACAAGCTGCGGAGGCGCCGCATAGTTGGACATCGGGCCAACCATGCCCATGGCCGCGGACACATCGGCAAGGCCGATGAGTTGGTTCAGCCATCCATTGGTCACGATCGTATCGTTATTCAGAAGAACGACATATTCGCCGCGGATTTTGTAGATCGCCTCCCGGACCGCTTCCTTGATTCCCATGTCGGTCGGGGTGCGGACGATTTCCACCTTCATCTGAGGATGACCCATCGCGATACCGGCCAAGAACTCGGCGGTTCCATCCAGCGAGCCGATGTCGATGAAAATCAGTTCAAATGGTGCGCGGGTGTGCTTCAGCAAGCTGGCCACACATAGCTTCGTGTATTCCAGCATGCCGACGCAGGGAATCAAGATCGAAACCAGCGTCCCGCCGACGGCGACCGACTTTTCTTGAGACTCCAGCGCCATGTCTTCCTCGTTGCGAATCGAAGTTAGTTGGAATGAGCGGCCGCAGGGGCCGCAGGCGTTTCTTCCGGCTTTTTTTCTGCGGCGGCGTATTTGCTGACCAAGTTGATCAAAAGGAGATAATCCTGCTGATTTTTGCTCGCGAGCTTGGCGATGACTTCCTGCTGTTTTTGCAGGAGGCGATCCCGGAATTCGCCCGTTTTGTCGTAGGCGATCGCTTCGGCGATGCTCTGAAGCGCCTCGAAGTAGTTCTTCTCTCGGGAATGCACCCAGGCGAGGTTGTAGCGAGAGCGGACATCCGCGGAATTGACGGCGAGCGCTTTCTGATACGCCGACTTGGCCTCGGCCGTGCGGCCGAATTCGTAAAGGCCGTCGCCGAGCGTATTCCAAAGCTCGGCGGAACAGGTCGGATTCAGCCCCAGCGCCACCTTGGCCATGTCGATGCCGGACTTGGGATCGCGAAGCTGAAAGGTGAGGAACATGCTCACTTCATTCAGCAGCACCCAGTTGCCTGGCTGGCGGTCAATCGCCTCTCGGTAGTAGGTCGCGGCAAGTTCAAACCGGCCCGACTTGGCGCAGAGCCGAGCTTTCGAGAGCGGCTCCTGCAGCCACTCGTGATGCGAATCGCTGAACTGCTCCAGGAAGCGTGTCGCGGTCTCGGAATCGATCCGGTGTCCCAAGAGTCTCGAATGGATGCCTCGGCTGTCGCCTGCCGGTTCCATCCATTTCTTGTTGGCTCGTTCGGTGTAGTAGGTCCGCAAAAGCGGGAAGTTGACGCCGACGAAGGTCGCCAACGAAAATCGCTGGTGCTCGAACTCGTCATCTCGCGAGGTTTGGGTCTGCCCGTAGTCATTGATGAGAATGAATCCATCATCGACGACCAGATCCAACAGTTTGTCGAGCGAGTGAATGGCGCCGTAACTGTGCAAAAGACGTTTGGAAGTGCGGCCGCCGTATTCCAAGGCGAATTCGCCATGAGGCAACGATTTGGCGTCGACTGGGCGGTAGTCGTACTCGGACGCAAAGAGCCCGTAAACCTCAAGAAGTTCGTCGCGGGAGCTTTGCTCTTGAGAGGCGGCCCGACGCCGCAGCTGATCCGGTGTGAGGTCCGTGCTGTCCGGAAGGCGGACGCCGCGGGCGACGCAAGTTCGGACGCATAGCTGCTTGGTTTCTGAACCGTCGATCTGCAAAACTGCGGCAGGAAGGCAGTCGAGCAGGTAGTTCAAGAACACCGCACGAAAGGGACGCCGGGGTTTTTTGAGGAACATGGCGTCGTAAGGGAGCGACTTATCGGGCTCCATGGCATCGACGGGGCGAATCCGCACTTTGCCGCAGTGGTTGCCGAGAACCCCATGACGCAGGACATCTAGGAGCATGCGCCGCGATCGGTCCGCCGCGACATAGCAAAGACGGTCATAGAAGTCTTTGCGGTGCTCAACGCACAAATCGCGAATTGCGTCGAGGAAGAAGCGTGCGAAGAGTCCGACACCGATTCCCAATTCAAGAACGTAGATTTCATTTTCCAATGCGCCGGCTTTTTCCGCGGCGAGCAAATTCGCGAAAAACACTTCGGCCGCTTGCCGGGAGAGCGAGCCATCGTTGTTGATGACGAATGGAACGGGAGAAGCGTCGCTGATGAAGGCCTTGTTGCCGCGTTCGCGAAGGTACTGTTGGCCAAGTTCCCATTCCAAGCTTTCCGCCAAGGGACAGAAGTCTTGAACGATCTCGCGACCGGACTGAGCGTTGCCAAGGACTTGCTTCGGAAGCGAGGATGACTGCACGACCTGCTCCGGGAGGAACTAAGGAAAGCTGAGGCATTGTGCCAGAATGCTCGCCGAATGCAATCTTGGAAGCTTTGCAATTTTGAAAATTCGGTTCACGATGCATTCTTTTGAGTTTTTTCTCTTGACGCCGGCTAGGTCGCCAAGTCTACTCACATCCGATCTCAGCGCCCTCCCTACAGAGAACGTTCATCTCGGAGGTTGCTTATCCGCCAAGGCAAGTTGGCTTGCTTCACCCTAACGTGGGTGCCTGAGGCTTTGTGGCGGTTGCTGGTTTGCGCATTCTTAGTGGCATTCACTTTCGGGTTGAGTTGGTCTTTTCCGCAAGTTCTGTTTCGATCGCGATCTTGTTTTCGGTGATTCAGCGGCGGCGTGGGTTCGGAATCCGTGACCTTTGTCCATAAGCGAGAGCTTTCATGTTGGACGAATCGTTGGGTCATGATGGCGAGGGCGGATCGAGGGGCTCTTCGGGTTCCGAGGAGACCTCGGCTTCGGGCGGGGGCTCGTCGTCCTCGGGTTCTCGGACGGCGTCGGCGGCGGCGCGTCGGGAGGCGAAGCGGGGGCGCGTGAAGCGGACGCCGGTGCGGTTGGCGTTGGATCTGTTGGAGAGCCGGGAGCTGATGAACGTGGCTCCGGTGCTGACG
>JAIEPT010000265.1 GCA_019748295.1 Gemmataceae bacterium | reverse complement strand
GGTTCGATGAGCGGGCGGTGAAAACGGAACGCCGGTGTCCACCGGCGCACCGCGTCACCGCTCGACTCTACCCTTCGAAGCGATTGCGATTACCCCACAATCACGCGTGGGCGTTTGGCTGGATCGGGCTCAGCTCGGTGGATCAATTCACGCACCTTCCACGGGATGTTGCCTTCGCCGAACGCCAGGTAGCCCCAGCTTGCGGAGAGCAAATCATGCTCTGGCCAACCGAAGTGCACGCCAGGGGGAGTGCTCGATCGCGACATCTCGAGTGCGGCCGATGCAACGGCGTGGGCGATCGATACGCAGCCATGCAGCGTGATGATGAAACGGCGATCCTCCTGCGTCACCTCCACTTCGAGGTGCTGATAGAAATCGCTTGGATCGCCCAGCATCACCTCCAGAAACACGACGTCCGCGTCGTCCGAAAGTTGATGCTCCCGGCGAACCGATTTCTCCTTCTCCTCGCGCGAATGCGGGCCGGGGCGATGCGGGATCAGCACGGGGAAATTTGCTTGCCGCAGGCTGTCCCATAGGAATTTCGAGGTCTCGTCCTTGAAGCGGAAGCCGACGGTGCGCAGTTCGTCCGCACGCATCGCGCGGGAGAAAACCGAAAGGGCAAGGATGCAGCCGATGAACACGGACACGATGGCGAGTCCGCTCCAGGCGCGAATCGCCACGACGGCGAAGATCGACAGGAAGCCGACGAAGACGATGCGATACCACAACGTGCCCAGGCTGAACCAGAATCCGGAGCGATCCGTACGCCGCCGCCGATCGAGCGCGGCCGTCCAGCACGCCGCGGCGATGAGCGCGAGCACGCCGACCGCGTAGGCGTTGCGTTGGTCCTCGACGCTCGCATGGTAGAAGACGGTGGTGAACAGGTTGATGCCCGCGAAGATGATGAGCAGCAGGCCCCATTTCTGCGACCAGCGAAAATCCATTCCGAATCGCAGCATGAATTTCGGCAAAAGCGACGCCAGGGCCGTCATCACGCTCGCGCCCGCCATGGCGAGCACCAGCACGGTGACCAGATCGTAGGCGGCGCCGAAGGCGGACCCGCACCATGGGAGCACCATCAGGCCAGGTTCGTCGGTCGCCAGTGCGCTGCCGTGTGCAAGGTAAGCGATCGCGCGGTGAATCGCGGGGCCGTCGGCTTCATACGCCTTGGCAGGAATCAGGATGGCGGTCACGAAGGCGGACGCGAGCAGAAAGACCGACATGATGACGGCCGCGCAGAACAGCACTTTGCGCGTGTTGCGGATGCGGAACTTCGGGTCGTTCGGATCCTCCCCCTTCTTGCCGCGCACCTGCGGCATCACGATCAGGCTCATTTCGAAACCGGAAAGCCCCAGCGCCAAGCGAGGCAGAAAAATGACCGCAGCCGCCGCCGCGCCGGTGAGGCCGAAGCGGGGCTCGAAGGATGTCGGGAAGTTCCAGTCGCCGCTTTTCACCTCATCGAGCCACATGTCGAACAGCCCCGGCCGTTCCAGGAGGATGCGAACGCCGCCCGCCAGGATCAGCGCGTTGAGCGTCATGTAGACAACAACCAACGGCGCCGCGATGCGAAGGACATTGCGGTTGAAGCCGCGGCGGAGCAGGAACCAAAACGCGAAGCTGAGTGCCCCGATGAGAACCGTCGTGATCAACTGCTCGGTGCAGTAGGCGCCCGCTTCATCGCCGAGGAATACGGTCGCTCGGGCCTGAATCCAGTGAATCGCCGATTGCCAATTCTGCTGCCAGCCCGGGTCGTCGTTGTGCAAGATGTGCATGGAGGCGTCCGCGAGCGAGATCGAGCGCAGCATCGCGAAGTCGGCGGCCGCGAAGCCAAGGAGCATCAGAATCAGCGTCTTGCCTCGCCATCCATGAACAAGTCGCTCGATCAGCGCAAGCGACCCCTGCCCACGCGGCGAACGGCCTGCGAGATACCAGTAAATGGGCAGCGCTCCGAACAACGTCGCTAGGACGACGCCGATGGTCGCCAAGGGCGCAAGCCTGCCCGTGGCCTCGTACGCGATCGAAGGTTGGTACGCGAGGGTGCTGAAATAGTCGAGGCCCAGCAGGCAGAGCACACAGACCCAGTAGTGTTCTTCCGTCTGAGGCTTGGCCGTCGGCGTCGCTGGCAGCGGAGCAGACATGGTTTTTGCTCGGTAGAGGATGTTCCAAGTTATTCGCTGGGGGCAAAGCGGGATTTTTGTGTTGAGTTGGAGGGGTTAGTGGGGCACAAGTCCCTGCTAGCGGGCAAATTGCAATGAGGAACGGAGAACCGATCTCGGTTCTCCGTTCCTCATTGCAATTGCTCTCTCGCATGAGTTGCCTGTCGGCACGCCGATCTTCGTTTTTTTGCCCCTTGAAAACCGTCCCTCCATTTTTATAATTTGCACTGCGAAGGAAGCCCCTTCCATCGCGGGTGTAGCTCAGTGGTAGAGCGCCACGTTGCCAACGTGGCTGTCGTGGGTTCGAGCCCCATCACCCGCTCTTCTCGGCCGAGAAGGCCTGATCGACCGCTCCCACGGTCGCAAGCCTTCTCGGCCTTTTCTTTATGGGGACGCCTCCATGACCGAACCCGCCCAGCACGAACACGACGAACCCCACGTCCACGGCGACGAATGCGACGGCAATCACGGCGAAGGCGGCCACAGCCACGGCGGTCCCGAAGAAAAGCTGAGCCAAACCGTCGACATCAAGGACGTCGGCCCCTGCCGTAAGCACATCAAGGTCACGATCGCCAAGGCCGACATCGAAAAGGCTTTGAACGAAAAGTATAAGGAACTAATGGGCGACTCATGGGTGCCCGGGTTCCGACCCGGCAAAGCGCCGCGTCAGATCGTCGTCCGCAAGTACAAGAAGGAAGTCGGCGATCAGGTGAAGGGCCAGATTCTTTACGCCAGCCTCGAACAGCTGGCGGAAGATTTCGACGTCGCCCCTCTGAGCCCGCCGAATCTCAATCCCGCCCAACTCGTCATTCCGGACGATGCGGACTTCATCTACGAATTCGAAGTCGAAGTTCGGCCGCAGTTCGACCTGCCCGAGTACAAGGGCATCAAGCTCAAGCGGCCCAGCCGCACGTTCAGCGATGCCGATGTCGAGGCGGAAGAAAAGAAGACGCTCGCCAGCTTCGGCCAACTGATCCCGAAGGAAGGCGCGGCCGACAAGGGGGACTTCATCGTCGTCGATATGGTCTCCATGCTCGGCGATCAGAAAGTCGGCGAAGCGAAGGAACTCACCCTTCGCGTCGACGACACGCTGACCTTCAAGGACGCCATCGCCAGCAACTTCGGCGAGAAGACCACGGGCGTCAAGGCGGGCGAGAAGCGAACCGTCGACATGCAGATGACCGAGGCGGTGGCGAACGAAGCCCTCCGCGGCCAAACGGTCCAGGCCACGCTCGAAGTGAAGGACGTCAAGAGCCTTCGCCTGCCCGAGCTGACCGAGGATTTCCTCCAGGCGAACTTCGGCGTCCCCTCGGTCGAGCAGTTCCGCGAAAAGGTTCGGCTCTTCCTCGAACGCCGGCTCGAGTACAACCAGCGTCAATCGGCCCGCGAACAGGTGCTTTCGCACATTTCCGCTTCGGCGACGTGGGATCTGCCTCGCGACATGCTGATGCGTCAGGCCCGCAAGGCGCTGCAACGCCGCGTGATCGAAATGAAGGAAGCGGGCATGTCGGAGGAGGAAATCTCCGGCCGGCGCCGCATGCTCGAACGGGACGTGCTCAACAGCACCGCTCTGGCGTTGAAGGAGCACTTCGTCCTTCAGAAGATCGCCGAGACCGAGAAGATCGAGATCGAGGACGACGAAATTCAGGCCGAGATCGAGCGGATCGCCGACATGACCGGCGAATCGCCTCGCCGAGTGCGTGCCCAGTACGAGAAGGAAGAAATGATCGAGACGCTGGCCGCTCAGCTCATCGAACGCAAGGCGCTCAACCTGATCCTCGAATCCGCGACCTACGAGGAAACGGAAGCCACCATCGAAGGCGGCATGGCGAACGTCGATGCGCAGGCCATCCCGGGCGAATCGAAGGATCCCACCGCCGTGCCGGACGAAGCGAAGGAAGAGCAGCCGGCCGCCCAAAGCTAATTGGGGCCCCGGTTAGCCGCGACGCGAAACGGAGCGCGGACTGTATCTCATGCGGCCGCATGAAGTGCAGTCCGCGTTTGTTTTCGGGCCCCGCTGGCGACAAGGCGGAAAACCAAAGATGAACCGAGAACCGAGAATGATGAACCGAGAATGAGTGAAGCCGGATGGGCCATTCGTCATTCTCCGTTCTCGGTTCATCATTGTCTTGGTTTTCGCACACGCTCGGTTTGTAGCTAGTGCGTTGTCCAGACTAAATCTTGGGATTTCGGTCGCCTGTGCACCAACCCGACGCGTCAGCGAGGGATACCGTCAACCCTCGCTGACTGACGCGTCGGGCTAGTGCGAGACTGCAACCCGATGATTTAGTCTGGACAACGCACTAGACGGAAAATGACAGTAGATGCGCCATCCTTGCCTTCGTATCTACAATTGGGATAAATCGCGTCGCGAACTGTTCGATCGATCCTCCGCGGGAGGCACTTGCTTCATGGAACTTCATGCCGGTCCCTTCTTCGACCCCAAGGCCCAACGCTACCGCGACTACGCTCGGCAGCGCCAGATGTCCCTCGGCGACCTCCTGTTGGAAAACCGCATCGTTTTCCTCGGCAGTTCCCCCGAAACGGGCGGGCAATCGGCCATCACCGATTACCTCGCCAACATTACGATCCAAAAGTTGCTGTTTCTGCAGTACGAGAACCGCAACCAGGAAATCCACTTTTACATCAACTGCCCCGGCGGGTCGGTGACCGCGACGCTCGCGATCTACGACACGATGCAGGTGATGGATTGCCCGGTCGCCACCTACTGCATGGGCATCGCCGCCTCCGGCGCGGCCGTGTTGCTCGCGGCGGGCGCCAAGGGCAAACGTTTCGCCTTGCCGAACTCCAAGGTCATGATCCATCAGCCCTGGGGCCAAGTCGGCGGGCAGATCACGGACATCGAAATTCAGGCCAAGGAAATCGAACAGTCGCGCCAGCGGCTCAACGAAATCCTCGCCAAGCACACCGGCCAACCCGTGGATCGCATCGCCAAGGAAACCGACCGGGACCGCTACTTCCTCGCCGAGGAGGCCAAGGAGTTCGGTCTGGTCGACGAAGTTCTCACCCGCTCGCGGGAAGAAGAGAAGAAGTAAATCGGTCCGATCGCAGCGATCTTTCCAAGTTTTAAATGTTAAATGCTGAATTTCGAATGGTTTCGATTCAACATTCAGCATTTGGAATTGAGAATTTCTGAACTTAACGAGCCCCGCCAGCCGATGAAAACGGATGGCTGGGTCTTCCGCGGAGCTTTCACATGCCGATGATTCCCTATGTGGTCGAGAAGAGCGGCCGGGAAGAGCGGGTCTACGACATCTACAGCCGGCTCTTGAAGGATCGCATCATCTTCCTGCAAGGCGGCGTGGACGACGACAGCGCGAACCTGATCGTTGCCCAGATGCTGTTCCTGCATTTCGACGACCCGAAAGCCGACATTCACCTGTACATCAATTCGCCCGGCGGCTCAGTGACCGCGGGCCTCGCGATCTACGACACGATGAAGTTCGTCACCTGCGACGTAGCCACCTACTGCATCGGCCAAGCCGCGAGCATGGGAGCCGTTCTCCTGACGGCGGGCACCAAGGGGAAGCGTTACGCGTTGCCCCATTCCCGCATCATGATCCATCAGCCGCTCGGCGGAATGGAAGGAACGACGACCGAAATCCTTATCCGTTTGAAGGAATTCCAGCGGCTCAAGAAGATGCTCAACGAAATTCTGATCAAGACGACGGGCCATTCGCTCGACAAGATCGAAGGGGACACCGACCGCGACAACTTCATGTCGTCGGCCGAGGCCCGAGACTACGGTTTGGTCGATCATGTGCTGGAACGGATCCCGCACTCGATCACCAAGACCGTGACCGAGAATTCGTAAACGTCTGGCTCCCCTCTCCCCAAAGGGGAGAGGGGAGCAAAGCAACAGGAACCACCATGCGGCATGGATGCCGAACGCTGGTCGCACTCGCATGCATCGCCTTTTTGGGCGGGTGCGCCAAGCCGCGTCGTCCTGAACTCGTCGAAGTGAGCGACGCGCAATATCGCGACGCGCTCACCGAGCTGATGCGAACCGAGAACCGCAACAACGCCCTGACGCGCGACGATCCGTCGCGTCCGGGCGTTGCCGTTCCGGAAATTGCGAGCATTCCCGCGACGCAACGGATCGCACTTGGCAGGCTCACCGGCGGCATCGACCGTGACGGGCTACCGGGGGACGAATTGCTGAGCGTGGTCATCGAACCGCAGGATCATGCCGCGAAGCCGTTGCGAACGCCCGGCAATTTGGAAGTCATCGCCTACAGCACGTCGGCCGACGCCAAGGAACCGATCGCAACGTGGAGTATGCCGGAAGAGAAGCTCGCTCCCCTCTGGAAGCAGGGCCTGCTCAACGCCGGCTATCACCTCGAACTCGCCTGGCCCACTCCGCCGAGCTGCGACCAGATGCGGCTCGTGGCCCGGCTGACCACTGCCGATGGCCGAGTGTATGAGACGGCGAAAGAACTCAAGATCTCTCCCCCTTCCAACATGGCCCGCCACGGCGTTTCGCCCGAGCCGAATCCGCTGGTACGCATCGGCCATCAGAACATCTCCATCGGCAAACCGATGCCGCTGCAAGCATCAGCCGAAGTCGTCGTGCCGCCGCAAGCCATAGCGCCTCCGCCGCTGCTTCCGTAATCCGAGTCCTTCGTCAGAGCCTGAGCGCCACGCCAGCGAGGGTTTCGCAAAGACGCCGGATGACGCATCAAGCTCCTTCCGGCGTCTCTGCGAAACCCTCGCTGGCGCTCAGGCTCTGACCGTCCACCCACCTCGCGATTTTTGGCGTCTCGGCTGTTGTCTCTCGATCGCCTTCGCCGTTATGATCGACGCTGCACCACTTCTTCCGAGGCGCTGCCATGTTGCTTGTCATCGAAATCTGCATGTTCGTGGTCGGCATCATCACGCTTGCTCGCGGGCAGTTCCATCTGACTGCGAAGATCGTCGTCCGCGGCGGCAGAGCGTATGCCATCGGCATCATCATGATGTTGACGTTGCCGATCATCTTTGGACTCGCCGTGGTTGCGGCGGCAATCATGGCAGACATGCCGATGGGAGAGCATGATCTGTTTTGGCTGGCGCTGATTGATCTGGGCGTCATCGGCGTGGCTTGGGCAATCATCATTCCGATCGGTTTGACCCAACCCAAAACAGTGGACCCCTGGGACATTCCAATCGAGCAAGACGACCAGGATCGGCCTTGGCGGCGACGGCGGTCTGAACTTGAAGAACACGATGGCCGCGACGAAGGTTCTGGCCCGACGCCGTTGCCGGGAGATAGCGAACGCATTCGCCGTCGCGACGATCGTATTCGCTAGCTGGTCGCGGAGGACCCTGCCATGCTGTTCGCGCTCGGCTTTTTGACGTTGATGCTCGGCCTCGCCATGGTCGTTTTGGGCGAGATGCCGATCTCCAAGACGCGCCGTGTGCCTGCGAAGGCAAGCCGGATCGCGGGAGGCATCCTCGCCCTTTATTTCCCGCTCGTGCTCGGCATTCGCTATGTGTGGGTAACGCTTGATTTGGATCGGTTCGTCGCGGGGAACATCGTCTTCGCCATCCTTTGGGTGCTGCTTGCGATGGCCGCCGGATGGATCGCGTTGCGTGGGGCCTTTCCCAAGAAGATGCGGCGAGCGGTTCCCAAGATGGTAGAACCCGCTCCTTTCGCATCCGAGTTGCCCGCTTCCGACGATACCGTCGTTCCCGAAATGATGACGATCGAAGAGCCCGCGTTTTCATTCGAGGCGCCTGCTGCGAAGCCTACGAAAGCGCCGGCTCCTGCGAAGAAAGCGCCCAAGAAGCCCGCGGGGGGCAGCCCCTTCGATATTTCGTGACGTCGGCTTACGGTTCGGCGGTCATACAATGAGAGAAATCGCCGCTTTGCCGCCCGCCCGGAACCAGCCGACATGAGCACGCCGACCGCGGAACGTCCCGCTCTCCCCACGCTTCCCCTCGTCGCGCCGCCGCATGCCAAGCATGATGCCGGCATTGACTACGAGCTTTTCCTCGATTGCGTCCATTGCGGACTCTGCACCTCCGCGTGCCCGACCTATGTCGAACTCGGTGACGAAAACGACAGCCCGCGTGGCCGTATTTATCTGATGCGTGCCCTGACCGATGGGCGGATCGAACTCAACGACCAAGTTCGCAAGCACCTGGACCTGTGCCTCGATTGCCGGGCCTGCGAGTCGGCTTGTCCCTCGGGCGTGCAGTACGGCAAGCTGATCGAGCCGTTTCGCCTGCACCTGGAAAAATCGCTGCCGAAGCGTTCGCTTGGTTGGTTCAAGAACCTTCTGCTCTTCGGGATCACGCCGTATGCGAGCCGAATGCGGATGGCGCTCAAGCCCGCATGGCTCATGCAGAAGACGGGCCTCGATTGGCTGATGACGAAGCTGGGCCTTTTTCGCATTTTGCCGCGATCGCTGCGTCAATATCACGACATGCTGCCGCCCCTTCAGCGGCACTACGGCAAGTTGCCGGAGATCATGCCGGCGGAGGGGCCTCGCCGTGCCCGCGTCGCCCTTTTCACGGGATGCGCCAGCGATGCGTTCTTCCCGCAGACGACGATCAATACTGCCCGCGTGTTGCAGAAGAACGGCTGCGAGGTGTGGGTGCCGCGTTCGCAAGTCTGCTGCGGCGCCTTGCACTACCACGCCCAGCAAGAGGAACCGGCGAAGAAGTTCGCCGAGCAGAACTTGGCAACCTTTCTCGACAGCGATCTCGCCAAGCAGATGGATGCGATCATCGTCAACGCGGCCGGCTGCGGGGCGATGATGAAGGAGTATGGCCACATCTTCCGCACCGATCGCGCCAAGGCCCTGGCGAAGAAGGTGAAGGACGTCACCGAGTTTCTAATGGAACTGGGCCCAGTGAAGCCGACGCATCCCATCAAGATGAAGGCGACCTATCACGATGCCTGCCATCTCTGCCATGGCCAGCAGATTCGCAAGCAGCCGCGGCAACTGCTCGATCTGATCCCCGGCCTTGAAGTCGTGCCGCTCGCCGAAAGCGAAATCTGCTGCGGAGCCGCGGGGAGCTACAACCTCACCCAACCCGAAATGGCCGAACGGCTCGGCGAACGCAAGGCGAAGAATCTGCTTGATACCGGGGCCGACGCCATCTTCTCCGCGAATGTCGGCTGCCTGATCCAGATCGGCCGCTACCTGCGAGCTCAGAAGCCGAACCTGTGGATCGCTCATCCGATCGACGCGCTATGGGCCAGCTACAGCGGCGAGCGTTTCTAAGAGGAAGCGGGCGGTATGAATCGCATTCCAATGATTCTGTTCTGGCTGACGATCGGCCTTGTGCTGGTCGTCGGCCCGCTGTTCGACCCGGCATTCCCCCGGTGGACTGCCTTCGGCTCCGACATCAACCTTGGGTGGGTCGCGCTAGTCTTGGCCGCTTACAACTTCGCCTGGTGGGCCGGCATGCGCCCCTGGAACGCCCCGAAACCGCGCGATGAGGGCCCTCCGCCCCGTCCGCAGCCGAGCGAATATCATCCGGAGCTCGATTTCAACAAGCCCAGCGACGCGATCCAGGATCGGAAGCCCGGTCAGTAACGAACTTGGTTAGCCGCGACGCGCAGCGGAGCGCGGACTGAACGCCATGCCGTTGCGTGGTATCCAGTCCGCGCTCCGCTGCGCGTCGCGGCTAACCGCAAACCGCTTAGGCGTGAATCTTCTCGGTGATCGCTTCGTCGAGGACTGCTTCGTCCGTCGTTTCCATGGCAATGACGGCTTCATGTATGGCGAACCAGGCCGGCGTGAAGACGAGATTCGCAATGAGCGTGGGCCACGCGAATTCGAGTGCTCTGGCGTAGCATCGAATAAACGCCTCACTATCGCGCGCTACATAGTCCGGGCTCCAGAGAAACGAGCCGAAGTTTGAGATCAAGAAAAACTGAACGGCCCCGATCACCGAAGCGGCCCCGATGCGATTCCAAGAACGGCTCTCGCCAATGAACCATCGACCAATGGCGACGTAGATTCCCAAACTGAGCAGGTTGAACCACTGCCACGCTTGACTGAAGGGCTGATACTCCGAATTGAAACCACGACTTGCCCAGAGCGCATAGTCGGTACCGAGCCACAATACAACCGGCAACACATAGCGCATCCAGCCTCGGATGCGGGATCCACCGAAGGTGCAGCCGGCATACATCGGGTTGCAGTTGAAGATGCCGAAGACGTTCGTGACGAGGCGAAGGACGCCCGCGGCGACGGTAAGGATGACGGCCGCCGTTTGGCGGGACGCGCGAATTCCGGACATGCGAATCTCCGTGGCTTGAATCGCCTTCATCTTAGTCTCGATCGCGAACGTCGGCGAGCGAATGCCGCTGATCCCCCGCTTACGGCTTAGCGATCGGACGCCGGGCATCGCTAGAAGTGGTTTGGAAAAACCTGCTTCTCTATGAACTTCGACCATGCAGTTGCAACGCGCTGTAGGGAACGCCCTCCGTGGCGTTCCGCAAAACCGGACGCGTCCGAGGGAGAGCGTCAAACATGCAGCGACAAGGCGAGCGGCGCGGCGTTACCCCGCCGTGGGCGCGGACCCGCTAACGGCCGAATCTTGCGCTTCAGTCTAACGGCTCGACGCTCCCCTGATCTCGGAAGCGGATTCATATCCCTCGGACGCGTCCAGTCATGCGGAACGCCACGGAGGGCGTTCCCTACAGCGCTTTCACGCCGCCAAACGCCGCGAAGCACGTGTCGAAATGCAGCACCTCGATCTTCGCGAAGCCGACGCTGCGAAGCAACTCGGTTTGATACGTCAAGGGCCGCGGCGTGTCTTCCTTCTCGATGTACGCGAAGACATGATCGCGGTAGGCGTCCCCTTTGAGCGACGCGAGGTAGTCGCCATAGCGGGCGTGCATCATCGCTTGCACCGCGGGATGCTCGTGCGTCACCATGTCGAAGATCCACAGCGAACCGCCGGGAGCAAGAAAACGGTGCAGCATGGCGAAGGTGATCTCCCACTCGGCATCCGTCCGCAGGTGGTGCAGCACGGCGCCGGCAAGGATGACGTCCATGCTGCCGGCGGGGAGCGAAACGTCGCGGATGTCCGCTTGGAGCGATGTTACTTCGCCGGAATGAACGGCGCGGACACGCTGCTCCGCGCGATCGAGCATGGGGCGGCTCAGATCGACGAGCGTGATCGCTTTCATCGGCTTTTGTTGCAGAAGCCGCAGCGTGAAGTTCCCGGCGCCGCAGCCGAGATCCAGCGTTCGGCGAGCGTGCGGCGTGGCGGCGATGGCGGCGCGGGCGATGAGTTCCAGCGCGACCGCCGAGCCCATGGCCGCGGTCTGGCCTGTTTCCAGGTTGCTGAATCGCTCGACGTCGGCATCGAAGCGGGCGCGGATTTCATCGATACTTGATTTCATGGCTGGCTCGACGAAAGGAAGCATGCGTCGTTCTTCTTTCTACAATGCGGACATGACGGCGCCTTTGCTCGAAGTGCGGAATCTTCGCCATGCGTACGGCTCGCATGTCGCGCTGAGCGGCGTCTCGCTCACGGTTCACGAGGGAGAAATCTTCGGCCTGCTCGGACCGAACGGGGCCGGAAAGACGACATTGCTGACGCTCGTCTCCGGCCTGTTCCCGCCCAGCAGCGGGGCGGTGATGCTCCAGGGAGAAACGCTCACCCCGACGAACGCCGGCATGAAGCGGAAGATCGGCGTCGCCCCGCAGGAACTCGCGATCTACCCGGAACTGACCTCTCGCGAAAATCTGCGGTTCTTCGGCGAGATTTACGGACTGCGCGGGGCCGAACTCGATGCCCGCATCGAGGAGCTGCTGCGGTTCATGGGACTCGAAGATCCGGTGGGGCGACAACTGGCCCGAACCCTTTCGGGAGGCCAACAGCGACGCCTCAACCTGGGCCTCGCCATCCTGCACCGCCCCCGGCTTCTGCTGCTCGACGAACCGACGGCGGGGGTCGATCCGCAGACACGCAACCATCTCTTCGAGGGCATCCGCCGCATCAACGCGGAAGGGACGACGATCGTTTACACCAGCCACTACATGGAGGAAGTGCAAACGCTCTGCCGTCGCGTCGGCATCATCGATCACGGCAAACTGATTGCTTGCGACGAGGTGTCCAAACTGCTGACGCTGTTGCCCAGCGTGATCCGCATTCGCATCGACGGGCCCGCGGAGGAAACGCAACGGGCGGCCGTCGCGATCGAGGGCGTCGTCGGCTGCAAAATGGAACAAGAGCGGATGAAGATCGAGTGCCATAGCGTGCCGCCCACGCTTTCGCGATGGATGGCGATCTGCCAAGAGCGGCACTGGACGATCCTGTCGCTCGAAACGACCGAGCCCAATTTGGAACGCGTGTTCCTGCATCTCACCGGTCGCGCACTACGCGACTGATAACTTGGCCGCAACCGCTTGATTGAGGTAGGACGCCGTCCGGATTTCTTTCGATACATTAACGGGCAGGTCGCCCATTCTCCCGGTTCGTCCGATGCCCGATATCGCGGAAATCGTCGTCGATCAGGCCGACCTGCTGCAGCAGTGTTGCGACCGCCTCTCCCAATGCGAGCGATTCGGCTTCGATACGGAGTTCGTCGGCGAACATACTTATCACCCCGAACTCTGCCTCGTTCAAATCGCCGCCCCGGATGCTTTGTATCTCGTCGATCCGTTCGCGTTCGAGAATCTCGATCCCTTCTGGCGCCTCGTCGCCGATCCATTGCGGCAGGTGATCGTCCATGCGGGGCGTGAGGAAGTTCGGCTTTGCCACAACGCGTTCGGCCAAGCGCCGGGACGAATCTTCGACCTGCAAATTGCCGCGGGGATGGCGGGCTTTCCCTTTCCGATGGGACATGGCGCCCTCGTGCAAACGCTGCTCGGCAAGAAGCTGAAGAAGAGCGAAACGCTCACGGAATGGCGCACCCGGCCGCTGACTCCGGGTCAGATCAAGTATGCGTTCGACGACGTCCGCTACCTGCTTGCGATGCAAATCAAGATTGCCGCGAAACTCAAGGAACTGAATCGGAGCGACTGGGCGGAGGAAGAGTTCCAACGGCTGACGCAGGACTCTTCTCCGCGCGAGCCCTCGACGGAAACGGTCGGCGAACGGTGGCGGAAAATCCGCGGTTCCGGGAATCTTGATCGCCGCCGGCTTGCGGTGTTGCGCGAACTGTATCTGTGGCGCGAGCAAAAAGCCATCGAATTGGATCGACCGGCCCGCGTCATCGTCCGTGACGATCTGCTCGTCGAGATAGCCCGACGGCATCTCAAATCGCCCAAGGATCTCGAAGTGGTTCGCGGGCTCACGAAGAAGCACCTCGACGAAATCTTTCAGGCCGGCGAACGCGGGCAGAAGCTGCCGTTCGACCAATGTCCCGAAGCGACGGAACGCGACGTCGAGGCTCCGCGCGTGGGCTTGATCGTCAACCTGACCAATGCGGTGCTGGCGGACTGGTCGATCCGCAACCAACTCGCTCCGAATCTGGTCGCCTCCAACAGCGACATCCGCAATCTCGTCCGCGCCTTTCTGGATGGCGACCATAAGACCGCCGACACCTTGCTGCTCCAAGGTTGGCGCGGCGAGCATGCGCTGCCGGTGTTGCTCGAAGTGCTTGAGGGGAAGACTTCGGTGCGCATTGCCGACCCGAGCGCCGACGCGCCGTTTGGTTACTCCGCTTAGGAGATCGAACTTTCGAATCCTAAATCAGCGTGCGCAAATCGGCAGCGGGTTTAGCGGCCTGTTGAACAAGAGTGGGCATCGCGATTCCGATCAAAACATGCCAGTCGCCCGCACTAGTAGCCCGAAGCGTCACGTCAGCGAGGGACGACGCGAAATTCCTCGCTGACGCTTCGGGTTGGTGCGAAAGGTGCTGCTGCGAAATCGCGTTCGCTGATTTAGCGTTTCGTGCGGCACGCCCTGAACGTAGTGAAGGGCGTGGAAGCGGTGCTGACGCAGCATCCAATGTGCGTAACCTCTTCGGAAGCTTCACCACGCCCTTCACTACGTTCAGGGCGTGCCACACGAATCAATTCGCCAAGGGCCGTAGGTAACGCCACTCGTCCGGCACTTCGATGAGGGACGGCCCGTCTCGCTGTTGCGCTTCTTGCAATGCGGTAGCGAAGGATGCCGCATCGGCGGCTCGCGTCGCGGGAACTCCATAAGCTTCCGCCAATTTCATGAAATCGGGATTGTTCAGTTCGACATCCAAGTAGCGTTCGCCATGTCGGCGCTGCTGAATGTTCTTGATCGCCCCGTAGGTGGAATCATTATGCACGATGGCGATGACCTTGAGGCGATAGCGCGCCGCCGTGGCGAGTTCCTGCGAAGTCATCGTGAATCCGCCGTCGCCGCTGACGCTGACCACCAAGCGATCCGGCAACGCCGCGGCCGCTCCGACGGCCGCGGGGAAGCCCCATCCCAGGGCGATGAAGTTCGACGGGTAAAAGAACGACCGCGGCCCGTAGGCAGGGAAATCCATGTGCATGCGGTACGCCATCTCCGAAGCATCCGTGAACACAACCGCGTCGTCCGGCAAACTCGCCCGCAGCGTTTCGATGAACCACTCGGGCCGTTCGACCTTCGCCTTGCGGGCGCGCTCCATGATCTCGCCCCATTGGCTGCGATGCGGCTCCGCGATTTTGTTCATCGCCATCCGCACGAATGCATGAACATCCGCTTCGATGGCGATGTCGGTCGGATAGTTGATGCCGAGTTGGCCTCGATCGATATCCACCTGCACGAGCTTGCCCGGAATTTGCAGCTTGCGAAACCCGGTGAAAACCTCGGTGAATCGACATCCCAACGCGATCACCAAATCGGCATGAGGCCACGCGGCCTGAGCCCGCGCGCTGCGAGCGTGGCCCAGCGAACGCGGATGGCGTTCGTCGAGAATCCCTTTGCCGTTGAGCGTCGTGACCACGGCGGCGTCGATGCGATCCGCGAATGCCGCCAGCGATGCTTCCACGCCGGAAGATATCGCTCCGCCGCCGGCAAGAATGATCGGCCGCCGCGATTGACGGATAAGCGCTAGCGCGGCATCCAGCTTCTTCTCGTCGGGAACCGGGATCGACACTTCAGGCAACGTCGGCGTAGTTCGCGGAAACGCGGAGGCGCTTTGGCCCATCAAATCCTGCGGCAACACCAGTGCGGCCGGTCGTGGACGGCCCGAAACCATCGCATGATACGCACGATCCACTTGGCCGACGATATCGTCCAGGCTCATCATCGTGGCAACATGCTTGGTGCAGGGCCGAAGGATGCCTTCGAGGTCGATCTCGTGATAGGCTCCGCACTCTTGATGCAGCCGATCGTGATTGACCTGACCTGTCAGCAGAAGCAGGCGAATCGAATCGGCCCATGCTTCGCCGATCCCTGTAAGGGCATTCGTCGCTCCGGGTCCGGCCGTCGTGCAGATGACGCCGGGCTGCCCAGTCACTCGCGCGAATCCGTCGGCCGCGAACGCGCCGGCTTGCTCGTTGCGGATGAGTATGGTGCGAAAA
Source organism: Gemmataceae bacterium (assembly GCA_019748295.1). GTDB lineage: Bacteria > Planctomycetota > Planctomycetia > Gemmatales > Gemmataceae > JAIEPT01. The sequence goes on along the minus strand of JAIEPT010000265.1, from coordinate 1,994 downwards.
CCGCCGTGGCGCGCGATCGCATCGTAGAGGGAAGTGATGTGCGACCCTGGCATGCCGAAGATCGTTCGGATGCCATGATGATGCAATCGATCGACGAGAATATCGGCTCCGGTGGGCAAGGTCGGCTCCTGGGAAATGGACGAAATTCCTTCCCGAAGGCTTAACAGTCAGCCACGCCATCCGCAATCGCGAATTCCCCGATAGGGCGCTCGAATCGCGGAATACCGCAATTATGTTGAAGCCGATGGGCCGCTCGCTTACTGTGGCGTTCGACAATGCAGAAAGGGTTCCGCTCACTCTTCAGAGGTTTCATCAATGAGACGAATGTGTTGGTTGTCGGCGATCGCCTTGATCGTCGGCGTTTCGGCTTCCCAGGCCGATGTGAAGACCCATGGCATCTGCGGCGAAGGCATGGTGCTGCAACAGAAGACGAAAGCCGCGGTGTGGGGCACGGCGGAAAAAGGCGAGAAGGTGACGGTCGCCTTCCGCGGAGCCGACGCTTCGACCACGGCCGACGATAACGGCAACTGGCTCGTGAAGGTCGCCGCCGGGGAACCGGGCGGGCCTTTCGAGATGTCAATCGCCGGCAAGAACAAGATCGACTACAAGAACATCCTCGTCGGCGAAGTGTGGGTCTGCTCGGGCCAATCCAACATGGAATGGTCCGTCAACGCCTGCAACGAAGAGGACAAGAGCTTCGCCAAGAGCGCTCCGCACAATGCGAACCTTCGCATGTTCACGGTGAAGCGTTCGCCTCTCGCCGAACCGACGACGGAAACCAGCGGCACGTGGACCGACGCCGACCCGAAAACCGTCGGCAGCTTCTCGGCCGTCGGCTATTTCTTCGGCCGATATCTCCAGAAGGAACTGAACATCCCGATCGGCCTCATCCACACGAGCTGGGGCGGCACGCGGGCCGAAGCGTGGACGAGCAAGGAAGTGCTGAACGCGCACCCGATGTTCGCCCATGAGCACAAGAACCCGCAGAAGAACGGCAACCCGAACGGGCCGTCCGCTCTTTACAACGGCATGATCAATCCGATCAAGAACTACACGATCAAGGGCGCCACCTGGTATCAGGGCGAGAGCAACGCGGGCGCGGCGTGGAAGTATCGCACGCTCTTCCCGATGATGATCGAAAACTGGCGCAAGGATTGGGCCCTCGGCGACTTCCCCTTCTACTTCGTGCAACTGGCTCCCTTCACCCAGGTTTCCAAGGCCCCGGGCGAGAGCACCTGGGCGGAACTTCGCGAAGCCCAACTCATGACGCTGAAGCTGCCGAACACCGGCATGGCCGTCATTACTGATTTTGGCGACGAATACGACATCCATCCCACGCCCAAGCGCCCCGTCGGCGAACGCCTCGCGCTGATCGCCCTAGCCAAAGATTACGGCAAGAAGATCGAGTATTCCGGCCCGCTCTACAAGGACATGAAGGTCGAAGGCAGCAAGGTGGTGCTGAACTTCGACCACGCCAGCGGCCTCACGTCCAAAGAAATGGTCGTCGGCAAGCTGAACCCCGGCGCGAAGAAAGAGGGCGCCTGGCGAGCGAAGGACAATTCCCAAGGCGCTCCCCTCGTGGGCTTCACGGTCGCCGGCGAAGACAAGAAGTTCGTCAACGCCAAGGCGGAAATCATCGGCAACACCGTCGTCGTCACCGCCGAGGGCGTCGATAAGCCGGTCGCGGTCCGCTACGGCTGGTCCAACCATCCGGTGGTGAATCTCTTCAACCGCGATGGCCTCCCCGCGACGCCGTTCCGCACGGATACTTATCCGGGCATCACGCAACCCAAGCAGTAGCTTCAAGAGCCGCGCACGAAGTAAGCGGTCTTCGCACTATGTTGCTTCAAGAGCCGCGCACGAAGTAAGCGGTCTTCGCACCATGTTGCGTGAGGACCGCTTACTGCGTGCGCGGCTCCTTGTTTCCATTCACGGCAACGGTCTTCGCACCATGTTGCGTGAGGACCGCTTACTGCGTGCGCGGCTGTGCGTCG
>JAIEPT010000093.1 GCA_019748295.1 Gemmataceae bacterium | reverse complement strand
CCTAGCCTTGCGGTTCGGGCCATCACCGCCCGCAGAGGATTTGCACCTCCTGAGACACAACATGCCTGGCGCACAAGTAAAAAAGCGGCCCCTGGCAGGACCGCTTTTTGAAAAGGTTCGCAGATGGACGATGACCCACGGACCGGGGACTAGAAACTTCCCCGACCGTAACCCGGCGATCGCCGGAGTGTCAATCGTCCAAATGCGAGCTTCCAGGGATCGTGTTGCCTGGGCCCGACCTCCTTCGCGGGGAACGCGGACCCCTGCGCGTGACGTCCGCCGAAAAGGCGAGGGGAGATGACACCACCACACATCGCGGGCGGCTACGTGCTCGTGCCGACCGAAGAGCTTTGCGCCGCGTGGTCGATGTACCAGGCGAAGCGCATTCGACTGATCGACCTCCGCACATGGTTCGCGTGCCGCGAGGTGGCGACACGGCGACGTTTCGCGAGCGGCCGGAAGGTGCAGTTCACAATTGAAGAAGTACATCGGCTCATCGGCGGCGTCGGCGGTGAGCATGTTCGCGGCTCAATTCGCAGACTGCAAGCGGCAGGCCTTCTCGCATGGAGCGAACACGCAATTGCGTTTGCAAATCCCGTCAATGCAGCGGAAGAGGTTCAAACTCGGATCCGAACAATGCGCGAGCGACTGGGCACACGGCAATGCGTTCCGGTTCCTAGGCGATTGCTCCGTCTTCTCGCGGGCGGCTGCCGCCGTGCGGTGATCGCGACGTTGCTCGCGCACCTTCTTCGCTGCTTGTTCATCCGAAAGGGACAGGTGAGCGTCCAAGGGTATTGCAAAATCTCGTGGGTCGCCGACGTGTTCGGCGTCGCCGAGCGAAACGTGAAAGACGCTCGAAGGCATCTCACCGAGATCGGAGTGCTTGTTTCGCACGACGTTCCGCAGTGGCGCCTGAACCGATTCGGCAAGTTCGTCACTCTGAACATTCGGTGGTCACGAGGAGGCGAGGGGACGACGTTGTCCACAAGCGGATCGTCACCCCTTCAGCGGCCGTCCACAACCAGAACAGCACCCCCTGAATCAGACGAAAGACTCCCTTCGGACTCTAAGAACCAGAAACCCGCCGCGGGCGGCGCGTCTGGCGTTTTGAGGAAACAAGACGGAGGAACGGCGAAGCCGAGACTTTCCAACATCGTTCCCGCGGACCTTGCGAACACGAAGCGTTTGCTTGAGCTGTTCCGAGAAGCCGTCGCCCGAAAGCTCGTGCCGAGCGGCGAACACAGCCGGCTTCAGTTCGTTGCTGCAGCCGAACACGCAAGAGCGATCGGGAGCAAGAATCCGCCTGGGCTGTTTTCCGCCATTGTTCGCCGGAAACTCTGGCACGTCGTCACCCAAGCCGATGAGGACGCCGCCGTGCGGCGGATAAAGAGTCTCGAACTCTCGGCGAGGAAAGTGGAAGCCTCTTTCCGAGCTTCGAGGTCGGAAACGCCGAACCAAGTCGCGCAACTCTTAAGCGATCTCGTCGCCTCGGTGCGGCAGATCGCCGCTGCGAATCCTTCTGGCGATTGGTGAGGAGAGTGGTGTGGATCTTCGCTGTCAGAATCCTGTCACCGAATTGAAATATTTCCGAAATGGAAATTGACCTGTGCTAACGACGGATGTGCGGCGAATACGCCGTGATCGTCATGGTCGTGAAACGCGATTTTGTCGGTCGTCGAGATGGGCAGCGCACTCCGGTAAAGTGGGCGTCACTCGTTCACCTAAGGAGGCAGGTTCACCACCTGCGTTCGCGCTGGCCCGTAGAGCCGGATGCACGGAGACGTGCTCGTCCGGTTCGAGGGAGGCTCGTCGGCGTAATCCTGAGTTCGTCGCCTCAATCGTATTGAGGAGAGACGAGGCCCAGAGTAATCCCGGCGTTCTATCCCATTCCGTGATCGGGGAAGAGGGCGACAGGGAAAAACCTCGCTGAACGATGCGAGGCTGTCATGGTTCAAAGCAGGTGGGCGGAACGCTTCACTGCGTTTCGCGAATCCTGTCTTGGGGGTTCGGACCAAATTCCAGCTTGCTCTGGAAAATTCGGGTGGAAGTCCCGTGAGGTTCGTTCAACCATGCCGGCGTGGGGAGTTTCCGACTGGCGACAGGCGGAACCGAGCTTTTTGACCAAGCTCGGCGTTGGGCCGAAAAAGCCCACGGCGAATAGCTCAACCATGAAAGGGGCGGAAGCCCTTGCCGGTGAGTGCGAGCAGAGACGATGCCGAACTGCGATGGTTTCTTGTCGGCGGGTAAGGGAGGCGCTTCTACCTTCGGCCCCCCGAAATCACACGAAGACGTGTGCAAACTCCGCTGGGGCGGGAGCCCTGGGCGGACGACAAGAGACTTCCGGGTAACACCGGATAGCGACGTGACTGCTCGATGCGAAGACCATGGCTAACCTGGGAAGGACTTCGGCGGCCGGCCTCGTGGACCGGTGCCCGGCGTTCGGAACTTCTCGCGCGCGTTGCTCCGTATGCAATTGGCGCGAGCGAACTGGACCTGTCAGCCGGGTGATTGAAAGGCCGATGTCTGGGAGAGTGCTGCAAGTAGGAGCCTAGCCGACCAGGGCGGGAGTCAAGATCGGTCGGGACGAGACTCTGGCAAGGCAGTCAGGTGCTCGATTGCGTGTTCACGGATCGTGCCGGGCACAAGGCAACGACGAAAGCAGCGACGGGCGAAGAACCTGTCTCGACGACGAGATGGACGCCGGCGGCTCGGCCGCCGGCGACTGTCTTCCGGGAGGAATTTCTCGCGGCTATTCCAAATCCGCTTGGGAGGGCGGAGTTCCAATGGCAGCGAAATGACGATGAACGCCACCCGTGCGCCTTAGGCACGGGCAACGTTCATCGGAGGTTGTTGTCCGCTACCGCTATGTATTGGGGAACTGCAACTTAAAGAAGGTAGTTCCTCGACGCCGCGGAGCGGCGGCCAAGCCAAGGGCGGGATGCCCCCACGCCGAAGGGCGTGAGGGGTTGCGCTTTGCTCTTTGAAGGGAAAAACGGCTTTGGGAGATGTGCCGCAAACATCTCCTTCCCTTCGCTGCCTCTTGGGCGAGAACGCTCGCGGGAGGTCGATGCAGTACCGTTGTGTGGCGACGACAGTCGAAGGCTTCGTACAGCAGGTGGCGGTTTCCTACGTCGCCAACGGCTATTTCTTTTACGTCGCCGGCTCGGTGCCTGCGAACAAAGATCCCGCGGCTGTGGACGCTAAAATCATCGACCGCTACGGAATCGCGATCTCCAAGTGGGCCAAAGCCCGGCGCAAGGCGCTCGGCCAAGCGAACCTCCAGTACATCCGCCACGAGCGTTTCTTTCTGATTCTCGCGACCCACGGGACGCACGTCTTCTTCGAGGAAGAGGCGAGGGTGATTCGAGACGTGAGACGCGTGCCGATTCGATTCGCCGGATATTCCATCAGCTTTCGCAACGGCCATGCCTCGGTGCGCATTGAGGCGACCGAATACCGTATGCTGAAATCGTTTTTTGAAGACCTCGCAGTAAAGCGAAACGCCGACTGTCTTGGGAAGGAACTGAGAGCGGTCACGTTTGCTCCTTACGCTCCAGTTCGACGACAACTTCTCACAATCCTCCGCGCCATCAATCGAAGGCGCAAACAAGCAGGCTTTGATCCGGTTCCAAGGCACTCATTACATCTCAGACGCCGTGCCTATAGACCTTTCGAGCTTTCAGCGGAACGATTCAGCTCGGCGCAAACTTTCGGGGAACATTTCGGGGAAACCTTCGGGGAAAAGGATGAAATTGATGATGGTTAGAAACAGGTCCGACCACTCATTTTTCCCATCTCGGTGGCCGCTTTTGTCAGGAACCGAGAGGGGCCCGGCCGGGACTACTTTGCCCTTTAAAGGGCCCGCTGTCTTTTGACCGCTTCGATGACGTAGGCACCCGCTTTTTCCACTTCCTGTTCAGTCGTGAAGCGGCCAATCCCAAATCGGATCGTGGACCGCAGCACGCTGTCAGGGAGGCCCATTGCGAGAAGAACGTGGCTCGGCCGAAAACTCCCGCTCGAGCAAGAGGAGCCTTGGCTGACTGCCACTCGATCAAGGTCGTGAACCAGTAGGTCGCCATCCAAATTCGGGAATCCCAGGCTGAGGAGCCCCGAAAGCCGTTCTAAGGGATGACCGTTTACGACCGCATCGGGAATGGCGTCGGTGATTATCGCTCGCAGACTCTCTCGGAGGTACTCCAACCGCCGCTGATCCTCATCGAGTTTCGTAGATGCGAGATGGCATGCGGCGCCGAGGCCTACGATCAAAGGAACAGCGGGAGTCCCCGGTCGAAGTCCATGCTCTTGGTGGCCACCGTACTGGAGCGGGGAGAGCAGTTGTGAGGCACCTTTTCGAACGTAAAGCGCCCCAGCCCCTTTAGGTCCGTAATGCTTGTGGGCAGAAATGCTAAGCAAATCTGCCCCCCAGTCATCGACCGAAGTCCGGATTCGGCCGAGGGCTTGTGCGGCGTCGGTGTGAAAGAGGACGCCGTGGTTCCGGCAGATACTACCAATCTCCGCTACCGGTTGTAGACTGCCGACTTCGTTGTTGGCCGCCATAACGCTGACTAGGAAGGTTTCCTCACCGATCTCCTGCTCCACTAAGGCCGGATCAACCCGTCCATAGGAATCGACGGGAAGGTAGGACACACGGAATCCTTCCCGTTCGAGCTGGCGACACGGCTCCAGAACCGCGCTGTGCTCGATTGAGCTCGTGATAATGTGGCGGAATCGCCCTACCGCACGCCGGGCAACTCCAAGAATCGCGATGTTGTTGCTTTCCGTCGCACCACTCGTGAAGGTGATTTCAGACGATTCCGCCCCAATGGCGCTTGCTACTTGGCTTCTTGCCAGTTCGATAGCGGCTGCAGCCGTCCGACCGGGCAAGTGCAAAACATTTGTGGGATTAGCGAAATCAGTTGTGAAATAGGGGAGCATTGCCTCCAGCACCGAAGGATCGACGCGAGTGGAAGCGTTGTTGTCGAGATAGATTGGAGTCTGCATAGAATTCCAAGTACTTACCCTATCGGCAGCCGCTGTCGCACTAATGATTGCAGCATATCAAGGGAAACGCTCTGCCGGCCTCGGTGGAGCATTCGGTGACAGTTGGCACAGACCACGGCCAGGTCGGCAAGCCTTGTCTGTCGGATGCCGGAAAGCTCGGCGAGCGGCCGCGTGTGATGGCATTCCGCGAATCCCTCGCCGAGTCTACCGTACGCGACGTTGAAATCGAATTCGCAAACTTCGCATGCGAGTCGGCCAGTGGCTTTTAAGACTTGCTCCTTCTTCTTTTCCACCGAAGCTTTGTTTCGTTCCCGGAGAAGGTGGAGTCGAGTCAGAAGCTCGCCTTCGACGAAAACCTCCTGCGCAGCTATGGAGTCCTGGTCTCGGACATCCGAAGCGGCAACCCTTGCTATCGACTCAGCCGTCCGGCTGAGAAAAGCAGGGTCGTTGGCAAAGTCATCCCAAACGTCCTCCTGAAGCCGATTGTTCCTGCTTAGCCCCGGTGTGGCGTGTTCGGGGTCGATGCCGAGAAAATTACCAAGGATCATAGAAATGCCGTTGGGGTTACGGAATCTCTCGTCTCTTGCCTTTTCTTGGTGGAGGGGGAGTTCGTTCAGCGTCTCGGAGAGGGCAATCACATCGGGGTGTGTTGCTGGAAGCTGTCTCCGGCCCGCTCGAAAGTATAGGTCGAGCGCGAGTATGATCTCGTCTCGGACCCAGTCCGGGTTCCGCATAAGACGCCTCGCGAGTTGAGTGTTCGCCTATTTCTCTTGCGGTGAGCTCTCGGCCCGAATGGTTTCAACAAGGCGCTCGACGAAGCCTGTGTCGGCGAAAGGAACTTGGGCGAAAACTATGCCCGGCGAACCTTCGAGCTTTGCGGCCATGTGCCCGTGGCCGAGCAGAGCCTCTGCGCCCGGTTCCCCGAGTGCAATCTCGGACGTGCCGACCGAGTCCACACGGAGGATGAGTCGGTTGCCAAGGTTCGCCCGGAGCTGCATAGGCATTACGTTGGCATCCGGCCGCTGTGCTGCGAAGACTAGGTGGATGCCTGCGGCCCGAGCCTTCACGCCGAGCCGCCCTACGGTTTGCGTGACGGCGTCCTTGTATTCGTCAACCATCATCCACTCCGCGAATTCGTCGTGGATGACCCAGATGACTGGAAGTCGCTCGCTGGAAGCGACCTTCTCGTTGTATGCAGCGAGGTTTTGAACCCGGGCTGCACGCAGTTTTCCGTATCGGGCATCCATCTCTACAACAAGCTGTTCCAGCCGGGCGGACGCCTCGGAAGGGTCGACGATCAACGGCCCGGCGAGATGAGGCAGCCCTTCAAAGGGGAAGTAATCGACACCCTGCTTCGGATCGATCAGAACCAACCTAGCTTGCCGCGGGGTATTCGTCGCCGCAACCGCCAGGACAATGTTCTGCATCAGTACAGACTTTCCGCTTCCCGTCGAGCCAGCGATCAGCGTGTGCGGCGCATGCTGCTTTCCTGGCGAAAGGATCAGAAGTTCTCCGTCATCCTCCCGAACCCCCACCAAAAGATTGCGGTTGCCCCATGTCCGTTCCGGATTCCATCGCGACCAGACGTCTTCGGTCGGTAGAACGCGGCGGTTCGGCCTCTCGATCGCAAGGGAAACCGCGCCTGCCTCGGGGCGGACGCTGACGACGTTCAGGCCGTAGGTAGTGAGCAACTCTGAACGTCGTCTCATGACTTGGTCGACGGTTAAGGTCGAGCTTCCCGCAAACCGCAACAGTGCGCAATTTGGCGTAAGCGTGCTTCCGAGAATCTTCGCTTGGAGTTGAAACTGCTGGAGCGCGTGCCGAGTGCGTGACTCTACTTGCTTTACCCACTCGCGCTCTTCAGCTTTTTCTTCGACAGCGCGGTGATTTTGCACAAGAGCGCTGATACCAGTGAATGCCCAGTGAGACGCTTGCACAAATTGGGCGTCTTGGGACGGCTCTTCGGCTCCAAATGGTCGAGCAACTTGATGGCGGCGACCGCATTGTTGTCTGGTATGACAATTGGCACCTTCATCCCGACCATCTTCTCAGCCATTACGGACAACCCGGTCTGCATCGCGCCCTTCATCTGATTTGTCGCCTCGTCGCGGTGCAATTCGCATCGTTGCCGCATCTCGTAGTAAGCGCTTTTTCGAAAGATAAGTGTCGGCTGTGCTTTGTCGCGAAGGTGGAACAGCAATGCCCCTTGCGGAATGACAGGTCCTAGCTGAACGAACGAGTTATCGGCCTTGCGTCCGAACAGAGTCAGAGGCAGGTCGACTGGGAGCGGAGGTTGAACCTCGAGTCCGATACGAGCTACCCAGGACAGAACAGTATGTTGTAGTTCCAGCGCGCGGCCCATTAACAGCCGCTTTTCGTGCTGGTAGCCAGAGGTCTCGTACAGGGTCCGTATGGCGCAATGAGGAAGACCGATCAGCTTCCGGTCGAACCAATCAACGCTGTACCACTCGGTTCCCCAGCGTATGAGTCCCGTCGTCGCCCGCTTCTTCGGAAACGGGGGAGCACCCATTTTCCTAAGAGTGCCCGGAACAAGGAGCACAGTGTCATCTCGCTCACGCGGACGCTGCTGCGAGACGCTCTCAGGTGTGAATTGAAGGTCGCACGCCGCGCTCAGAACGGCATAGACGAGCGATTTTTCGTCGCGGATCAGCAGGTCGCCGAGTTGCAGGAAGGGAAGGTCCTTTCCATCGTCATTGTAGCCTAGAGCCTTGAGCAATTGACCCTCGCGATGGGCTAGACCCATGTCCTCCGGATCGCCTCCAGACGGCTCTCCGCTCGTCAGGCCAGAATCATTCGACTCATCTCCGGCGTGGGGAGCGTCTTGACAGGAAGCCGTCACGATTGCCTTCGCCTGCCAAGGGTGGGCTGTCCAAGGCTCCACAATCTTCTCGGTTAACGAGTCCGCATAAAGCTTCTTGAACGAGTTGGTGGCCTCATCCCCGTACGGAAGGAATTCGGTGAAGCGAAGCTGGTCTAGCTTACCAACAGATTTCAAGACGCGTTTGTCCGAAAGCAAATTTGCGATCAGGTGGCATCCGAGCATCCGCATCATATAGTCGCCGAGCGGGTGGCCTTCATCTCGAAGCGTAAGCTCACATAGTATCGCGTAGTCCTGCAGGCCCAGTGTTCGAAGCGTGTGCATGAACTCGGCGAGAGGTTGCCCAGCGGGCTGAGGCTCGTTCTCGTCAAGTTGTGCAGGCGGGGATTCCATAATGTTGCCGCCGAGCGCGTGATGGATCGCGTCTACAAAGTCGTGAACGGCGTGGCAGACAGCGGGATCTCTTGGAAGGGCGTCGAGACGGATGCTGAGCCGGTCAGGATTGCTGAGTTCGGTCTTGTCGCAGAATTGGAAGAAACCACGGAGTAATTGGCTCTTTCGCCGGAACTCCTCCTCAAGCTTCGCCGCGTCCGGGAAATCCGACATGAGGATGATGAATGACCTGAATTGCTCGTAAACTTGGCGTGCAATTTCTTCCGATTCGTCGCGCCCCTCCGCTAGGATCAAGTCCAGCAGCACTAGCTGGAAAGCCTCGCCTTCAAACAACGTCTCGATGGAATGGAACGTTTTGACCAGGTGCCCACGCTTTTCGATACTTTCCCTAATTCGCTCGACTTCGGCGAATCGCAGATCGAACTGCTCAAAAAGGCTGTCGATCAGGTCCGTGTGGCCAGGAAAGTTCTGGCGGCTCTTGGAGAGCTGCACGAGCGCCTCGTCGGTTACGGCTAGCGGATCAGTGAAATCGCACTTCGTCACTTTAGCCAGTTCCTCGGCCAGTCCGTCCGCAGCACCCACCGCCGCGCAAAATGTCGGCAGCTCCTTCTTAACAGCACCAATGTTCGGTCCAGCGTAGACATCGTCAATGATGGCAACGCGGGCGATCGGCGTGGATGCAATCTCGGGTTCGAGCGAAATTTCGGCGGACACGCCTTAAACCCTCCCGGATGTGAAGTCGAGCACAAATGTGTGTAAGCGGCCCGTGGATCGAAGCCCCTTATCCGAAAGGGTGAGGGTTCCTCCGTGATACTCTGCGATTTCGCGGGAGATATAAAGGCCGAGGCCCTTGCCTTCGCCAGCAGGTTTGAGTGTGTAAAATGGCCGGAAGATACGCTCCCGATTCTCCGGTGCGATGCCGGGCCCGTTGTCAGTCACTTCAAGAACGTTCCGCTGGCCGTCGACCGTCACCGTTATCTGTGGGTCCTGCTCGTTTTGGTCCTTTCGTCTTCCTTGCACGGTGAGCCAGTACACCGAATTGTCAACCAGGTTCTCCAGAACCTGGATTAGCATCGCTCTTACCAGCTTTACTATGACTGGCTTGTCGCTCTTTTCGACTAACTTGACTTTGATTCCGTGACGTTGGAAGCGAGCCTCAAATCCGTCGAGAACTGCGCGCACCTCCTTGATCAAGTCGAATTCCTCTTTCCTTTGCTTCGTCGGCGTCAACAATGGATCGAGGTTCTGCAATCGCTTCTGGAGCGACTGAAGCTGCAAAGAGGCGGTACGCTTGAGTTCCGAAGACCCTCCTGACGGCGCGATCTGCCGAAGGGCGGCTAGAGCGTGCTTCGTCGCCCGGTTTAGCTCGTGGGCCAACTTCTCGATTGTAAGCCCCAGAGCGGCCAAGTGCAGGAGACGTGCCTTCTCGTCCTCCGCGGCCTCTACGGACTCCTGCATTTGGCCGACTACCATAACGACTGTCTGGTAGGCCGTCTGAAGTCGCTTTGTGAGCTTGCCGATCTTGAGGTCGGGATGATCGATGTCTGCTGCCGCTAGCTCAGAGAGCGACTCGTTGATCCGATCCTCAACTTTGCTCAGCTCCTCGCCGAGCTCACCGAACGAAATACGCTCACGGTCGCGCAGCTCTTCGTCTACCTCATTTATGTAAGCGCGGAATTCCATCTCTAGGACATGCTTTAGAAGGGCAGCCAAGGCCCGCTTTTCTGGGCAATCTCGCAAGCCTTCCCGATTTGTCTGATCGACAAGCCGCGGGTTTTCGTCGATGCTAATATCGACCTTGCCTACCAACTGCGCGCGGTTGACCTTGTAGCCCTGCGAGGCAAGTGCTCCCCGGTCAAGATTCAGCCAGTCATCATCAGGGCCGCCGTAAGGCGGAACACGGAACCCGTTCCGATACAACATGAGCCCGCCAGACCAAGGACGTACGAGGCTCTTCAGATCCAAGACGTCGTCGTTCACCTCGATCTTTTTCAACAGCCGCCGATTATACCAGTAGCACTGCATCGTGAATGGGCCGAGCCTTGCGACGGCATCGAGGGTGAGGTCGGCGTCTTCCTTCGTGGGGAGCAGGGATGCTACCTCGTCGTCCGAATACCGGAACGAGTAAGAGCGGCCTCTCAAAGGTGCGTTGGTAGCCCCGGAGAAGAGGTAGTCCACTGTTCCGGCTAGCGTCACATGCGTTCCTTGCCGTTTTGTTTTCTCGACCGAAAGGGTAGCTTCGACGATGGCGTGAGCGTGCTCGCGAAGCAGGTCGCTCATACGTGGGATCGGAATCGGTGTCGTGTTGTATCGCAAGTGAATTGGAAACATCGACTTTTCCGCGAATGGATCTGTGAAGCGGCTTAGGTCGTCGGTCGCAATTTTTCTGAGCTTACTCGCGGACCAGGTCGTGTTCAGGGCGGTTATTCGGATCGTTGTCCCATGCCCGGCCTTAGCCTTCTTCGCTCCGCGCATTGGGACGATGTCAACTTCGTCCAGCAGAAGGTCAAGGTCCCTACCAAACTCTGCCCAGTCGATCTCCAAACGGTTCCAGCGCTCCTCGTCGGCTGTAGTGGTCTCTACAAGAAGCCTGCCCCCAAGTCTCATCGCTGAAAGGCGCCCAATGCCCTTCTCGCCAAGGACGACCTTTTTGTCTCCCGCGGTCCGAAGCCGTGCTCGCTCCGTGAGCCGGTTAGGCGTCCCGACAGTAAGGTAGATGTCCTCCAGTTCCTGAAGGGTCATGCCCTTTCCGAGATCACGAAACGTAATCGAATTCGCCTCCGCCAAAAGCTCACGAAGTTCTTCCTCCGTTGTTAGAGCTTCGAGGGACGTCAACCACTGCTCGGCATCCGGGGCGTCTGCGAACAGAGACCTCGACAGCGTTTCTTTGACTGATCTGAGCGCGGCCTTACGCTCTCTCGCTTCTGCGGGCAGTGGAAACCGGTCCAATATCTCTTGGATGATTTCCAACGGAAGGCGCATTACGACATCAACAAAGACCTTCCCGGAGCCGGCGTCGAAGGCATTTTTGATAAGCTCGTAAAACGCGATTCCGTCCGAGCTGATTAGCTCTCCCCCGAGCTGGAGAATCGCGCGTGCGCTGACCTTGAAGCCGCGTCGCTTATTTTCCGTTTTGTCTGCCATGTCCCGGCTCTTTGCATTTGGGTCGTCCGTGCCCGGTCGAAGCCTATGACAGCTTCTCTATCCCGATGGCGTTCGGCAGGGCCGACAGGCATCGCCAGCAGCTTAACGCTCGCTCACTCTGCTACCGGACCCGCTCCGTGCAGCTTCGCACGGATGGCGCGTAGCGCAGCGACGACGCCAACGCGGCCCTCGTCTGCCAGAATTCTTGCGAGATTGCTTTCCACCTCGGAAACACGAGCTTCCTCGCCGGAATCTAGGTATACAACCTGTTCGACCTCGGTACCATCTCGACCGGTGATTGCGACTCGAAGAGCTTGTGAATTTCCTTTCGCCGCTCCTCGGAAAGCTGTGCTTTCGACCCTCCGAAAGACGCGAACCAGCCTGGCTAACTCATCCCGGAACAGAGCTTCATCGCGGTCGAGCCACTTCGAGGGTGGCTTGGAGCAAAGTAGGCTCCCAAGTGACTCTAGCCATTCGACCTCAGCCAAAGCGAGGTCGGCCATCCGCAGGCAGAAGGCTTTTAGTCGCGGCTCGGTTATCGCGAGCATGATCTCCTGTGAGGAATTCGCTACGGCCGCTCGTGTAGCCTCAAATCCACCCGGGCGTTCAAACGAAGCGACGAATTCTGCCTTCATGCGGCCAAGGAGATCCGGGTATGCGACTCGGAGCTCATCAAGTGATTCGTGCAGCCGGTCGACGAACCGGCGGACTCGGGCCGGGCTAGGTGGATCATCGCCTTCAAACGGTTCGCTCCCGCAAGCCTCAGGGAGATGGCGGAAGAGCAGTGTTGCCGGCTCTTTTGCGCTGACAAGGTGATCTCGAACCGCGATCGAGGTTGGTGAAAGCTTGGAAGTTCTACGAACGTACTCGGGCAGCTGAGCGGCAAAGACGCACAAGGGCCGGACGACATCCAGTATGTCGACACCCGCCGGCTTTTTTCTGCCAGGGTTGAGCACGCTATACAACCGCTCGAATACGGCGGCCCGGACGCCTGCGACCCGACAGAACTGCACCTCGAAGTCTTCGGGAGATTTGATGAGCCTGTGGAACTCCTGGCCTGTGACCTGCTTTAGGAAGCCACCTTTCTCATAAAACGCCAGGTCTTGTTCATGCATCACAGAGAAAGCAGCCAGAAGTAAGGGCTTCAATCCATCGCGAACGCCGTATGGGCTTCGGCTGAGTTCGGAGTAAAGATTCAACACGGGAACGCGGTCGCCACTCGCGGCTTCGAGGCATTCCCTCATCCGTGCGAACACTGGACGGATCCGGCATGGATCTTTTCCTTCGAGCGGCTCACTGACAATCCAACCCTCACTGGTTTTGCGGTGAAGTTGGGCGGCCTGAAGCAAGGACAGGTACATCGACATTTCAGGCGGCTTTGTCTGTGGGTCCATCCCCAAATAGGCCTCGCCTGGTGACTTAAGGAGTCGCTCTATCAACCTAAGACGGGCGGCGGCGGCGGCCGAACTGGGGGTCTTCCGGTTGACCAGTTCGTTCGTGATTCGAGGGGCGAGTTCGTACACTTCGTCACAGATACGCGACAATTTGTCCAAGAGGGATCTGCCCGACGGAACGGAAACCAATTTTCCTCGGTGGTACCATTCGAGCCCAAACGTTTCGCCGAATTGGCGCAGACCCACGTAGCTCTGAATCCGTTTCTCAAGTACTTGACGACAGGCGCTGATCTGTCGGCTGACTTCCTCTTGAGCATATGCATCATGATTCAATTCAGGGACGTTTCGTGCGACCCAATCCCAGCGTTGAACCTCAGCTACTAGCCCTGCAAGTCCCTTGAGAGGCTGCGGTACTGCAACAAGCAGTTCCCGTCGCTCCTTTACGGCAGGCGAGCGGGCAAACCGTGCCGCCGCTTCGCGGTCGGCGAGGGATTCGCAGAGAGCGACAATCACCCGGCCATCAGCGCCATCTTCCTGTTTCAGAATCTCGTTCAAGTTGTCTGGGGAGGCGAAGTCCACCCTGAAGTGACGCAGGTTCCCAGTCTTGATGTAATGGCGACGGGCAACGAGCGGTCGGGTTTCGAGCCGGTCACGGATGAGTGGGGCGACTTGCGTCGGGGTAGGAACGGCCTCCCGTGCGTCGCGGTAAGCAGCTTCCAAGTTCACGCTGGTGTGCGGCCAGAGACAGTACCCACCGGACGCCCCGCGATGATACAAGATGTTCCTTTTCTGTTGGAGGTCTTTTAGAGCGGCGCGGACAAGCTTCGTCGCGTCCGGCGCGGAGCCCTTGACGGCCAAAGCGATCGTTTCCTCGGTTGCCAAAAGGTCAGGGGCGTTGAGCAGGTTCAGTACGGCCACCGTTTTCAGAACTTGCAATTCGAGTTCTAGTCCCTGTGGGAAGCTCTCGACAACCGACTCGATCTGGTTCCAATGGCTGCGAAAGCTCTGTAACGCTAGGCGGTGCCCGAATGCGGCGCGAGCGTAGTCGTAGAGATCGTGTATGCGGTAGACACGGTCAGGGGCCGGTGCCTGGGAGGCAAATGCCTGAAGGGCGAACGGCTCTTCGCTGAGGAGGAAGCCGTAAAGTGACCTCTCGTTTTGCCCGAAGCGGCTAAACAGACGCACGAGAGCCGGGATGACGGTGGGGTGGAGAGGGTAGAGCCTTGAGGCGGCTTCCGTTAGCGAAGTCCGAGCGGCCGCCGGCCCAAACCAGCCGACCTCGATTGCCCTCTTCATGTCTCGTTCTAGCAAGCCAATCGACCCGCGCGGCAGGCTGTCAGTGCGAACACCAAGCGCATCGGCTACTAGTGTTGTTGTCTGCTCAAGTGGCTGGTCGAACAGGATCTCGTCATATCGTCCAGCGACTTTTTCCCACTCCTTTTGTGCAGCAAGCGAAAGTTGCTCCGCGTATGCGTGAAAGCCTTGATGGAGGAGGCTCACAAGGAACACAGGTGTGCTCCCGCTGCGAGCAGCTAGCTCCGCAAGTTCCTGCAGGACGTAGATGTCCTGCTGGTCTGGATGGAGTGCGGCATGCTCAAGGAATTTACCAAGTTCATCGATGATGATGAGCAGACCGCTGCCCCTTTCGGTCGCTCGGACGTACTCCGCGGCCTCACTGATGAGTTTCGCAACCTTAGAATCGGCCACGCCCCGCCGCTCACTATCTGCGGCAGCCCGCAGACGATCGATGAGCTCGGGCTTTCGTCCTCGCTGGCACGCCTCTTCGATCGCCGTCGCAACGGCATGGAGGAGTGCAGGGGCGAGTGGCCCCCGCGCGCCCGTTACGAGAATCGGCAACATTTCGGGGCGATCTACTCCCACCGATCGGAAGTCGATTGCGCCTCGGAGGGCCGCAGGCAGCGAGCCCTTTCCGCTGGTAAGCAGATGGGCCAATGCCAGGGCGAACGACGACTTTCCTGTTCCATAGTCGCCAGTGACACGCCAAGCTCGCTGTGACGACTTCGTTGCCAGCCCGCGCGCGAGCCTCTCAAGACCAACCCGTGCGGTCGGAGTTAGGACGTATCCTCGTAAGGCTTCGGGATCTGAAAAGTCCCGCTCAAGGTGAGTTGAGCGAAGAAATCGACGGCGAACCTGGAACAAATCGGAAATTCGGCTGGCTAGCACCGGACACCCCCTTCGTAAATTGCTTCGAGGAAATTCGGGGGAGGTCCCTCTTCGATCAGCACACGCTGCATTGCCGCCGACTCCGTGTAGCGGAAGTACCCATTGGTCTCGTCCGCGATGTTTTCCAGTCGCTGCCGGATGTCCCACTCGGGAAGCTTGAGTACTTGGCCCGGGCTTCCGTGACCGAACGCCACGTCTTTGAACGTGAGCGTCCGCTCGCTTGCTCTGCGCTTTTGGCTGAAGTCGGCCAGGCAATAGGCAAATAATGCCGATGTGATCTCCGGCTTCTCCTCGCGGCGAAAAGCGTAAATTGCTTCGCGCCGTCCGTCGCCGTCCGGAGCTCGCTCGCCGATTTTCTGCAGCAGTTCCAATTCAACCAGCGGGCAGTCGAGTGTGTCCTCCTGAATCTCCGCTTTGCGGCTGCGGGTCGGGACGTAGGTGTGAAGGAAGGTATCAAAGTGTTGCTCCAGAGTCACCTCGGAGAGTTGCCGTTCCTGCCGTGCCGCCTCTTTTCTGAACGCTACAAGTGCGGCGGAACGCGTAAGGTCAGGGTTGGACCAATTGTTGAGCAGAAAGTCCCAAGCGAAAAGTGGCTCTTCAACGTGTGTCGAAATATTCCAGTGAATCAGCCAGAGGGTTCTGATGTCCTCGAGGTACGGGTCGAGGCCTCCCTCGCGGAGCAGAGCGTCCCCGAACGCGGTCGCCTTGTACCCTCCTCCTTTCGCCAACGGAGAGGCAACCAGTGCGGCTTGCATCCAGAACCGAACGGCTCGGACCATATTCTTCCCGACCCCGAGCCGGATCATCGCCGCTTCATCGTCAGCGAAGGCCATGCAATCTTCGACAACCGCAGCATGGGCTTTAGGCAGCCAGGCGTAGCGGCACGGGAACGTTTCATGACCCGAGAATCGGAAAGGCATTGGCAGTAAGACCTTGTTGCCACCCAGAGCGCATGAAGCACCCCGCAGGCCCTGCGGGGTGAAACGCTTCGGCGTAGAGATAACCGGTTCTAAAATACACTGTCCCGGGGGGCGAGCAACGCCTTTTTCCCACGAGACAGAGCGGAATCGTCCATGCAGCCGGAACACTCGGCGAAATCCCTTCGGGCAACTACCTGAAGTCGTCAGCTGGAGAGGCTGGAAATGAACAGTCAAATTGCGATCCGCTCAATTTCATCCAGCGTGATCGCGTCGTCCGTTCGGTCATAAAGCTTTGTAGTGCGTGGAGATTCGTGAGCGGCGATCTGCTGCGCCTTCTCGACTGTTCCGCCATTTTCAAGGTAAGCGGTGATCCCGGTTGCTCGAAACGTGTGGCAGCACGTCGAGGCGGGAAGCCCGGCGGCGAGCGCGCGGCGTTTGATCATCCGGAGCGCGTCGGTTCGAGACATGCCGGCTTCCTTCAGCTTCCGGTCCCGGCCGAGCGTACGAAACAGGAAGCCCTTCTTGTCCCCGACAATCCCAGCCGCATCCAGGTATGCGTCGAGGTACTCCTCGGCAGCATGGTGGGCAGGGACCTCATGCCGTTTGCCGCCTTTCTCGTGCAGCCTGAACCACCACCGTTTCCCTTGCTGGTAGTAATCGTCCACCCGCATGTTCACGGCGGCACTAACGCGGGCGAAGCTGAAGACCATAACGGCGACGAGCGCGCGGTCGCGAAGGCCGAGGATAGTTCCCGTGTCGATCGAATCAATAAGCTCGCGCGCCTGTTCGGCGGTCAATACCGGCGTTTTGCCGCGTTTCACGACGTGCGTCGGCCCGCGAACCGAGGCGGCGGGGTTCATTGCAAGGACCTGGCCGACGACCAACCAATCGAAAAGCATCCGCACAGCGGCGAGCGCCTGCTTCTGCGAAGGGCGGGAACCGGGATGCTGTTCGATGTAGGCCGCAACGTGAATCGGCTCGATGTCGATGAGCGCGAGCTCATGCTCTTCGCACCAACTGAAAAACCGCTCGACCGCACGGGCGTAGGCCAGACGAGTGTTCTTGTTGCGGATGTTTGCCGTGAAGAACTCAAGAAAACGTCGAGACGCCTTGTCGCCGGCAAAGACGATGGTCCGCGGCAGACGTTCAAGGCCGATCCGTGCAAGCGTTCGTTTCTCGACGATTACGATGTCTTTTACGCTGCCCACCCTGCCTCTATTTAATGAATCATAACGTCCTTTATGATTCATTAACCTGGCTGGCGCCAGAGCCGAAATGCCGCATGCTTTGCACCGGCGCGGGCGCCTCAACGCTCTACATCATCGCCGGAGCTTCATGATCGCATCGTCAAGTGAATCCCGCCAACCTCCGAGGAGCTCCGAAGCAAACGGGACGCAAACCGGTAAGCCAAGAAGCGGGGTCGAGGCGCGATCCCATCGCAGGTCGCCTTCGACCTTCGCTAAGGACGAAGCAAGAACCATGTACGTTAGGTATTCTTCACGCGGCCAAGAATGAGGTCGGGTCGAAGGTTTGGAAATTATGGGTCATCAACGCAGCGAGACTCTTGC
>JAIEPT010000025.1 GCA_019748295.1 Gemmataceae bacterium | reverse complement strand
GCGACACGGCTGGCCGAGTCGTAGGTCTTGACGACTTCGCCGCCGCGCGGATCGGTCATCAAGGTTTCGCGGCCGTAGGCGTCGTAGTCCCACGTCGTCTCGTTGCCGACGGGATCCACGAGCGAAACGAGACTATCGTTGACGCAGGTATAAGTCGTTGTCGCCTCGGCGAGGCTTCCCTCGGCCAGACTGGAAGTGGTCCGCGGCCTTTTCTTTCGTGCCCGCATCTTCAGCGCAAACGGAAAAACCCTCAACTTCGGCAACGCTCCGCGCCGATAGTTCCGATAGTTGCGGAACAGCTTGCGCGGAGGAACGCACCCCATGTCCCCCATACCGACCGGAACAAAACCGGCCCGCACTTGGGGTTGGGCCGGCGTGGCGGGCCTGGCACTTGCGGCCGGGCTCCTTTTCTCGCAATGGTTCCCCGCCGACGCCGCACCCGTCGTCGGCAAGGGGGAAGCCAAGGAATCCGCCCTCTCCGGCGACCTCCATTACACCCAGCCCAACTGGCCTGAAGGCCCAAGTCCTCAAGCCATGTTCCTTCGGCTCAGCCTCGGCACCATCGCGGTGCTGGGCCTTTGTGCCGGCTCGCTCTGGATCATGAAACGCTGGATCGTGGCCACGCCGAATGGGGCCGCCAAGACCGGCGAATTGCGGCTTGTCGAAAGCCTGCACCTCGGCAACCGCTGCATGCTGCACCTCGTTTCCCTGTCCGATCGGCAGATCCTCGTAGGGGCCGACCCGGCAGGGATCAAAAGCGTGATGATGGTGGGCGAAGCCTTCGAAAAAATGATCGACGAAACGCCCGAACTTCCGGCCGTGCTTCACCGTGCCGCCTAATCGCCTAGCGGAGACGATGCCATGGCCGAACCAGCAGACCTCGCGCAGAAGCTCACGGAGTCGGCGTTTTTCCAAAACCTGTCGCCGCCGCTTCAGACCGCCCTGTTCCTCGGCGGGATGGTTCTGCTGCCGGCGATGCTCGTGTGCCTCACGGGTTTCACTCGCATCGTCATCGTGCTGTCGTTCGTTCGCCGTGCCGTCACTTCG
Source organism: Gemmataceae bacterium (assembly GCA_019748295.1). Classification (GTDB taxonomy): domain Bacteria; phylum Planctomycetota; class Planctomycetia; order Gemmatales; family Gemmataceae; genus JAIEPT01. Next base: position 15,987 of record JAIEPT010000025.1, on the reverse strand, counting down.
CAGGAAATCCCGCCCAACACGGTGCTCATGGGCCTTGCGATGTTCCTCACCCTTTTCGTGATGGGACCAACGCTCGATGCGATGAACAAGGAAGCCGTGACGCCGTATCTCGACAAGGAAATCGAGGGCTCCGAGGCATGGGACAAGGGCGTAACGATTCTGCAAAACTTCATGCTGCGGCAAACGCGGCGGCAGGACCTCGCCTTGTTCATCCACCTCTCGCGATCGCCTCGGCCCGAGGATCCTTCGCAAACGCCGATGCGCGTATTGATCCCGGCGTTCGTGGTGAGCGAGCTGAAAACCGCATTCATCATGGGCTTTTGCGTTTACTTGCCCTTCCTGCTCGTGGACCTCGTGGTCTCGAGCATCCTCACCGCGATGGGCATGGTGATGATGCCGCCCGTCGTGGTTTCAGCGCCGTTCAAAGTGCTGCTGTTCGTGCTCGCGGATGGATGGCATCTGGTGGCACGTGCCCTAGGCACAAGTTTTGGCTAACCCGCAGAGAACGCTCGGAGGAATGTATCGTGTCCGTTTTGGATGTGCTTGAGATCGGCCGTGAACTGTTGTGGACGACGCTGTTGATCGCGTTGCCGTCGCTGCTTGCCAGTTTGCTGGTCGGCCTGATCGTCAGCATTTTGCAGACGATCACGAGCATCCAGGAACAGACGCTGAGCTTCGTGCCTCGCCTCATCGCGGTGGGTTTCGTGCTGCTGTTCACAATGAGCTGGGCGCTGCAGCAGGCGGTGAACTTCACGGTGCGCATGCTGGGAACGGCATCGGAGGTCGTGCGATGATCGGCGTTGCCGTGGGCATCGGCATGCTGCTGGCGCGGATCGGCGCCTTCGTGGCGTTTCTGCCGTTGCTCGGCGGCCAACCCACGCCTCGGCTCGTGAAAATGGGGCTGACGCTCGGCCTCGCCTGGTGCTTCTTCGCCGACGGCGTGACGGTCCCTCCCGCGTTGCGCGATGCGGAATCCACCATCGCCTGGCCCTACGCATACATGCTGATCGCTCGCGAACTCGCTCTGGGCGGCATTCTGGGCTACGTCATGGGGCTCTTCCTGCTTCCCGCGAAAATCGCGGGCGAATTGATGAGCCAGGAAATGGGCATGACCTTCGGCTCGCTGGTCAGCCCTTCCAGCGAAGGCGCCTCCAGCCCGCTCGCTTCGCTTTTCGAAATGATCGCCGGCGCCATGTTTCTCACGTTCGACGGCCATCACTTGTTCTTCGCCACGCTTGCTGGTTCGTTTCGCCTGCATCCCGCGGGCGAATCGATTGCGATACCGATGCACGAAATGACCGCTGGGTTGTCGGCGGCGGAAGAGGCGGGCCTGATTCTCGCGGGGCCCGCGATTCTGTGCTTGTTCCTCACCACCGTATGCCTCGCGTTTCTCAGCCGACTCGCGCCGCAGTGGAACTTGTACACCGTCGGTTTCCCTGCCCGCGTGCTGATCGGCTTGCTCGCCGCGATCACGGTGTTGCCGCAGATGCTGAGCGCCATGTCGCGGATGTTCGGCAGATTCGCGGACATTCTGGCCTGGGCGAGGTGATCGACCATGGCTGACGAACAACGCGACTCACGTACGGAGCCCGCCACCCAGCGGAAGCGCCAGGACGCGCGCGAACAGGGCCAGGTGGCGGTGAGCCAAGATCTGTACGCCGGGGCGATGATCCTCATCGGCGTCGCCGTGCTTGCTTTCGCCGGGCGTCAATTCGCGGTGAGCATGCTCGATGAAGTTCGAGTTGGGCTCTCCGGATGCGCCGTCAAGAACCTCGATATCGACGCCGCGAATAGCCGACTCGGCGAAATGCTGGGACGCGGCGCGGAACATGTCGGCGTCATGCTTGCCCTGCTCTTCCTCGCCGCTTTGGGCTTGGGCGTGCTGCAAGTCGGCTTCCAGATCGTGCCCGATTTGCTGGGGTTCAAGGGCGAACGGCTGGCGCAGGGCGCGAGCAAAATCTTCTCGTCCTCCGCCATTTCCAACATGCTCGCGACCACGGGCAAATTGCTGGCCGCCGCCGCCGTCGCCTGGTGGCTGCTGCGCGGCCGCATGAACGATCTATTCATCGTGGATGATTCCACCGCCGGTTCCTGGGCAAGCCGGGCCGCGGGCGTCGTCGGCTATTTCGCGATCGGCATCGCTGCGACCTTGCTCCTCCTCGGCGTGCTCGATTACGCCTGGCAACGCTGGCAGCATGAACAGAAGCTGATGATGACGAAGCAGGAAATCAAGGAGGAGATGAAGAACGAAGACGGCGACCCGCAGGTGAAAGCCCGTATTCGCCGACTGCAGCGCGAGCGGGCGCGAAAGATGATGTTTCACGAGGTCCCCAAGGCATCGGTCGTCATCACCAACCCGACTCACTTGGCGATCGCGCTTAGATACGAACCCGGCATGCGCGCCCCCCGCGTCGTGGCGAAAGGCGCCGGACTGGTCGCCAAGCGCATCGTCGAAGCGGCACGCAAGCACGAAGTTTTCGTGGTCGAACGCAAGCCGCTGGCACGGGCCCTCTTCAAGTCCGTGCAACTGGGGCAGGAGATCCCCGTACGCCTGTACTTCGCGGTGTCGGAGTTGATCAACCACGTGTACGGGTTGAAACGCAACCGCATGGGAGCCATGTAAACTCCGGCTCCCCTCTCCCCCTTGGGGAGAGGGTCTGCCTTTTCTTGCTCCCCTCTCCCCTTTGGGGAGAGGGGAGCAAGAGAAAGCAGCCCCTCTCCCCTTTGGGAAGAGGGGCTGGAACAGAAGGACAAGGATGTCGAAGACGGCAACATTACCGACGCCCACCACGGCTTCACGGCCCGGCGAACTTGCCATGTTCGCCGGTCTCATGGGCATTTTGGCGGTGTTGCTCGCGCCGTTGCCGCCGGTGCTGCTCGATCTTTTGATCGCGCTGAACCTCGGCCTCACGATCATGATGTTGCTCATCATCCTGGGCGTGAAGCAACCGCTCGATTTCTCGGTTTTTCCGTCGATCTTGCTGATCTCCACCTTGTTTCGACTCGCCCTTAACGTCGCCACCACCCGTCTCATCCTGCTGAAGGGACACGCCGGAAGCATCGTCAATGCGTTCGGCGATTTCGTCGTCGGCGGCAACCTTGTCGTCGGCATGGTGATTTTTCTTATCCTCGTCGTCATTCAGTTCGTCGTCATCACGCGCGGCGCCGGGCGCGTTTCGGAAGTGGCGGCCCGCTTTACGTTGGACGCCATGCCCGGCAAGCAGATGGCGATCGACGCGGAACTCAACTCGGGCGCGATCGACGAAGTGGAAGCGCGCCGTCGCCGGCAGCACCTCATGCGCGAGGCCGAGTTTCATGGAGCCATGGACGGCGCCAGCAAGTTCGTGCGCGGCGACGCCATCGCGGGCCTCATCATCACGGCGATCAACCTGATCGCCGGCGTGATCATGGGCCTCACGCGCGGCAGCAGCTTCTCCGAAGCGATCCGCACCTACTCCGTATTGACCATCGGCGATGGCCTGGTCGCTCAGGTGCCCGCCGTCCTCATCGCGCTGGGCTCCGGTATCCTCGTGACCAAGGCGACCTCGGAATCGAGCCTCGGCCAGGAAATCGGCGAGCAGGTGAGCGCGAACCCGAAGATGCTCAGCGTCGGCGCCCTTGTCCTCGGCGGTCTCGCCGTCATCCCAGGATTGCCGAAGCTGCCGTTCCTCCTGCTCGCCGGTTTTGCGTACTGGCTCACGCGTCAGAAACTGCCCAAGCCTTCGCCCGATGTGCCGTTGGCTGCGGGCGAAACTCCCGCCGCTCCCGGTTCGCCGGAGCGTCCGCCATTGGAAACGGTGCTCGACGATTTCTTGCAAACCGATCGCGCGTGCCTTGAAGTTTCAACCGCCCTGATTCCCATGGTCGATCCCAAGCGCGAAAGCGGGCTCATTGTCCGCATCACGGGCTTGCGCCGCGATCTCGCGCATCGCAATGGCCTTTGGGCTCCGCCCATCCGCATTCGCGACAACGGCAACCTTTCCCCCGAAACATATCGCTTCCTCGTCAATGGCCGCGAAGTGGGGCGAGGGCAGGTACGCGTCGGTTGTTGGATGGCGATCAACCCAAGCGGCGTGTTGCCTCGCGATTTGCCCGGCGAAGAGATTCCCGATCCCGCGTTCGGCTTGCTCGCGAAGTGGGTCTCCGAAAACGACAAAGGCCGGGCCCAACTCATGGGTTGCACCGTCGTCGATGCACCGAGCGTCGTCATTACGCATCTGGGCGAACTGCTGCGCCGCCATGCCGGCGAACTTTTGGGCCGCGAAGATCTGAAGAAGCTTGTCGAAAAGGCCCGCGAAACGTCCCCTTCGCTGATCGACGAAATGATCCCGCAGCAGCTTTCGATGGGTGCGCTGCATCGCATTTTGACGCGATATCTCGAAGAACAGGCCCCGATCTCAAACTTGCCGCACATTCTCGAATGCCTCGCCCATCACCTTGCGTCCGCGAAAGAGCCCGGCGAGTTGGCCGAGCGAGCCCGCGCCCACATGGGGAGATCCCTCTGCGATCGATTCCGCGATCCCGCCGGCCGATTGCAGGCGATCCTCCTCGACATGCGGCTCATGGCGAAGCTCAAGGAACGGCTGCACGAAGGCAAACTCGCGCTCGAACCGGCACTGCTGGAAAAATTGGTGGAGCGGCTTGGACAAGAGTTCAACAAAGCGAGCGCCGCGGGGAAGGACCCGGCCCTTCTGACCGATACTATCTTGCGTCGTCCTTTGTGGGAGGCCCTTGCCCGGGCGCTTCCCCACCTGGGAGTCTTGGCGTTTCAAGAGATTCCCACGGACCTCGCCGTTGAAACGGCGGCGATCGTCCGGCTGGAGGATGTGCCATGAGCGAAGAACCATCGCTCCCGGCCGAACGGACTGCCTGGTTCGCCTCACCCATCCCGGGCCAAGGCGCGCCGGGCCCCGCTGGTCTTCCGGGGGGGCCGCATATCTACGCGCAGCGCATGGCGCTGCAGCAGCGCGACGATCTGGTCGTCAACAACTTGAAGCTTGTCCGCCATGTCGTCGGCCGATTGGTCGCGAAGCTGCCGCCCGGCGTCGATCTGGAAAATCTTGAAGCAGCAGGCGCTTTGGGCCTGGTCGAAGCGGCGAATCGATTCGACCCCACCCGCGGCATCGCCTTCGACGCTTACGCCTATCGCCGCATTCGCGGGGCGGTGCTCGACGAACTTCGCCGAAACTGCCCGTTGCCGCAGAAGTTGCTCGAGAAGGTCGCGAAGGTGCGCCGAGCCGTCCGCGACCTGACGCCGCCGGTGCAACCCGAACAGATTGCCGCCGCATGCAGGATGTCGGTGGACGAAGTCGGCGAATGCCTGGAAGCCATGCGGATGACGCGCATGGTGTCGTTCGACGAGGAGCCCAACCAGGGCCGAATTCGTTTCCGGTTCGACTCGGAATCACCGGGAAGTGAAGCGGAAGCCGCGGAGATGCGAGGGCTGCTGCGGAAAGCCATCCTCAAGCTCGGCGAACGCGAACGGCTGGTCGTCACGCTCTACTACCTCGAAAACCTGCGGCTCAAGGAAATCGGCCCCGTGCTCGGCCTTTCCGAGTCGCGTGTTTCCCGCGTTTTGGCTGAAAGCCTTTACCAGCTTTCCGAAATGCTCCGATCGTTCCAGACGGAACCCTAACGGCAGGATGCCATGACCCCCGACCTTCGCAGCCCATTCCCCGCCCGCAACGTCATCCCCCATCACGAAGTCCGCATGATGGCGGAACCCGTTCGCCTGCGGCTTCCCGGCCAAGCTCCCCCCGCGGAACCCCTGGTGCAATTGCTGCGCAAAGGCGACGACGTGGAAGCGATCGAAGTCACCTGCACCTGCGGCAAACACATCCGCCTCGATCTGGCGTTCTAAGCGATTCCCCGGCGAGCAGCCGCTGTTAGGCGGCTGGTGCAGCGTCCGAAGAAGTCTCGCAATCGCCGACGGAAAGACAGAATCATTACGTACAGAATCATGGAAGACGAAGACAAAGTCATGAAAACAAGCGGTGCGGAGAGGGACGCGATTACGCCCTTTTCGCTTCCATCTTTTGTCTACCTCTCCCATGATTCTGTACGTAATGATTCTGTTATAGATGTCTGAGTACAAGAGACTCTTGCAGACGCTCTACCAGCCGCCTAACAGCGGCTGCTCGCCTTGCAAACATGTCGGATTTTCCTCTTGGCGGCTTCCGAATCCACGCTATACCTCCTCGCTCGATGAACCATCGTCGGAAAAGCTCGTGAATCGGGGCCGATAGGGAAACGCTGCGCGATCCGCGGCGAATCCCTGGGGAAGTCGGCCAGCCGAAGCGGGCGAAGGGGGAAACGATGGCGACGACGTTTTTGCGTCGAGCGTCCGCTTGGCTGCTTGCGCTCAGCCTTACTGGCTGCACGGTCTCCTTCCATCCCATGGGAATGGGGAAGCCGTCGCACAACGATCACTATTCCGCCGACTGGTATGGCCAAGGCGTTCCGCCGCCAGGCGTCAATCCTGCGCTCGCAAACCAGGGTCGGCCGCCGATGGTCATGCCGAACGTCTCGTCCAACGATGTGTCGCTGATGCTCCAGAAAATGAGCGCCATCGAAGACGACCGCAAGACCATGTCCGGCAAGCTGCAGCAAGTGGAAGTGCAGATGCGCGAGAAGGACCAGGCCATCGTGCAAGCGACCTACGAAATCCAGGAATCGACCAAGCAGATCCGCCGCACGCGCGACGAAATGCAGAACTGGAAACAGGAAATGGACGACATGCGGGGCAAGCTCCGCAACGTCGAACGCGAGAACCGGCAAACGCTCGAAACCGTCGTGAAGACGCTCGAAAGCTACCTCGATCGCGACAAAGGCGGGAGCACATCGAGCGGGCCGAGACATTAACAGGCTTTCCGAGATCCCTGCCTTCCGCTTGCGGCTTAGCGAGTCCAGGGTTTCTCCGAACGCTAAGCCGCAAGCGGAAGACAAACGCCGTGGTCCGGATATGCGGATTGCAACGAACTTGACGGCAAACGCGGTCGTGCGAATGGGGAAAACTGGGGCGGGACGAAACAGAAAGGGCACTCCGGGTCGATAAGGAAGATGGGACATTAGCGGCTTAATTCAGCGCGAGCCGCGAACTCGATCCGCGAACTCGATCCGAGAACGTGCCATGTCGGACGCAACAGCCGCTCCCGCGAAAAAAGGCAAAGGCGGAATGGCCTTCGTCGTGCTCGCCCTGCTCGCCCTCGGCGGCGGAGCGGCAACGCCTTGGCTTCTCCCCTCAAGCGGCGGAACCCATGAGGAAGACGGCCACGACAAATCGCACGGCGCCGGCCAAGGAACCGCGGCGAAGAAAAAGAAGGGGAAGCCGGGCGAATCGAACGAGCCCAAGCAGGCCGTCCTCCCCTTTGGCGACGTGATCGTCAACCTCGGCGAAGAACGGCTGAACCGATACCTTCGCGCGAAGATTCTTCTTGTGGTGGATGAAGAGCAAACGAAGGAAGTGACCGAACTCCTGACCAAGCAAAAGCCGTTTCTCAAGAGCTGGCTGCTCAGCTATCTCAGCGATCAGACGGTGAGCGAAGTGAGCCGGGCCGCAGGGCAGAATCGATTGCGGCGCGAGATTCGGGACCACTTCAACCACAAGCTGTTTTCGGACGGATCCGAAAAAGTGCTCGACGTGCTCATGGACGAGTTCATGGTGCAATGACCCTAGCCGCTCCTACATTCGCCCGCTCCGAACGCCTCGCCCAATCCTGGCACGACAAGCTGCTGGGATGGGGCAAATCCGCGCTCGCACTTGCCGCGAAGGCATGGCCCAAATCCATCCCCTTCGAACTGTCGGCCGAGATCAAGTCCGTCGAAACCGCCAAAGCCGAACCGGCTCTCAAGAATCTGCCCGAAGGCTCTTTCGGCTTTCGCATCCATCTGGGGCCCGAGAAGCTGCCTTCGCTCTGGATCGTGCAACGATCGCTGGCCCTGAGCCTGATCAGCGGATTGCTCGGCGAAGCGGATTCCGACGAGAAACCCGAACGCGACCTTACGCTCGTGGAAGATTCGTTGGCGGACTACTTCGTCCAAAGCAACTGGACTCCCTACTTCAAAGAAGTTTGGCCCAGCCTCGAAGAAACGTCTTGGGAAGTCGGCCCCCACGAGCCGAACCCTCAGGTCACGCGTCTCTTCGCCCCGACCGATCCGCTCATCGTCTTCTCGTTCGAGTTCAAAGGCCCCTTCGGATCGAAGCCCTCCACCTGGCTATTCCCGCAGAAAGGGTTCATGGCTCTGCTGGATCACGAAGAACCAGCCCCCGAGCGGACGCCGGCCAATGTAGGCAATCAGCTCGAAGCGTTGGTCCGCAATCTCCCGCTCGACATCACGGTTATCCTCGGCAACGTCGAGGTGCCGTTGGCCCAACTCGCCAACTTACAGCGTGGCGATGTGATTCTTCTCGAGCAACGCATCTCCGAACCCCTGTCCGCCTACCTCGGCGACAAGCCGTATTTCCGAGGCTGGCCCACGCGGGCCGGGTCGTACCAAGCTTTCGTGATCGATTCGCTGCTCGACGAATGACCCGGCTTCTCATGGAGGAGAAACCATGCCCGCCCCGACTCAAGACGAAGCTCCCGCCGTGGTCGCTCGCCCTCCGGAATTCCCCGAGGCCGTCCCGCACGCCACGACGCCGGCCGTTGGTTCGCTCAACCAGCTTCTCGACGTCTCCGTGACCGTCACCGCCGAACTGGGCCGCATCCGCCTGCCCATTTCCAAGGTGCTCCATCTTGGTTTGGGCTCGATCCTTGAACTGAACCGCACGACCAGCGAAGCCGTCGATCTGCTGGTGCAAGGCGTGCCGCTCGCGCGCGGCGAAATCGTCGTCGTCGACGACCGCTACGCGATTCGGATCAAAGAGATCGTCGATCCCAAAATGAAGAAGTGACCATGTAGACTCCGTCTTCCGCTTGCGGCTTAGCGATCCGGGTTATTCCCAGTGATCCGCTAAGCCGCAAGCGGGGATCGCGGATGAGCGGGTCCAACATCACGTGACCGCAAATTCCGTCATTTCGCCTCGCCACCTTGTTTCGCACGCTTGATCGTCCAACAATAAATGCATGAAGACCGAGATTCGCATCGTGGCCGGTTCCTTGCGCGGCCGCAAGTTGGCGTGCAATGTCCACCCCGACCTTCGGCCCACGCCGCAGATGGTTCGTGAGGCGTTTTTCAGCATTTTGGGCAATGCCATCCCCGACCGGCCCTTCTTCGACATCTTTTCCGGCACCGGAGTGGTCGGCCTCGAGGCGCTGAGTCGCGGAGCGTCCTCCGCCATCTTCCTTGAGCGCGACCTGCAGCAATCGCGCGATATCGAAGGGCATATCAAGCGATTCGACCTGATGAAAAAGGGACGCGTCTACCGCACGGATGTTTATCGCTGGATCGCCACCTGGCAGGCGCCCGACGAGCCGGTCAACATCTTCGTCAGCCCGCCCTTCCCCGATTTGCACGAACGCTCCGAGGCGTTCATCGAATCGATTCAGACTTTGATGAACAAGGCGGCGGAAGAATCGGTGATCGTGCTGCAGACCGAGCGCGATTCGCCGGTTGAAGAAGCCGAGCTGCTGATGGACTGGGAAATTCGCCGATATGGCCGCAATTCGCTGATGATTTGGCAGAAGGAATCGCCCGAAGAAGCTGCCGCGAGCGATGCAGGCGAGACGAGCGAAGTCGATCCAGAGAACGAGGAAGCCAAGCGGGAGTGACACCGATCTGTCACTCAGCTCCCTTATGGGAGCGGTGATTGCATATCTCCCTCTCCTTCCGGGAAAGAGGGAAAACCATCACTCCATATGCCAAGGCTGCCAAGCTGCAAATTTCGAATTTCGAGTCTCGAATTTCGAATTTCAAGTTCCCGATTTGCCGTTTGTGCGTTGCGGTCTTCCCTCACCCCCGGCCCCTCTCCCGGAGGGAGAGGGGAGGAATGCGGACACTGCTCGAATCAAACCGCGGCCCCGTGCAGCAGCGATTGCAGCTTGTGGAGCACCCGCACCAGGTCTTCCTGATCGTCTTCCGAAAGTTGCCTCAACTTGCCCACGATCTGGTTGACGCGCGTGTCCTGGTAAGCGGCCAGCGTCTTCTCGCCCTGCGCGGTCAGGCAAACATCGATCTTGCGTTTGTCGCGCGGGTTGATGCTGCACTCGATAAGTGCATGCTGGCGATTTTCCAGCGAGCGGATGATCCGCGACATCTGGGCCGGCAGAATGCCAAGCACTCGCTGGATGTCGCCGACGATCATGGTTTGGTTCGCTTGCAGCAGCGAAAGCGTGAGGAATTCGATCTCCTTGAGATCCCCGCCGCGGCGGCGTCCTCGGAGCGTGGAGATGCAGATTTGCGTCACCACCTCAAACAGTTCATGCGCAATGTCTTCGACGCGGGTCGCGGCTGTAGCGGCCATGGACGTGGGTCTCGGCGCCGGAACGTTCCTTATGCAGTCGAGGCTGGGGTTCGACGAAAGGCGTGGCCGGCGAGCGAAGGCGTGCGGAATCCTCTCCTGAATGATAACCGTTGACATAGGGGTGTCAATTGCGAAGCTGCAACGATTGCGGAAACTTGACTGTTTGAGCACGAAAATAACGGTCGTGCGGAAGAATCAGCGGATCGCTTTGCGCTTAGGCGAGCGACAGGAGCTAGTCTACCTCCCTCTCCCTCCGGGAGAGGGTTGGGGTGACGGCGCCTTTTCTCGCGCGACGCCATGTTGCACGCCCTCACCCCCGGCCCCTCTCCCGGAGGGAGAGGGGAGAAATGCAGGCGCCGCTCGCCTTAGAAGCAAATCCGAAACTCGGACGACAACTACCCTGCAACGATATGCCCTGTAGGGAACGCCCTCCGTGGCGTTCCGCCTGACTGGAAACGCACATCCCCAAGTGTCCAGATCCCGCAATCCGCCTGGTGGGTAATGCGATTCCGACGCGTCCAGTCAGGCGGAACGCCGCGGAGGGCGTTCCCTACAGCGCGTCTTGCACTTGCAGGGTGGACGTCGATGGGGAGAAGGGATTTGAAGCAACTTCTAACCCTGAGGCGTGGCGGGCGTACAACAAATCGCTACCCGCTTGACACGACGAGAGCGACCACCTTGGCAGACCAGCGTTTCGAAGTGGCCGCCGAACAGGCCAACCAAACCATCGCCGCGGTCCTGCGCCAATGGCTGCCAGGCCAAAGCTGGACGCACGTGCGCGGCCTCGTGGACCGCGGACAGGTGCGGCTCAACGGCGAGCCTTGGTTCGACGCCGCCCGGCGGCTGAAAGCGGGCGAGGTCGTCGAGGTGTCGTCGAAGCCCGCGAAGAAGCCGAATCTGGTCGACGCGATCGTGCTTCGGCATGTGGACCACCACCTCGTGGTCGCGGAAAAGCCGGCCGGCATCTCCACGGTCCGCCATCCGGCCGAGCGCGAGTGGCTTGAGGAACGCCGGCTGAAAGTCCCCACGCTCGACGACCTGATCCTTCGCCAACTCGGCGAGCGTTTGCCTCAGAAGAAGCACGAACCCAAGCCGCGCTTGCGCGTCGTGCAACGGCTCGACAAGGAAACGAGCGGTTTGATCGTCTTCGCGCGCACCGTCGATGCCGAGCGCGGATTGGGGAGCCAGTTCGCGCGCCACAGCGTCGTTCGCCGTTATCTCGCCCTCGTTCCCGGCCGGGCGCCGGCCCAGATCATCCGCAGCCACCTGGTCCGCGACCGCGGCGACGGGCGGCGCGGGTCCGGCGTCGCCGAGGGCAAAGACGCGGTCACGCACGTCGAGGTCGTCGAAGAGTTGCCGAAGTTCACGTTGCTGTCATGCCGGCTTGAAACGGGGCGGACCCACCAGATCCGTATCCATCTGTCGGAAATGGGCCATCCCGTTTGCGGCGAAAAAGTCTACGACCGCACGCCCGGCGGCAGACAACTGCCTGACGGCAGCGGATCGCCTCGCCTATTTCTTCATGCCGCGGAACTGGGATTCGTCCACCCGATCACGAACGAAGCGATGCACTGGGAGATGCCCTTACCGCCCGAATTGCGCGAGGTGCTGGAGAAACTGCGCACTCGCCCACATTAAAGAACAGCTAAGTGTTAATTCTTACAGTACGAATCGATACGCGGGGAAGAAGCCGGATCCGATCAGTTTGTCCATCGGTACGCCATCTTTCGCGGCGCGTGCTTCGATCAGTTCGCGATAAGCGGCTTCATCGCAGACCAGGCGGACCGTCTGAAACCGAAATCGTTTGGAAGAGAAGCCGGATTTGAAGCTCAACAATCGATCGCTTTTGCCGCCCAGCCCGCCCCCAAGATGCAAATAACGGTTGCCTCGGCGTTTTCCCCATAGTGCCGCTTCCAAGAGGACCATGTGAAACGGCGAAGCCGACAGATAGGCGTCGCGAGTTCCGCCCAGGTGAGCCTGCATGGTTCCCTGGCATTCGGAGATGATGCAGGCAGCCGCGGGTTCGCCGTCCTTCTCGGCCACATGCACGTGAAATATCCCCGGCATCGCGGCGAGCGACTCGTAGTAGCCGCGGCCGAAATAGTAGTTGTCCTTCGCTTTGACGCGATCCATCGTCTGGCGATAGGTCTCGATGAACGCATCGAGATGCTCGGCAAGAGGAACGACGCGCGTCGTAAATCCCGCTTCGCGTACCTTGCGCACCGTCACGCGGTGCCCTTCGCGCATGCCGCGGAAGATTTGCTCTTCGGCGCCGCCTAGATCGAAAGCGACCGTATCCCCTTCTTCATGCAGCAATCCCTCGGGGGCGAACGAAGAGACATCGGCATTCAGCAGCGGATGCATTCGCAGGAAGAGCGAGACGATGCTTGTCTCGCGCAGCGAAACGGCGACCTGATCGAATGCCGCGGCAAGAAACGATCGATCGAGTGCCGCCTGACTTAGCAGCATGCCGGGATAGCCGTAGGCGGAAGCAGCATCCGATAGGAGCGGATTCGATTCGCTGCATGCTCGGCGGAGGTAAGGGATGAAGAGTCGGCGATCGCCGTCGGCCACGGCGATCGCCTCGGCCGTTCCGCTTAACCGGCGAGCTTCGATGCGAGCGTATTGGGGGAGTTGATAAAAATCGTGAGGCAAGGCAGCGACGACTTCGCTCCAGCGTGGATCGTCGCATCCGAAGACTTCCACCTGCATCGCGGACATGAACCAAGCCCCGATTCGCGTCGATGCCGCTCGCCCTCACGGCGGGAAATCGGCCACGTCGATCGTAGCATCTTTGGTCGCTTGCTTACACCCTCGCTTCGGGAGAAGCGAGGACCGGCTTACTTGCTCTTGGCCGGCATCGCTGCCGCCTGAGGTTGCCCCTTGGTGAGCGGAGCATCAAAGACGGGTCCGGAAAGAAGGGTCCAGAGCGTGATTCCGACAAGCCAGCGGAAGTCCATGGCAACACCTCTCAGTTCGCCTGAGCAAACGCAAGCGATGTGCCGGACGCCTCGTGCTGGCGTCGGTATCCCGTAAGCGGTTTCGGTTGAGCAACTTCCGCGAAAGCGACTTTAGACTGGCCCCGCAAAAATGTTTCTCCAGGTTAGCGCCTCGACGGCGGGGGCGCTCACTTGCTGCAACATGCATGCTTCTGCCCCGACTTCAATCCGCCGGCATGTTAGGATCGTCGAGTATGGGGAAGATCCTCTTCCGGAGAACGATCATGTGCCAACTCGTCGATTGCCTCACGAACCGGATTGTCGCGACCTTTCTGATTGCGGCCGCGCTCGGAGGGGCGGCGTGGGGGGCGTATGAATGGGCGAAGCCGCGGACGCCCGCCGTCGCGGAAATCGCCAAGAGCGAAGAAGCGGCCCCGGATCCCAAGGCGGAACCCAAGGCGAAGCCCAAGTCGGAACACCCGCCGATCACCGCATTGCGGGAACGGATGCTGGCCGAGTTTCATGGCGTCGCCGGCAACACGTTCGCATCGATGCCCGGATTCGGCATCGAGCGCATGACCCCGCTGTACAAGAAAGTCCCCTTCGAAGTCCCTTACTTCTCCACGGGCGATCTCGAGGCGGCCGAGGGACCCAAGAAAACTCCGGAACTGCTGGAGGAAGCTTTGGCCAAGACGCACCAACAGTTCGAGAAACTGACACCCGCCCCCGCGATCAAAAAGGATGCCCCGCGACCGTTCTTTGCTGGGAACAAAGGCTGGGGCGGATCGTTCAACAACACCATTGCCCATGGCTTGCAGTTGCGGTTGCTTGACCTTGTCGGCCTTACGGACCAGGAGTCGCCGAAGGTGTTTGTCGGCGGTCAAGCATTCGAGTTGGCTCGACTCGAGCTGGGGGAGATCAAGGAACTGGATGCCAATCTCAAGAAGCTGGCAGGGAAAGACGCCAGCCATTTTGGATTTTTCGGTCGACATCTCGATGCAAAAATTTCTGCCCAACTGGGCATTCGCAATGACGGGTGGATGACTTTCGTCGAAGCGACTTCCAACGCCCCGATGGCAACTCGCAACCTTGACATGTTCGAGACCGCGGGCGTGCATGAACTGCTGACCGGCAAAGACGTGTATATTCGGACGAAAGACCATGTCGTTCGCATGCTGGGCGCCCTTCGCGCCGCCGATCAATGCATTCGCTGTCACACGGAAGCGAAGGCGGGCGACCTTCTCGGCGCATTCTCTTATGCGTTCGTCGATGGGGAAGGCGCCATTCGCCGAAGCATGAAAAAGTAAGCTTAAGCCTTGAGCCGAAGACAGGCGAAAGCGGCGTCGTTGAAGACGCCGCTTTCTTTTTTCACAGCAAGTGCGCAAGATTGCTAACCACAGAGGCACAGAGGACACAGAGAGAGATTCGGCAAACCATGAACATGCCAGTCGCCTGCACCAACCCGAAGCGTCATGACGCTTCGGGTTGGTGCAGGCGCCGACGGTTTTGGTTTCGTGCAAAAGGTGCTGCTGCGAAAATGGCGTACGCTGATTTGGCGTTGAGCGTGAAACGCCTAGGCGAGCGGCAGGAGATAGTCTCCCTCTCCCTGCGGGAGAGGGTTGGGGTGAGGGCGCCTTATCTTGCGAAACGCCACGTCGCACGCCCTCACCCCCGGCCCCTCTCCCGGTCTCCGGGGGTCTCCGGGAGGGAGAGGGGAGAAAAATACAGGCGCCGCTCGCATCACTGCGTACACGGCTTTTCGGCACTGTCGATGCAATCGCGTCATTGGGCACTATTAAGCGCACAAGCAGCAGACTCCCCTTGAATTTGCTATTTTGTATATCTCGCCGTGCTTGCCGCGGTGTTATAGTTGTACACCAGGGTTTAATAACGCTGATTCGACACCACATTGGACCAACTTCCATGGCTGACAAAAACATTTCCGAGATGATTCGCGAAGCGCTGGACGCAGGCGTGACCAAGCCGGTCGCGATTACGGCGTGGGTCCAAGAAAAATACAGCACCGAAGTCAAGAAATCGCTCATCAACAACGTCAAGCAACGTTACAAAAAAAACAAAGGCAACACGGAAGGGACAAGGCGCCGAGGTCGGCCTGCCAAGAACGCCGCCCAGACTCTTGTCGTCAGTTCCGCGGCTCAGGTGGAATCGGAAGGCAAGTCGCATTCCGAGTTGATCCGCCTCGCCCTTGAAGGAGGCGTCCTGAAGCCCGCGAAAGTCATTGGATGGGTGAAGGAGACTTACGGCGTGGACGTTGGCCGTGGGCTGGTGAATCAAGTGAAGCACAAATGGGCGAACGGGAATGGCCGCAAACGCCTGGGAGCGCGCACTGAGAAACACGCAGTTCCGACCCCCGCGGCTGCTGTTGCCGCCAAATCGCCTGCCGCGAAATCGCCGGCGAATGGCGACCTTCGCATCGAAGACATCGTCTCGGTGAAGACCTTGGTGGGCCGGCTCGGAAAAGCAAGTCTCACGAAGTTGATCGACGTGCTTTAAGCTGGAGCTGGAACCGGACCACACCGCCTGGGGAACCATAAAGGAGCCGCTCGCTTCAAGGGTAGAGTCGAGCGGTGACGCGGTGCGCCGGTGGACACCGGCGTTCCGTTTTCACCGCCCGCTCATCGAACC
>JAIEPT010000195.1 GCA_019748295.1 Gemmataceae bacterium | reverse complement strand
GGTAAGAGAACGCCCCGTTGAGTTTACGAACAGCTGCAGCGAATTGCTAGGGCTTTTGACAGTTCCGGGAATTGCTGAGATTTCACGTTCCTTTCCGGGAACGTGTCTAACCCGAAGGGCCACATCAAGGGTTCACCCGCTTCATGCGATTTTATTCTTAGTTAATCACTCGCTGTGGGCAGGCTGGATAATTCGTGCTCATTCAGCGTTGAATGCCGGAACTGACAAACGGGTAGAATCGGGGCTTGTCGGAGTTCAAGACAGCGACTACGATTCTTGTGCGTCCTTGACGCTGTTCCCGAGATTCGACTGGCCACGTGTGCCGGTGGGTCCGAGGGAGCAAATTCGCGAATCCGATCAGCACATCGGATCGCAACGGAGATTTGCTATGTCTTGGCATTACGCGATTGTCGGTTCTCAGGTTGGCCTTCAGTTCATCGGCCAGCACCCTCGTTCTCGGTCCTCTCTGTGCCAAATGCTATCCGCGTTGGTCGAACATGGAATTGGCACGATGAAAACCCAACTGGACACCGCGCTTCAGCACCCTGCTTACTATTCGGCCTACCCGACCGACATCATTGACCTTGCCCACACGATATTCGTCCCAAGGGCATTGGTGTCCCGCCTGTCGAAGTGGTGCGACCATGCGGGGGCGGGCGAGACCGACGCGCGGAAGTTCACTCGAGCCCTGTTCCGCCACAGTAATGAGTTGCTGACTATCCCGCCCCGTTTCCTTGGCCAGGACGACCGGCCAATTGCTCCGCCTGCGGCATTCGAGCAGTGGGCGGATCGGATCATCGCGGCGTGGGGTGGCGTGCCCAACAAGCCGCCCGCGATTGCGGCCGCACTCGGAATCTGGTAGTCGCTGTCGTACAGTGCCAGACTCCAGATAGAATAGAGGGGAAGGCAAAAACGCGCCATTCATCTTTGTCTACAACCGTAGCTTAATGGACGAGTTCTCGTTTTTCCGTTCCCCCCTCTTTTCCCTTCCGTCCTGGAAGCAACTGCTGTGGGCAAAGTTTTAGGACTTTGGTTATTCGCCCAAAAGAGGATTGAGGAGGCGGTAATGGCTCGCGACGAGTTTTTTAGAGACGTGCGACGCGCGGTGTCGTTCATGGCACCCCGCGTCGAAGCCGACAGCCCCTTTACCGACGCTAGCTACATCGAGAAGATGCTTCGGGGAGCTGACTTATGGCTAACACCGAAAGTTGTGGAGGCTTTCCGACCCGAAGATTACGCCGATGTCGGCGAACGCAACCGAGAAGATCTTTCGCGAGCAGTGTCTGATTTTATGGCCGTAGCTCGTACGGTATTGCGCGAAACACCCGCAAAACCGGAACAGCGAGATGCCGCTCTAGAGCCATTCAAACGCATCATCCAAACGGTGCAGAGTCTCGTCCACGAAGACTGGATTAGGGCCTCGACTGCCTTGCTAGCGGACGCAGAAGTGTGGGCTAAGGAAGAAGGTTGGCCGACCAAGCGGTTTTCCAAAGACATCACCGAAGACTTCATTGGCAAGTACAGACAAGATCGCCTTATTTTTGCCGCAGAAGGAGCACAATTAGCCCTCGTGCCCGTTGGACGCTATGCGCCAGGGACCGAGGGAATGTTCGACCTCGCGGTGCTTCCTGCCTACGATTCCGTTATGGTCATTCGGCAGGCTGGGCGGTGGTTCGTCCATCCGCTTTCAAGCGAGGACCGACAGCAGGACTGGTCCAAGGATGCTTTCGTCACCACAAGTCTCAAGCTGGCGAGGCTGCCGTGAGGCCTGGGAAGAAAACGGATCGATGCGAGCGCATTAAGGCCGTCGAACGGGAATACCAAGTTGCGGAACTTGCTCGCATAGCTCTTGAGGACGCGCTGACACAACATTCCGGCTTGCTCTCTGCTGGCAACCTCACGGTGGTCGACCTTCGAAACTACCGAAGCAAACTTCACGACACTTACTTCATCCGCCTTTTCGCCGAGTTTGAAACGGGTATGAAGGACTATTGGACCAATGGCCTAGGCCAGGACCCTAGAACCCGAATAATGGATGTCATAAGCTCGGTGGGCGCTCGTTGCAACATTATTGCCGCGTGGAGAATCAATGTCCATTCGGCAAGAAAATATCGAAACCGCCTCATTCACGAAGAAGACGCGGTCGCTGAATCTGTGACGGTCACGCAGGCTCGTCGCGACCTTGGAAGGTTCTTTGGTTCTCTCCCGGAGAACTGGTGATCCCTCACATTAGTTCGTCGCCCAGAAGGAAAGTGCGGGGAAAAAACCATTCAAGAATTCACGTCGAACTCATATATGGCTCTGAAAGGCAACGGGACCTGGCTTCCACGTCAGAATTCTCCATTATTGACCATTTTGCATGCTAACGATTGATGCTTCCAGGCTTTTCTTCCCAACATTACGCTATCAGCGATGTGCCTCAACTTCTGCGCCGCCGACATAGGTTCGTCGCACCTGATAGGCGCGACACATCACCACGAGATCCGCGAGTTTGCCGACCTCCAAGCTGCCAATGCGGTCGTCCCAGCCGGCGATGCGCGCAGGCGTCAGGCTCGCCATGCGGACGGCCTCCACCAGCGGTATGCCCGCTTGGTGCACCATCGTCTTCACCGCGTGATCCAACCCAACGACGCCGGAGGCGAGGGATTTGGCGTCGGGCATGAGGCCTACGCCGTCTTGTTTGAGGATGGGTTCGCCATCCTCTTTAGGGCCGAAGATGTAGGGGCCGTCGGGCATGTCGAGGGCGCGGTTGGCGTCGGTGCAGAGGGCGAGGCGGTCGGGGCCTTTTACCTTATAAGCAAGCTTCAGCAACTCGGGGCTGAGGTGTTTGCCGTCGGCAATGATTTCGGTCGTCAGTTCGTCGAAGTAGAGCGTCGCTTCCATGACGCCGCCTCGCATGGGGTAGGTTTGCGATTGGCGGAGGCGGGCTCGGTCGGACATCGCGCAGAACAGATGATCGACGTGGGTCACGCCCCATTCGATCGCGGCCCGCATCTGGTCGAACGTCGCGTAGGAATGCCCCGCGTTGCAGCGAATGCCGCGCTGTCGGCACGCGCGGACGAATGCCTCCGCCCCTTCCAGTTCCGGGGCGACGGTCGCTCGCACTAGGCAGTCGGCGAAGGCGAGGTAGTCGGCGAACTCCGTTTCGTTCGGCGGGCGGACATGGCCGCCGGGATGGCAGCCTTTGGCCTCGGGGGCGAAGTAGGGGCCATAGAAGTGGGCGCCGAGGATGCGGGCTCCGCCGGTGTCTTTCTCCTTCCAGCGACGGCAGCATTCGAAAAACCGGAGGTGCTGCTCATGGCTCGCGACCGTTGTGGTCGCGAGGACGCTCGTCGTGCCATGTTTCGCATGGGCTCGGCACACGCCGAGGAATGCTTCATCCGTCCCATCCATGAAGTCATGGCCAGCGCCGCCGTGGATGTGCAGATCGACGAAACCGGGCATGAGGTAATCGCCGCCGACGTCGATGATCGTGTCGCCCGAGTTCGCCTTCACGGCGGGGCCGAGTTCGGCAATGAGGCCGTCGCGGACGCGCAGGCCTCCTTCGATCACCTCGTTGGGAAGCACAAGCGAGGCATGGACGAACACGAGATCGGGCATGAGTCGGCTCAGAACTGGAAGTAGAGGAACGGCGAATCGCGGCCCCCGGCCAGCACCGCGAGACACATTCCGAACGCCAATGCGTAGACGATGGTGTGCCGTAGGGTCCAGCGGAAGCCGAGGTGCAACTCGTCGAGTTTGCGGTCCGGCTGGTCGCGATGCACATCATAAACGTTCGGCCCCGCCATCGACCACCATGCGGCGAGAACCAGGAAGGCGCCGAAGAGATACGGCCTCTGCCCGAGCGTTCCCTCGGTGAAGACGAACATGCGTTCGAGCAGGGACCACGCCATGGTCCAACTGTCGGCCGAGGTTGGCGCATCGGCGGCGCCGATGGATTCGTGCGTCACCGAACCGGCACGGAAAAACACCCAGCCGATGACGACGAGAACGAAGAAGCCGAGCTGCCGCAGGATCGCGGGCAGGGCATCCCACCATCGGCCGAAGAGGCGATGCAGGCAGAGGAGGACGCCGTGGTAGGCGCCCCAGACGATAAACACCCAATTTGCCCCATGCCAAAGGCCGCCGATCAGCATGGTGAGCAGCAGGTTGCGGTAGGTGTTGAAGGTTCCGCCGCGATTGCCGCCGAGGGGGATGTAGACGTAATCGCGTAGGCACGTGGAAAGCGAGATGTGCCAGCGTTGCCAAAAGTCGGAGGGATCGAGCGACTTGTAGGGGGAGTTGAAGTTGATCGGAATGCGCAGACCGAAGAGATAGCCGAGACCGACGGCCATGGTGCTGTAGCCGCTGAAATCGAAGTAGAGTTGGAAGGTGTAACCGAGCATGGCCATCCAGGCGCCGAGCGTGGAGAGCGTGTCGTAGTGCCGCAGCCAGTGGTCGACGTAGAAGGCGAGCGAGTCGGCGACGAGCACCTTCTCCACCATGCCGAACATGAAGAACGAGGCGCCGATCGACATCCAGCGGGTGCGATCCGCATGGCCCAGGTTTTCGAGGTCCTCTTCGATCTGCCGAAAGCGAACGATGGGCCCGGCGACCAGCTGCGAGAAAAGGGAGACGTAGGCGGCGAATTCGAAGAAGTTGCGCGTCGGTTTGATCGTGCCGCGGTAGGCATCGACGATGTAGCTGATGGTGTGAAACGTGTAGAAGCTGATGCCGACGGGGAGGATGATGTCGAGCCGGGGCGGCCGCCAGCTCCAGCCGAGGAATTCGACCACGCCGCCCGCAGTCTCGGTCAAAAAGTTGGCGTACTTGAAAAATCCGAGCAGCAGAAGATCGACGGTGATTGGGATGATCAGGCATGCTCGCCGCGCGGCGGGGCCCGACCAGCGCAAGAAGCCGAGGCCTGCAAGGTAGCTGACGAGCGTGGAGAAGAGCATCAGCAGGCAGAACCACGGGTTCCAGTAGCCGTAGAAGACGTAGCCCGTGATCGTCAGCCAAACATAGCGCGGCCCAGCCGAGCGCATCAGCCAAAAGACGACGTAGGTGATCGGCAAGAAGGCGAACAGGAAGACGAAGCTGTTGAAGAGCATCCTGCGATTACCTACCCGTGAGCACCGGTTCCAGTGCGCCGGCCACGATGTCCGCGAAACGTCGTGCCCCGGCATCCGTGAAATGCACTTCGTCGGCAAACCAGGCTTCGCGGTCGTCGGTCATTTTCGACGCTGCATCGATGCATCGGACGACTTCTTCCCGCGCGATCCGCTTCACCGCCTCTCGGCCTAGC
Organism: Gemmataceae bacterium; assembly: GCA_019748295.1. GTDB lineage: Bacteria > Planctomycetota > Planctomycetia > Gemmatales > Gemmataceae > JAIEPT01. The sequence goes on along the minus strand of JAIEPT010000195.1, from coordinate 11,740 downwards.
ACCTCGAATTCGGCAATGACCTGGGGCGAAGCGCGGGGATAGAAGGCACGCATCGCTTCCAGCTCGCCGAGGTACTCGGAGGTCGGTGGGCTCGGCGACCTGTTGGCATGCGTGATTAGCATCGGCACCGCCCCCTTGGCGCGGATCGATCGCACGAGGCCGCGGAGGTCTTCGGAAAACTGCTCCAGGCGGTCGGCCGGCGGCTCGCTCCAAATCCAGCCGTCTTCCGAGTGATGGGCCAACGACGTGCGCGTCTTCCATTGGAAATAGAGTTGGCGAAGCGGCTTCAGCCATTCGGCCTGCCGCACCCCATCTCGGATGCGCGGCGCGATGCGGATGCGCTCCGTCATCGAAAGCGGTTCCAGGGCTGGGATTTCGCTCGAAGGCGGCTTTGGGGCTTTGTCGGTCAGGTAAAGCATCGGCGACGGATAGATGATTACGTACTGCGGCTCCGCCTTGCTCGCCCACTGCTCCCAGTAAGGCTTCATGCTGGCGAGCGACATCCCCGCCATGGCCGCATTCTGCACTTCAACATTGGGATGATGTTTCTTGAGCATCGCCTCGAGTTGCGCGGGGTATTCCATTCCTTCGGTCTCATAGAGCCCAAAAGTTTCGGAGGCGCCCAGCACCACGATTCGTTTCATGCCGGGTTCGGGCTGCGGGGACGCCTCCGGGCTGCGGAAGCCGAGCGAGTTGAGCTTCCACTTCTTGAATCGCCCGTTGGGCTGGCCGTGGAAGCCATGTTCGTCGTGGAGCGTGAGATCGCGTCCGCGGTTGGGGGAAGCGAGCAGCGGAACGCCGGCACATGCCCAATCGTCGAGCCGTGCGCCGACTTCGGCGCCAAGGCCGATGAGGGCGAGAGCGAGCAGCCAGGAGGCAAGCTTTCGGCGTTTCAAACGACGTTACCAAGGGAGTATGGCGAGATCATTCAACGGCGCGCAAGTGTAGCACGTCAAAGACGCGAAAGGGAGATGGGAACGCATTCAAGCCCAGGGGCGAGCGCAGCGAACTCCTGGGATCATGCGTCGGGAACCCAGGAGCTCGCTGCGCTCGCCCCTGGGCTTGGGAGTTGAGTTAAGATTGCAATTCGACAGCGCGGCGGCGTCGCATAGAGCCGAGGAGGGCGATCAGGCCGATGCTGCCGCCGACGATGGTTGCGGGTTCGGGAATGACGTTGCCGGGGGGCTGGCCGCCGCCTTGACGTTGGCCTTGCCGCTGCATCTGACTTTGCTGTTGTTGTTGCTGCTGTTGCTGTTGTTGCGACTGGCGGATGTTGATGCCGATGTTCACGCCGGAATTGGCGGCCGTGGTCGTGGACGTCGAGCCGGCGGAGGAACCGCTGCCGAACCCGCCGCCGCCGCCGACGAACGGTTGCTGCGGATTCGACGACGCGGCCTGCCCGACGAAAGGAATGCCGCTCCCGCCGCCGGTCCCTGTTCCGGTCGAAGCCGCGGGGGGGAAAAACGGCGGAAACGGCGCGGGGCCAGCGGGAGTTTGGCGGTCGCTGATCGACGCCAGCGCGATATCTCCGATGCGAACTGCCGGCAACGGCGTTGGCGCTTGCCCTTCGACGCCGACGATGCCGTCGCTGGTTCCTTTGCCGTCTTTGCTCGCCTTGGGATCTTTCCCATCAAGTCCGGCCATGGAAACTTCGTTCGATTTGCTCTCGTCGCGCGTCGTTCGCAGACGGGCTTGGTCGAGCTTGGGAGGGAGGTTCGACGTGAAGCCGAACACGGTGCTGCGGCCATCTTTCGCGATGGCGTTGTTGCCGGACCAGATGGCGCGGAAGCTGGAATGCTCGTTAAAGTCCGAACGTGCCAGCAGCATGACGTAATCGGGCGTGCGGGCCGGGTCGAAGGCGTCCCATTGAACGCGGACGAGCTTCCCCGCTCCGACGTTCGGTTCGCTTTCGCCGCGGGTCGTCGGGATAGGAGCGAGACGCAGGGACTTGTTGATCGGCACCGCGGGGGCGGGGCTGCGGTAGGTGTTGGGGTCGAGCTTGTTGTTGGCTGAGATCGGCCGTAGGCCGGCTTCTTCGTCGGTTGCGAAGCCGAGGCCCTGGAAGTAGCCCCATGAGGTGATGTCGCTCAGGTCGGCGAGAAGTTTGATCGAGGCGCTTTCGATTTGCGGTTCGGTCCGCTGATGATTGACGACCTGGTACAGGTAGAGGTATTTCGCCTGAGTATCGAGCGCGGGGGAAGCGCCGCCGTTGAAGTCGATGCCGGGGCGGAACCGGGTGGAAAATTGTGGGCCGCCCGTTCCCCACGGGTCTTCGGTTGACCGGCCATCCCGCTCGAAGACCATGTAGTAGATGGAGCCCGAGAGGAGATGCGGGCCTTCCGTCTTCGGTTCGGCGAGGCCGACCGGGAGGATGCCTTTCCCCTTCAGCGTGAAGTTGCGCAGGGCGTTTTCGTTCGAATGCGGACTGGTGACGCCGCCGAAACCGGGCACTTCCCCGGAGTAGCCGGCTGTAACGCATGCGAAGCCAAGGGAAAGAGCCAACGCTCCCCGGATGGAAACCGTGGGACGAATCATGGTCGATCGGCCTCTCTTGGGGAGAAACTTCGACAATGCGAACACGCAATCACGCCGCTCCTTCGGCCGAGGGGGAAGGGGATGGCCGAAGGCGGAACACGGGGGGGGGCAGACCTCCTTATTTAAGGGCAAGTGCGGGTTCCTTGTCAAACGAAAAAGCGGAGTGGGAGGGTGGTTTTTCTTGAATTTGGGGGAAATCGGCAGACCTTGAGTGCAAGGTGCGGCTCGCCACGCGTTAAAATAGGTATGGCGAGTTTCGTTTCGGGGGAGGGGGGGGGAACGAGAACGAGAATGGGAACGGAATCCGATGGGATCGTCGGTCTGCCCAGTAGTTCGTAGTGACCCGCTTTAGCGGGTCATACGGTAGGCGCCATGGAAATCAGCCGCGGAGAATTCGCTTCCGGAAGAGCTGCTCATCGAACGCCTTCGGAAACAGCGGGACGAGTTGCTGGATATGGTTCGCCTCCGCCTCGCGACCGTGGCGGCACTCATCGGGGGTGACTGGCAACGCCTGACGGCGTTTTTATCCGCAGTCGAGGTCGAATCCCTGCAACGCCTCGAGTCGGAAATGCAGCCACGACTGCGGGCGCCCATGGCATCCACTGAGCGAGACCGAGCTGTTCGGCAGGCACTGGTCGAGTGAGGCGTATCAATGGCAAGGTTCGATCGGCGTTGGGAAGAGGCTTTGGCGATAGCCGATCTCAGCGACGTGAACCGGAAGCGGGACGGTTACAACCGAAACTACCTGATCGAAAAAGAGTGCGCGATCAGTTCGCCGGTCCTTGCGAAAAGGGGTTTTCTAAAGTTGGAACCATTATCGGCCAAAGATTTGCAAAGCGTTTATCCGATGCTGAACGAGTTCGAATGAAGAAACTTCACTGAAGCATCCTCCCCTTCCGCACGACTCCTCCCTGACGCGATTCGAACAGCGTTGAATGGGGGACAAAGACGACTTCGCCAATTTCGGCAAATTGGATATAAATAACGCGTCGCTGATGCGATGCATCGCATATGCGGCCGATTGGGGTAGGATGCCTCCATCGCCCTCTTAGAGTCGAGGTCTCTCCGCCGTGTCCTGGTACTGGATTCTTGCGGGCGCGATTCCGGGCGCAATCTTCCTTGTGCTTTACGCCTACCATCGTTCCGCCGTCCGCCGATACGTCGGCGTGGTGGCCCGCATCTTCACCGAAAAACCCCTGTTCATCATCCCGCGCGGTCAACCGCCGATCGATGCGGAGGACGTCGTCCTCGCCGCTCGCGACGGTTCCGACTTGCATGGCTGCTACCTCAAAGCCCGCGGCCCCCGTCGCGGCGTCATCCTCTTCGGCCTCGAATATGGTTCGAACCGTTGGGCCTGCGTCCCCTACACCGAGTTCCTTCGCGATGCCGGCTACGACATCTTCGCGATCGAAACACGCGGGCAAGGGGAAAGCGCGGCTCCTCCAGGTTACGAACCGCTTCAATGGGTCACCACCATCGAACTGGATGATTATCGCACGGCAATCGCCTATCTGAAGACTCGCGGGGATGCCGACAAGCGCGGCATCGGGCTCTTCGGTTTAAGCAAAGGCGGATCGGCCGGACTCTTCCTGGCTGCCGAAGATCCCTATATCCGTTGCTTCGTGACCGATGGCGTTTTCGCCATCCACACGACGATGGTTCCGTACATGCGGCAATGGGTGTCCATCTACACCCCACGCAAATGGCTGGTCCGATTCGTTCCCGATTGGTACTACGGCATCCTCGGCCGACGAGCGGTTGAAGTCGTCGAACGGGAACGCCGTTGCCGATATCCCGATCTCGAACGTGCCATGACCCGGCTCGGTTCTCGGCCGCTGCTGATGATTCACGGCGGAGCCGACAACTACATCAAGCCCGAGATGGCGAAAACGCTTTACGACTTGGTGCGAGGTCCGAAGGATTTCTGGCTGGTGGACAAGGCGAAGCACAATCAGGCCATTCACCAGGCCAACGGCGAATACCGTCGCCGCGTGCTTGAGTTCTTCGACAAGTATCTCGGCCGCCCGGTGACGACGAAGGTGTCGCAACCGCAACCGCAGCTGGTCGGGGCGTCCTGATCGCGCGAATAATGGTTTCCCGTTTAGCGGGGAGCCGTAGGCGACCAGCATCGAGCCGGTCGCCTGCGGCTCCCCGCTAAACGCTTACTGGAGAGCCGTCGCCTTGTTCACCTGGCTCCTGCGCTTTCTGCTGGCGAAAATCGCTGCCGTTCCCATTCGACGGCGGCTTCGCCAATTCGAGGAAGCCACCCATCGGCCGGAGGAAACGCAGGACGCGATTCTTCGGCGGATTCTCGCGCATCACGCCCACACCGATTTCGGCAGAAAGCACGGCTTCGCCGGCATCCGCACGCTCGCGGACTATCGCCGGCAACTGCCGATCGCGTCGTACGACTATTTCGAGCCCTACATCCAACGCGTCATGAAGGGGGAGACGAACGCACTGCTCGGCGATCCGAAGGTGCACATGTTCGCCCTGACGAGCGGCACCACGGCGGCCCGCAAGTACATTCCGGTCACCGACCCATACCTCCGCGATTACAAACGCGGCTGGAATCTGTGGGGCCTCCGCGTGTTCCGCGATCATCGCGGCTCGCGTTTTCGGCCCATCCTGCAGATGTCGGGCGATTGGCAGGAGACCTTCACCGAAGCCGGCATCCCCTGCGGCAGCGTCACCGGCCTGACGGCGGAAATGCAGTTGCGATTCATCCGCAAGCTTTACTGCGTTCCCGCCTGCGTCGGCAGAGTGAAAGACCCCGCGGCCAAGTACTACGTTGCTCTTCGCCTAGGTCTACCCCGCAAGGTCGCACTGGTGGTGGCCGCCAATCCTTCGACGCTCGTCAGCATGGCGCGAGCGGGCGATGCGGAGAAGGAATCGCTGATCCGCGATATCCATGACGGAACGCTCAGCACGCGCTTCGACATCCCCGCCGCGGTTCGCAATGAGCTGATGCCGAAGATTGCGAAGAAACATCCCGAACGCGCGCAAGAACTCGAAGCGATCGTCCGCCGCACCGGCACGCTTTATCCCAAGGATTACTGGAACCAGGATTGCGTCATCGGCAACTGGATGGGCGGGTCCGTCGGCGCCTACTTGCGGCACTTTCCCCAGTACTACGGCGACACCCCCGTCCGCGACGTGGGCCTGATCGCCTCCGAAGGCCGGATGACGATTCCCGTGGCCGACGGCACGCCTTCGGGCATCCTCGACGTCACCACGCATTTCTTCGAATTCATCCCGGAAGACGAAATCCAATCGCCGCAACCCACGGTCCTTTCGCCGCACGAACTGGTTCCGGGCCGTAATTACTGCATCCTGCCGACCACATCCTACGGGCTTTACCGGTACAACATCTTCGACGTCGTCCGCTGTACGGGTTTCTATCACCGCACGCCGCTCGTGGAATTTTTGAGCAAAGGATCGTTGTTTTCCAATCTCACTGGTGAGAAAATCTCCGAGTACCATGTGTCCGCCGCCATGACGGAAACGCTGCGGGAGTGCAACGCGTCGCTCACCTGCTTCTCGCTCGCTCCGTGTTGGGACGACGTGCAGCCCTACTATGGCCTCTTCGTCGAACGCGGCGACCTTGGCGACCGTGAGCAGACGATGCGGTTGGCTCGGACCTTCGAGACGAAGCTGGCCGAAGCGAACATCGAATACGCCGCCAAACGCGAAAGCCAGCGGCTAGGCCCGATCCGCATCTGCGTGCTGCCGACCGGAACGTGGACGGAATGGGATCGCCAACGGCTCGCTCGAACCGGCGGCACGCTGGAGCAGTACAAGCATCCCAGCCTCATCTCCGATGCGAAGTTTCGCGAATCGGTGGCTGTGGAAGAGGAGATCGCGTGAGAGACGTCGTGGGCGACTGGATCAAACGTGAAGTGAACGTGACGCTGCGCCTCGCCTCCCCGATCACGCTTCAGGGTTTGCTGATCGACGTGGATGATTCCGGCGTTCTCCTGCAGTTGCCGCAAGGCCAGACGTATGTGCCCGTCACCTCGATTCTGCATGTCTCGCTACTGACCAAGTAAAGGACTTCCAATGAGCGACGCGATCCAGAGCAACCCGCCCGAGCCGAACAGCGGTCTGCGGCCCATCTACTGTCCGCGATGCGACGAGCCGAACGACCCGCAGGCTCGGCAATGCGTCCGCTGCGGCGTGTCTCTCTCGGAGCGAGCCCCGCGTCGCCGCGAGGCGCCCGCGCATGACCCCTCCTTGCAAGCGATCTTGCCGCTCAACGTCAGCCCCTGGGCGGTCGCCGCATTCTTTACCGGCCTTGTCGGTTGCATCCCGCTGATCGGCATTCCCTTCGCGCTCGCCGCCATCGTCTGCGGCATCCTTGGATTGGTCCGTCGGCCCGCCGATACCGGAACTTACGGCGGAGCCACCAGCAACGTCCGGGCGGTCTTGGGGATTGTGTTCGGAGTTCTCGGGCTCGTTTTCTCCGGCTTCGCCGTGTTCGGGATGTTGCTAGGCAAATAACGGGTTTTCGAGGTAGTTATAAGTTTGCACGACAAAAGTCATGCGACGGCATGGCAAGCAGTCCGCGCTCCGCTCCGCGTCGCGGCTAACCCTTGACGATGCATCAATCGAACCGCTAAGTTGATCCCTGGAACGGCCCTGCGCCGGTCCTTGTCAGCCCGGCGCCATTGGCGGCGCGGGCAATTTTTTTGTCGTCAGCGGGCTTAGCCCAGGCATACTCCCATGGCCTCCACTTCCGTCGTCGGCCTCCAGTGGGGCGACGAGGCCAAAGGCAAAATCGTCGATATTCTCACCGAGAATCACCACGTCGTCGTCCGCTACAACGGCGGCGCCAACGCGGGGCACACGGTCGTCCGCGACGGCAAAACCTACAAGCTTTCGCTGCTCCCCACCGGCATCCTGTCCCCCCACATGACGGCCGTCATCGGCAACGGCGTCGTCGTCAATCCCACGCGATTCATGGAAGAGGTCGCGAGCCTCCGCCAAGCCGGCATCCCGATCGATCCGAAGAACCTGATCCTTTCCAACCACGCCCACCTGATCTTCCCTTACCACATGGAAGAAGAGACGCTGGGGGACGAAGGCTCCGGAGCCGCGATCGGCACCACCGGACGCGGCATCGGGCCCTGCTATGCCGACAAAGTTGGCCGCACGAATGGCATCCGCGTTGGCGATTTGCTCCATCCCGAGTTTCTCCGCCAACGCCTCCGCACCATCGTCCCGCGCAAAAACCTCATCTTCCGCGCCCTCTCGGCGACCGCGAAGCAGTTCGATGCCGACGCGCTGTGCGACGAATACCTCGGCTACGCCGAGATCATGAAGCCATACGTTGCGGATACGACGAAGTACCTCCATGAGGCTCTCGCCGCGGGCAAGAACCTGCTCTTCGAGGCCGCCCAGGGGAGCTTGCTCGACGTCGATCACGGCACCTATCCGTTCGTCACCAGTTCCAACACTTCGACGACGGGCATCTGGTCCGGTTCAGGCGTGCCGTCGCGGAACCTCGACCGGATCATCGGCGTCATCAAGGCGTATACGACTCGCGTGGGCCATGGCCCGTTTCCCACGGAACTGAGCGACGGCCCGACCGGCCTGGGCGAAACAATTCGTAAGACGGGCCGCGAATACGGCACCGTCACCGGCCGGCCGCGCCGCTGCGGCTGGTTCGATGCGGTCGCGGTGAAGCACACCGCCCGGCTCGGCGGCGTGGATGAACTATCGCTGATGCTGCTCGATGTGCTCAGCGTCGTTCCCAACGTAAACATCTGCGTGGCCTACGAATTGGAAGGTCAGCGGATCACCGATTTCCCGGCCGACGCCTATCTGCTGGAGCGTTGCAAGCCGATCTACGAAACGGTCCCCGGCTGGACGAGCGACGTGTCTCGCATCCGTCGCCCTGGAGATTTGCCCAAACATGCGCGACAATACATCGATCGGGTCAGCGAACTGGTCGGCAAACCCGTCTCGATCGTGTCCGTCGGCCCTGACCGGGAACAGACCATTCTCATGAAGTAGATAGGCGGAGCACATGGCGACGCTGTATTTGGAAGTCTCAAGCCTTCCGATTCGCGAAGAACCTGCCGGCATCTACCGCGTCGGCCCGCCCCGCATGCTGTTGGAATTGGTTCTCAGCGAGTTCTCGAGGGGTCATTCTCCGGAAGAGATTTGCGAGAACTATCCTGGAGTCGCTTTGAGCGACATCGTCGCGGTGGTTTCGTATTTCTCGACTCGTCGCTCGGAAATGCAAAACTATCTTCGGCAGTGCGATGAAGAAGCAGACGCCCTGCGGCAGGAATACCAAGCGGCACATCCCGAGGCGGTCCGGGCTCAGCAACGTCTCCGCGACATCAAGAACGCCCGGCGGCTTTCGACATGATGCCGATCCTTGCCGATCACAATTTCAATGATGCCATCGTGCAAGGACTGCAGCGTGCTTGGCCGACAGTGGACGTCGTTCGAGCGATTGAGGTCGGTCTTGATGCCGTCCCCGATGTAGTCCTTCCGGAATGGGCAGCGTCGCAAGGCAGGGTTGTGCTCACCCACGATCGTCGCAGCATGATCCTTGCGATCAATGCGTTGGGTAGCCAAATCAAGCCGGTTCCGAGAGTCGTGATCGTCAGGACCGATATCACCATTGGTTCGGCGATGGAAGACATTCGCATCTTGCTTGAGTGCGGCATGCCCGAAGATTGGCCGCAAAGGTATCGTTTCATTCCAATATGAGCCGCCAACGGCTGTGCCCATAAACCGGCTTTTGCCCAAAAACCCACACGCCTGCAATGAAACGGCTCGGCTGGCGTGTGGGCCATGGGGTACGCGCCACCGTCCAGTTTGCCCCACACGCCACGCTTGTCCTACCCTCGCACCTCGAATAAACCAGTACCTACCACCGCGTCGGGCAGCTTGAGGAGTTCTGGGCAGGGACGGTCATGGCCAATCGCGTCGTCGAACAGTTCGACAAGAACATCCAGATCCTCGAAGCCCGCGTCACCGCCATGAAGGCGATCCGCGAGGCACTCGCCCAAGACCCCGAGTTCGTCACCGTCATCCAAGGCATCCTGCTCGACCCCAGCAGCAACGGGAAGCCCGCACCCGAACGCGCGTTCGTGTCCCACGATCCCGTCGTCCTCAACTACGAAAAGATAATCCACGTGTTGCTGTCGAAGGGCAACGAGTGGCGGTCGATCCGCGAGATCAGCAAGATGGCGAAGGTTACTCGCGGGGCCATCAACAACGTGCTCTACAGCGGCGGGCAAACCCATCTCTTCGAGGAGCAGAAGGTCAACAAGAGAGATGTCGTCTGGCGGGTCAACCCGAAAGCCGCCACGATGCCGGGGTTCCCCGAGTCCTGCGTACCGCTGATCAAGTCCCTATACTCGGACGGCGCTGACCCCGCGACTCTAGCCGTCGAACCGAAGAAGGTCGAGGCCGAAGCCGCCCCAAACGTCATCCCGATCAGAACGCCCTCCACGCAGGCCGCTCCGAAACCGAAGCCCAAGTACGCTCCCGCTCGCGGGTAGCACCCGATGGAGACCAGTCCGTGATACAGCCGTAGAAGGCCGTCTGGGCGACCAGAAGAACCAAGTCAGAACGGTAGCACCTCTTCAGATCTGCCGATCAGACCCCAGCAAACGTAACGGACGAGGAAGTCGTCGGCCACCGCTGTCGGTGGACCGATCTGTCAGTCCGTTTTCTGCTTTGGGGCCAAACTGATCGGAGCAGATCCGTGGACAAACGGGAAAGAAAAGGCATTCTGATCGCCCAGCGCGGCGATGTCGCCGAAGACGACCGTTCCTATCTGGTGCGGTCGGAGAGCAGGCCGGACCACGAGTACCGGGTGTACTTCAGGCTGAAGCCGACCTGCGACTGCGAGGACTTCAACAGGAATGGTGGCTACTGCAAGCACATTTGGGCCGTCCACTACGCGGTGGTTGGCACCAGCACCGCCCACAGGAATAGACCCAATGGCGATGACGGCCCTTCCAGACGACCAGCAGCCAACCGCCGGGACCGAGACCTCGTGCCGCTCGGTGTTCATGGCCGACCCAGCCGACCACAAGCCTATGCCCGTAATACCAACCGTGTGCTTCTCTGCGATGGAAGCAGAGCCGTTAGCATAGCTGCCGTTGGCTGTGGGCGTCTGCTCTGCGATTTCGGTGTTGAACGCAACACCACTGCCCCACACACCGACCGTTGTAACGGAAAAAAGAATGCGGCTACCAACCGTTGCATCACCAGCCGCGAAAGCCCCGCCGGTGCCCAAGACGCGAAAATCGCCACGGACAACCCCTAGTCCAGCGACGAACGAGCCGCCCTGACCAATGTATCCAATGAACACGAACGATGTGGCCCCGCCGAAAACCCCGCCGCCTACTTCCACCACGTCGAAGAAGGTCTGGCCAGCGTTACCGGCCAGCCACGAGCCACCCGCCGGTCCCAAGCTGTATGTCGCGCTAATGGGGGCTGAGCCGTTGGAAAAATTGTCCAATCACGCTGGAGGACTGTGCGGATAAGGTCGGTGCGGCGAAGGTGTATGAAGGTAACACGGATGAGTTCTAGGACCGAACTCGCGGGTGTTGGCAAAGTTGCCGACAACAACTTTAGGGTCGAAAGTGGCTGGGAGAAAGTTGCACCCCTAAAGTTGTTGTCGGCGACGAATCGCGGCTACTCAAGAAACATTTGACGGTATTCTTGAAAATGGGTAGGATGCGATCCGTTAATCGTACACGATGAACATCAAGGAGGATGTCACCAATGACGAAACTATATAGCGTGGACTGGTAGCTGTCCATTCTATGCGGCTGATTTTGGGAAAGTTGGCGCAGCTGGGGCGCGGGCGTTTGCATATGCTGTCGGCATGGACGCCATCGAGCAACTCAAAGAGGACCTGCGGCAAGGGCGCATCGACCCTCACCGCTTCATCGAACTCCTCGTCACGCAGCAGCGGCAACTCGACGTCCAAGAGCGGCAACTCGAGGCCGCACGCCAACGTATCGAGGAACTCCAACGAAAACTGGGCGAGCTTCCGGGCGGCCCCGGCTCTTCGACTCCCGCCAAAATCGATGAGCCTTTCTCCGTCCGCGCCGAAGAAAAACGGCAGCACGAAAAGCAGCAGGGCGGCTGCAAAAGCGAACTCTCCCGCAAAGGCCGGCGCGGCCGACTCACCAACGCCGACAAGATCCTTTTGGCCGAGCGCAGCGAAGAT
>JAIEPT010000267.1 GCA_019748295.1 Gemmataceae bacterium | reverse complement strand
TGTAGGACTGGCTTTCCGTTCACCGCAAGAGCGGAAAACGATTTTTCTCTGAACCAGCCGACATACCACGGTCTTTTTCGCCGACCGCGCCGTGCGAGAATGCTTAAAACCACTGAGTTGGTGGTTTCCCGAACGATTTCGCAAATCTTCACGATTCGCCGTCAACAAACGGCAATTGCCCCGGCCGCGATGCTCGACATGGGCCACGCCCAGGCCTTATAGTGGGAGAGCTTTCTCCGCCCGGCTGAAGGTTCTCTTCCATGCATCCTCTCCGCGAAGCCGCCTCGTTTCTCACGCGTCGTCATTTCTTCGGCCAAACGGCGGCGGGGATCGGCACGGCTGCCCTTGCGTCGATGCTCGCGGAGGATGCGAAGGCTGATGCTCCGCCTCTTGGCGGGTTGAATGGCGTGCCGCATTTTCCGGCGAAGGTCAAACGCGTCATCTGCCTGTTTCAATCGGGCGGGCCGTCGCAGATTGAGATGTTCGACCACAAGCCGCGCCTTCGCGAACGGCACGGCTCCGAGCTGCCCGCCGCGATCCGCATGGGGCAACGGCTCACGGGGATGACGTCGGGGCAGAGCAGCTTTCCGGTCATCGCATCGCGGTTCGACTTCTCGCGGCATGGGAAGAACGGAACCTACGTCAGCAACCTGTTGCCGCACACCGCGGGGGTCATTGACGATATCTGCCTCATTCGCTCGATGCACACCGAGGCGATCAACCACGATCCGGCCATCACTTTTATCCAGACGGGTTCGCAGCAGCCGGGCCGGCCTTCGATGGGATCGTGGCTGAGCTACGGGCTCGGATCGGAGAACCGCGATCTACCGGCGTTCGTCGTCATGATTTCGCACGGCTCGGGGAAGGACTCGAACCAGGGTTTGCTCGATCGCCTGTGGGGAGCCGGCTTCTTGCCTTCGAGCTATCAGGGCGTGAAGCTTCGCAGCCAGGGGGATCCGGTCCTCTTCCTCAACGATCCGCCCGGGCTGGACCGCGATCTGCGTCGTCAAATGCTCGACGGATTGGCACGGCTCAACGAGATGAAGCTGCGCGAAGCGGGCGATCCGGAGATTGCGACTCGCATCGCTCAGTACGAGATGAGTTTCCGGATGCAGGCGTCGGTGCCGGAACTGACCGACCTGTCGCGGGAACCGAACCACGTCTTCGAGATGTACGGCCCCGAATCGCGACGACCCGGTTCGTTCGCCGCCAACTGCTTGCTCGCTCGCCGATTGGCCGAGCGCGGCGTGCGCTTCGTGCAGCTTTATCACCGCGGCTGGGACAACCATGGCGGGTTGCCGGAGAATCTGCCGAAGCAGTGCATGGACATCGACCAGCCGCAGGCTGCCCTCATCCGCGATCTGAAACGCGTCGGCCTGTTCGACGATACCCTCATCGTGTGGACAGGCGAGTTCGGCCGAACGGTCTACGGCCAGGGCGGCAATCAACCGAACTATGGCCGCGATCACCATGGCCGCTGCTTTTCGTCGTGGCTCGCGGGCGGCGGCGTGCGCGGCGGAACCGCGTGGGGAACGACCGACGATTACAGCTACAACATCGTCGAGAATCCGGTCCACATCCACGATCTGCAAGCGACCATCCTGCATCTGCTCGGCATTGATCACACCCGCCTTACCTACCGCTTTCAGGGCCGCGACTATCGCCTGTCTGACCTCTACGGCGACATCGTCCGCGGCATCTTGAGTTGAGCTCGGGCGAACACTCCACGTTTTCGCTTGACCCGCCTCGGTCGTCGGCGGAACATCGATGCTTGCGTTGCTTTATCCGCCCTTTGGAGAACGAATCGATGTCCCGCCTGGTTGCCATCATGTTGACGCTCGCCGCCTCCGCCGTGATTCCCTTCGCCTCGGCCCAAAACAGTTCGCCGGGCGTTTACGAAATGCGGATCTACTGGTCGCCGGAAGGCCGGCTCGACGATCTGCACGCCCGCTTCCGCGACCACACGCTGAAGCTTTTCGAGAAGCACGGCATGACTAACGTCGGCTATTGGACGCCCGTGGAGAACAAGGAAAACAAGCTCATCTATGTTCTCTCTTACCCGACAGTCGAGGCTCGCCAGGCCGCATGGAAGGCGTTTCAAGCGGATGCCGAATGGGCGAAGGTGAAGAAGGAAACCGAGGCGAAAGGGCCGATCGTCTCGAAGGTCCAATCGTATCTCATGCAAGCAACCGACTACTCCCCGATCCCCAAGCCGGGCAGCGCTGGCGAACGCGTCTTCGAACTGCGCGAATACGTGGCCACGAAGGGGAACCTCGACCACCTCAACGCGCGCTTCCGCGATCACACGGTCAAGCTCTTCGAGAAGCACGGCATGACGAACCTCGCCTACTGGACGCCGACTGCGGGCCAAAAGGGGGCTCCGGAAAACTTCCTTGTTTACATCCTCGCTCATAAGAGCCAGGACGCCGCGAAGCAGTCTTTCGATGCGTTCCGCCAGGATCCGAACTGGATCGCCGCGCGCAAAGCGTCCGAAGAAAAAGCCGGCGGATCGCTCACCGAGCCCAAGGGGGGCGTGAAGTCCACCTTCATGAAGGCGACCGATTATTCGCCGATCAAGTAGCGGCTCGGCGTTCCTATGTAGCCCTCTCGCTCCGCGAGAGGTAAGCGGAAGTGCGTCATGCGGCGGCGTGGCATTCATCCGCTTACCTCTCGCGGAGCGAGAGGGCTACATAGGCGGAGCGTGAGGACTACCTTCTAAAGCTCCTCCGGCGTCGGTTGCAGGGCTTGGCCGTTGCCGTCGTAGAAGGCTTCGTGCAGCAGGAAGATTTCGTTTGTCTGAATCTGCACATGCGAAAGCTGCTTGCGGAGGCGGCCGAAGGCTTTCGGCCCAAGTCGGCGGCTGACCAGCTCGCGGATGTGCTCGCCGCAGAGGTCCACTTCGATCGGGCGGCGCGAGCGGAGCGGGAAGGTGAGGTAGCGAACGGTCCCCGGCGCCCGGCAAATCGAGCAGCGGCGTTTCTCGGGACGTTCCGCGATCGGCGGGGCGTCCCCCAGGATGAGTTCTTCCAGGCAGTGGGGGCAGTAGGTCTTGCCCGCGATGCGGTCCCAACTCCGCACATTGTCCGCGCAACGGCAGCAGGGGATCTTGGGGAAGACGGCGCCCATCGGCGCTAAACGCAGACTTTTCATTCCCGCTCCGATCCGTGATGCGCTTCACCTCGCCGGCCAACTCCTTTTTCATCGGACGAGCACGAAACCAACTACGGCGAGACGCCCCCATGTATTGCGGCGACCAAGCCGCGGGCGACACACGTTGCACACGACCCGACTTCGCGGCGCGACCAGCGGAATCGGCCCATTCGGCAAAGTCGTGCATGTAATCCCGGCATACGCCAACGCGCTCGCGATAGCCTTCGAGCGCCGTCCGATTCGTTCGGGCCCGTAAACGTCCCGATACTCGGACATAGGAACCTTCGGCTCTACCGTAAGCCTTTCCGTTCCGCGGCTTTCGAATGCGATTTCAGGATGCAAATAGAGCATGAACACGACAGCCGTCGGCTTTTCGAAGGAAAGCGAAATATCGGAGCTGACTTGAATCCGCATGAGCAAACCCCTTGATGGCAACAAGTCCGTCAGCAGCAATCATGCCGACTGGAAGGACGGGGGATAGGTAAGGCGACCCAACAACGGTTCGCAAAATCGCGCTCGACATTGCCCGCTTCGCTCCTGCGCAGCCAGTCTTGCGATCACAGCCCCCTATCTTCCGCACGTCCCCGATTTTCGCTTTCTTCGGCCTCTTCCCCTTGTCGGAACAAACTCGCTCAACCGCACAGCCTGAACTGCCGATTTAGAGCCTGGGGAATCTCTTCGGAGTTTTCGGTTCTAGGCAAGGCGGGAAGCTTGCTTGGATCGCCCCAACCCGCCTTTCCCGAGTCGAGGGGGAAGGTTAGAATGCACCTGACTTGGAAGGATCGGGGCCTTCAGCCCGTGTTGGCGAATAGCCCATAACAGGGCCTCCGCCTGGAAAGGGAAGATCCATGCGCAAGGCGGTTTTTGCGTTGATGCTGTCCGGTTTCATCGTCGCTCCCGCGTTCGCCCAACAGGCCGCGTGGGCGAATAAGCTCTTCAGCAACGAGACAAGCCACGACTTCGGCGTCGTCCCGCGCGGGGCCCAGCTGAAGCACAGCTTCAAGATCACCAATATCTACAAGGTGCCGCTCGAGATCACCAATCTCCGCGTTTCCTGCGGATGCGTCACCGCCACCAAGTCATCGAACGTCATCCAACCCGGCGACACCGGCTTCGTCCACATCAACATGGACGGCACCCGCTTCAGCGGACAGAAGACCGTCACCATCTACGTCACCGTCGGCCCGCAGTTCGTCTCCACCGCGAGCCTCGTGGTATCCGCCAATGCCCGCACGGACGTCGTCTTCAACCCCGGCGAAATCGACTTCGGTCTCGTCAACCGCGGTCAAAGCGCGTCTCGTCCGATCGACGTGGAATACGCCGGCAACTTCGACTGGCGCATCACCGAGATCGTGAAAAGCGCAGGCAGCCCGTTCGATCTCAAGGTCGAAGAACTGCCTCGCAAGGTCGCGACTTTCCCCACCAAGGGCTACCGCATCACCGCGACCCTGAAGCCGACGGCCGCGCCTGGCCCCTTCAAGCAAGAAGTGATCCTGAAGACGAACGACCCTTCGTCGCCCGTGCTGACGTTCAACGTCTCCGGCAATGTGCGTGCATCGATCACTGTGGCTCCGAACCCGATCAACCTCGCCGGCATGAAGGTCGGCGAGATGCTCGGCAAAAAAATCGTAGTGAGCGGATCAACGCCGTTCCGCATCACGGGCGTCGACGGCGCCGGCGACGGCGTGACGCTGGAGGTCAACAGCGAAAACGCTTCGACCACCCACATCCTCGACCTCCGCATCCAACCGCGGGCCGCCGGCGACATGAACAAGACGCTGGTGCTGCGAACCGACATGGCGAACGAGACGGCCACGATCGTCCTTGAAGGAACCGTAGCCCCGTAGTTCGCGAAGCGGTACGAGAAACGAACAAGGTCCGCCGGCCCCGGCGGGCCTTGTTCGTTCGGGGCTGCGTATGCAGCAAGCCGCCCAAGCCTCGCAGGCGAAAAGAAATGACCGACGGGCTGCGGATATTGTGCGACGCGATGACGATACGTGCAAGGCGGGCCAGCAAAGCCGGCGATCAATACCAGCATGCAGTCCCTACAATGAGGGAACCAATTTCCGCATCCCACCCGTAGGTTCCGCCATGTTTCGACGTGTTTTGCTTCTCGCGGCGATCTTCGCCGTACTGTTTGCCGGCATTCCGCTTCTCTTCGCGGATGGTCTGGGCGATCCCTACGCCAAGAAGATCGCGAATGCGAGCGATGATCCGCTGAAGTCGATCAAGCGAATGACCGTTCCGAAGGAACTCAAGGCGGAACTCTTCGCTGCCGAGCCCATGCTCGCGAATCCCGTGGCGTTTACCATCGATCATCAGGGCCGCTTCTATGTGGCCGAGACGTTTCGCCTGCACAACGGCGTGACCGATAATCGCGGCCACATGGATTGGCTCGACGACGACCTCGCCGCGACCACGGTCGAAGATCGCATCGCGTTTTACAAGAAGTTCAAGGTGTATGAAAAGTACGGCGGAGCCGACGACCGCGTTCGCCGCATCGTGGATACCGATGGCGACGGCAAGGCGGATCAATCGACCATCTTCGCGACCGGGTTCAACAAGCCGGAAGACGGCCTCGCCTCCGGTCTCCTCGCGCGCGGCAGCAAGGTGTGGTACGCCAACATCCCCGATTTCTGGCTGCTTGAAGACACCAAGGGAAAGGGCGTGGCCGACAAAAAGGAATCGCTCAGCCGCGGCTACGGCGTGCATGTGTCGTTCCTCGGCCATGATTCGCACGGCGTCATCATGGGGCCGGACGGCAAAATCTATTTCTCGATCGGCGACCGCGGGTTCAATGTGCTGACCAAAGAAGGCAAACGGCTCTTTAACCCGCATCACGGCGCGGTGCTCCGTAGCGATCCTGACGGAGCCAATCTCGAGATGGTCCACGTCGGCCTGCGGAACCCGCAGGAACTGGCGTTCGACAAGTACGGCAACCTCTTCACCGGCGACAACAATGCCGACGGCGGCGATCAGGCTCGCTGGGTCCATCTCGTCGAAGGGGGCGATTCGGGTTGGCGCATCGGCTACCAGTATCTGCCGAAGCTCGGGCCCTGGAATGCGGAGAAGATTTGGCACAAGCAGCATGCGAATCAACCCGCCAGCCATCTGCCGCCGCTGGAACACGTCGGCAACGGCCCCTCGGGGCTGACCTATGAACCAGGCGTCACGCAGCTTGCCGAGAAATACGCCGACCACTTCTTCCTCTGCGATTTCCGAGGCGGCAGCGGCGGTTCGGGCGTGCATGCCTTCGCGCTCAAGGCCAAAGGGGCTTCGTTCGAAGTGACCGGCCGGCACAACTTCGTCTGGTCCGTCCTTGCCACCGATGCGGACTTTGGGCCGGACGGCGCGTTTTACGTGCTCGATTGGACCGAAGGCTGGGGGCTACCGGGCAAGGGACGCATCTTCCGTGTCGGCGATGCCGACAAAGCGAAGGAATCGCGCGTCGCTGAAGTGAAGAAACTTCTCGCCGACGGCATGGCGAGCCGCAAGGCGGACGAACTCGTCACGTTGCTTTCGCATGCCGACATGCGTGTCCGCCTTGAAGCTCAGTTCGCGCTGGCTGATCAGAGTGCAGTCAGCGATCTGCAGAAGGCGGCGGCCACCGCGGGCAAGAGCGAAGGGACCGAACAACTTGCTCGCCTTCATGCCATCTGGGGACTCGGGCAGATTGGCCGAAAGAGTGCGAAGGCGTTGGAAACGTTGCCCGCATTGCTTGCCGATAAGGATGCTGAGGTCCGCGGACAGGCGGCCAAGATTCTTGGCGACAGCAAGGCAACGGGCTTGGCCGGCAAACTGACGGCTCTCCTCAAAGACGACGCTCCGCGCGTCCGCTTCTTCGCCGCCATGGCCCTCGCGAAAGTGGACGCCGGCGATGCGGTCCCCGCGATCGTCGAGATGCTGAAGGCGAATGCCGACAACGACCCGTATCTCCGCCACGCCGGCGTGATGGCGCTCGCAAGTCTCGATGCCAAGGCGATCGAACAGGCGGCGACTGATGCCCTTCCCGCCGTCCGTTTGGCCGCGCTGTTGGCCTTGCGTCGTCGGGCATCGCCGGAGGTGGCTCGGTTCCTCAACGACGTGGAACCCCGGGTCGTCGCGGAGGCGGCCCGAGCGATTTACGACCAGCCGATTCCCGAAGCGATGCCGAAGCTGGCCGCGATGCTGAATCGCCCGATCGGCGGCGGCGCTCCGGCGCCCAAGGAAACGCGCGAGGCATTCGACTTCCGCGCCGCGGCGGCTCATTTCCGACTTGGTCAGAAGTCGGATGCGTTGGCCCTGGCGCAATATGCGGGTCAAGCAAACGCTCCGGAGAAAGTCCGCATCGACGCGTTGAAGTTGCTTGCACAATGGGAGAAGCCTTCGGGCCGCGATCCCGTCGTTGGCCTTTGGCGACCGCTGCCGCAACGCCCCGCCGAGGATGCCGCGGACGCGGTCCGCGTCTCGCTCGCTTCGATCATGACTTCGAGCGATGCGATCCGAACCGAAGGCGCGAAGCTGGCCGCCAAGCATGGCATCAAGGAAATCCTGCCGGCTCTGCGTACGCTGGTGTCGGACGTCAAGCGTCCCGTTGAAGTACGTCTCGCGACGTTGCAGGCCCTCGAATCGCTGAAGGACCCGCAGATCCAGCAATCCGCCGAACTGACGCTGAAGGATGCGGATGCCCGTCTGCGTCATCAGGGCCGGCGACTCCTGCTTGCGAAGGCGAACCCTGCCGACGCGGCCGGCAAACTCGCCGAGGTGCTCGACAAGGGGGAAGTGGCCGAGAAGCAAGGCGCATTCGCGTTGCTCGCCACCTACAAGGCGCCCGAACCGGACCAATTGCTAGGCAAGTGGCTCGACAAGCTGACCGAAGGACAGGTCCCGGCCGAAGTGCAGCTTGATCTGCTCGAAGCGGCAACCGCTCGGGGCGGCCCACTCAAGTCGAAGGTCGATGCCTATGAGAGCTCACGACTGAAGACGGACCATCTCGCCGCTTTCCGCGAGGCAATTGCGGGCGGCGATGCCGAAGCGGGGCGTCGGCTCTTCCTGGATAAGGCGGAGCTTTCGTGCCTGCGCTGCCACAAGGTGCAAGGCCTGGGCGGCGAAGTCGGCCCCGACCTTACCGGCCTCAGCAAACGCAGCAAACGCGACTACATCCTCGAATCGCTCGTCGATCCCAACAAGCAGATCGCGAAGGGTTACGAGTCGGTCGTCGTCACGCTCGCCAACGGCCAAACCAAGACCGGCATCCTCAAGAGCGACGACGGCAAGGAAGTCCGCCTCATGAACGCCGAAGGCCAGACATTGGTCTTCCCCAAGGCTCAAATCGAGGAAAGCTCGCGCGGCCCCTCCGCCATGCCCGCTGACCTCATCAAGAAGATGAGCAAACGCGAACTACGCGATTTGGTCGAGTATCTGTCCGGACTGTGATTTCGGAAATTCGAAGGATGAGCGGCAGTCTCGCGTGGGGCCTGACGCCGGACGATGAGGCCGCATGGAATCAAGCTCGACGCGAGCAACGAGAGTTCGAGCTTGCCGGTTTCGAGAAGAAAGTCGAAGCGTTGCAGCGGATTTTTTCGACGAATGAGGAAGTCGGGACCGATCCGCGAACTGGCGGATAGACGGCCGCGCTCTACCGGTTCGGCAACGGCGGCGGTGCGGGGAGCGGCGGAGGGGCCTTGCCGGCCGCGGCAACGACGGACGCGGCAACGACGGACGCGGGCAACTCGGCAGGGGCGATTCCGTACTTCTTCTCGGCAGTCGCCACAATCGTCTCTTGCAAGGTCAAAATGCCGCCCATGCTTTTGAAGTGCAGCCGCAGCCCGCGGCGTCGCATGAAGCGGAATTGCGATCCGAACCTCATTACCCATTTATTCTTAATCGTCGAAGCCATCCAGGAGATGCGTTTGACCAGTTTCTCCGGCAGCAAGTAGTCGCGGAGCGAGCCGGCCATTTCGACGTTCACGAGCTTCGGAATCGAAATGTCTTCCGCCCACTCGAGGCCCACCGTCGCCTCCTGATGCGCGTAGTAGAACATGTCCACCAGCGCGCCGAACAAGTCGTTGTCGATCGGCGAGTTCGGGTCCAGCGTCGATAGGATGTGCGATGCGATCTCCATGTGGCCGGAAACGTCGGCGATCTTTCGCCAGATGCGGACCAGTTCGAGATGGAACTCGTATCGGCTGAACAGTTCCTCCGCGAACGCCATGTCGGTGCGCAGCGCGAGCCGATAGTGCATCTCGAAGACTTCCTGATCCACCTTGGTCATCCAGGCGAAATCGTCGTCGAGTTCTGCCTGCACCATGGCCATCAGCTTCTTCGCCTTCTTGAGCGGATGATGCGTGCCGCGGAAGGGGATCTTTTTGCCGCGTTTCGGCTTCATCAAACCGCGGTCGTAAGCGTCCAGATCCTCGCGTTCGTCGATGCGGTGAAGGAACAATTGGGCGCGGTGGCGAAGCTCCACGCCGTAGATTTCCCGCCGCTGTTCCAGCAATTTGGCAGGCTTGCCGATGTATTCAGCGTTCTTGATCTGAGCGCATTCGACGAAGATCGTTCGAATGTCGATGGCGCTCAAAAGTCGGCCGTCGTAGTAACCCGCATACTTCGGATCGAAGGTGCAGGCCGCCCGTTCTTCGTCGATATGCCTTTGCACCACGGCCGGTTTCGCCATCTCGAAGCCGTGCTTGAGGCCGACCACATGGCGGTAGAAGCGATAGGTGGCCGCTTCGCGCAGCTTCGGGGCGTTATCGAACAGCAGCCAGGGGGATCGCTCGTCCAAATCGCTGCGGACGTATTGCCGCTTGGCGCTCTCCTCGCGATCGAAGTTGCTGGGATGCCCCGCATACATGTCCGCCATGTCCTCGTCTTCGGGCTGGAAGACCTGCGAACTCTCGCGGGGATTCTCCGGTAACGCGGGCGGGTCGCCGAAATTCGGATCGCGCTTCTTGCGGCGCACGAAGGCCGCGGCGTGGTGTTGATGAAAGAAAAGGTTGCTCGTGCACAGATTGTCGTCGAGCGAAGCTCCCAAATCGCTGATCGCAAGCTGCAAGCAAGCATCGCCGAGGACCGCGCGCTGCAGGCCGTGCACAATGGCATCGCTGCCCGCCGCGCGGACGGCCACGAGATCGGCGTGGTATTCCATCTCATGCTTCATCTTCGCCTGGGCCTTGAAGATGGCGTCGGCGAGCAGGCCCATGTAGCGATGCAGGCACCATGCGATCCCGCGAAAAATCCATGCCGGCCAGCCGAGGACATGGATATGCGACCAGGCTTTGATCGCCCGATCGAAGCCGTCCTCGCCATGAATCATGTTTTCGATCACGATGAAGGCGTGCATGACGAACATGCGGAGCTTGCGCATTTCGGACTGGGTGATGTGGCCGAACTCATGGGCCAGGACCGCCTTGAACTCCGAAAGATTGATGACGTTGACCAACCCCAGGCCGACGAGCAAATCCTTCTGCGGATTTGCGAATAGGTTCCAGAACGACGCTTCGGTCATGATGGCCGCATTGACGTCATGCGAGAAGTAGACGCGGTCGGGCATCGGCGAATCGACTTCTTCGCACAGCTTCTCGATGAACGCGAAAAGGCGCGGCTCATCCTTCTTCTTCAACTCGACGTAATAGTCCTTGGTCGGCTCCGTCTTCACGAACAGGCTCTTCGCCATGTAGAGCGTCAGCAGGAAGAAGAGCAACGCGAGCGGAGCCCAGGCGATCACTCCGGCCGAGCCTGCGCTCGCGGAAAACAAGGTCATCACCAGGAAGACGAGGAATGCCAGGAGGGAAACGAACAGCGTGCTTAGATAGCTCCACACGAAAACGCGCAGCAGCGATTCGACGCGCGAAGCCTGGTCCAGGAAGTCTTTCGAAAACTCCGCGAGATCCGAAGGCACATTTTTCGGCGCGGGCGGGTAAAGGGGTGCGTTCATTGAACGTCGAGTACCAGGAACATCTACTGGGAATCGCTGCAATGTACCGAGGCAAAAGCCGCAACGCAACGGAATGTGGCGAGGCGGAGTCGATCGTCCCGCATGGGGCCGCGGCACGCCCTGGACCCAGTGAACGGCGCGGCAAAGTGCTGAACGCGCCCAGCAGCCGGGAAGGTCATGGCGGATAGGCGATCTGCTTCATTCCCAGAGTCCAAATGCCCTCGCAGCATGGCTCGGCTTGCGGAGAAGGGGCGGGGGTCTTACAACAGCAACCGGAACGGACACCCCGCGGAGGAACCGCCATGGCCGATCTCGTCGACCGCGAGCACTACATCCCGATTCGCAAGAGCGACCTCATTCGCTTGCTTGCGACCGATGTCGGAATGGAACCCGCCTCGGCGGATCAGTTTCGCCGCTTCTGCGAGATACTCACTGCGACTTTTCACTTCCAGTACTACGAACTGCTCGAAGAGATCAAGGACAACTACGCGCCGTTCGACCCCGAGGCAGTGACCGCCGCGGTGGCCATCGATCCGCCGGAGGTTCGGGAAAGCAAGCTTGAGGAACTGTTTCGCCGGTTCGACGAACTCATGCGGAAGGCGAACTTCAAGGAACTGGGGCTTGAGGACCTGAAGAAAGCCTTGGACAAGGCAAGCGACGTCGGCATCAACATGGACGTCGATCTCTCCATCTTCGAACGGCTGCGCGTCTACGTCCGCGGCGAGGGGAAGGTCCAGCGGTTCGTGCGCCGCATCTGGACCTATTGGCGACGACAGGAGGTCATGCTTGACCTCTACTTGCGGTTCGTCATCATCGTGAAGATGAACCCCACCGCCCGAGTGCCGCAGGAAGTGGATACGGCCGATGTATTTCTGAAGTTCTTCCGGGACATTCCGAAAGACGATCTGGAGATGATGCTTCCTGGCGCCCGGGTCATGATGCCGTTTTCGCAGCGGCTCAAGATGGGCGGTTCGGTCCTCAGCGGCCTCGCGATCCTGGGCTACAACATCGCCAAGCAACTGTTCACCGTCGCCGTCGTTGGGGCCACATATCTGTACGGCTTCATCTTCGCGTTGATCGGCTACGGCTGGCGGCAGTACGCGGGATACCAAAATACCCGCAACATTTACAACCTTCGCCTCACGCAAAGCCTCTATTACCAGAACTTGGCCAACAACGCCGGCGTGATCGCATGCCTGATCGACGAGGCGGAGGAGCAAGACTGCCGAGAGGCGATCCTCGCCTACTATTACCTATGGCGTTTCGCCACGCCGGAGGGATGGACGGCCGCGGAGTTGGATGATCGGATCGAGCAGGAATTGGAGCGGCTGGCGAATCTGAAAGTCGATTTCGAAGTCGAGGACGCTCTTGAAAAGCTCGTCCGCATGAAGTTAGCGACGCAGTCCGGCGACCGCTATCATGCCGTTCCCATGGACCAGGCGTTGGAAACGCTCGACGAGACGTGGGACAACATTTTCACCTACCACAACGAAGTCGAACGCGTCACGGCGGCGTGATGCGCCATGGTGCGATTCCCGCTTGCGGCTTAGCGATCGGAAGCTTCGGACGCTAAGCCGCCAGCGGAAGACATGATCACATCCGAATCAATCGTCGTCCCGCCGCTTCCTTTTCTTTTCCTTCCGGTCCTTCTTCGCTCCGGTTCGGCGATCGTGCACGTATTGGATCGCGAAGCCGAGCACGGTCAAGCCGACGATCACCCAGTTGCCGAGCATCGTGCCCTGGTCGGTCCAGGCAACGGCGTTGACGGTCCCCTGGCGATTCATCATGGCGAGGCCCGCGTGGGAGAGGAGCAGGCTGCCGGCCAAGCTGGTCAGCAGCATGACGGACGGACGGAACAGCAACAAGCTAACCAAGCCGCAGAGCAGGAACGGGACGATCTGCTGTTCGAGCGTTGGGATGAGCAGCTGAGCAACTGCGAGGCCCATGAAGCCGCCGGCCACGAATGCCACAAGTCGGACGACCGCGAGGGCGAGCATTCCGCCGGCGAGTCCAAAGAGGACGCCGCAGGCGAGGGGATGGGTCTTGTACGCCTCGCCGTTCATCAAGCCGTAGATGCCGGCTCCCAAGGTCGCGACCAGGACGACCCAGAAGCGATGGCTCCACCAACCGAGCAGCCACAGCGCGAGGCCGATCGCCATGGCGCCGAGCAACACGCCCAACGACAAGCCGCACGCCTCCGCCAAGATCGCTTTGTCGATCAACTGCATGCCGGTTCCACAATGATGTCGCTGCTCTTGCTCCCCTCTCCCTCCGGGAGAGGGGCCGGGGGCGAGGGCAGAACCTTCGTCCCATGCGATGCTGATTTTGCTCGCGCTTCCCAAAAAACAGGCTCCCCAACCCCTCTCCCGAAGGGAGAGGGGAGCAAGAGCCCCGCATCGTTCAACATCGAACCGTGCAGCCTGTTCGCATCATCCTCCCTGGGGAAGGTTGCGAGCAGACTGTGCCGAAGGTGCAGAGCGTGCATGAATTGCCGAGGGCAACGGCCGGCAAGATGCGCAGCCGTTTCCGATTGGGCAAAAAACCTTCGAGTTTGCGGGGAGCGTTTCATAATCTAGTGCTGTCGCGCGAAGGTTTGCCGCGAGTCCGAAGCATGCAAGGAACGCACTGGCTCTCCGCCTGTCGGACTTGCTTGCGCCCTCACCCTGGGACTCGCTGCCATGCCGCCTACCGCTCCGCGTCCGCTCCCCCGATGGCTCGTCATTCTCGGCTCGATCTTCGTCGTTGGGCATCTGGGTGCGATCGTCTTCCTCGTGCTCGGCGCTCAGAGCGGCCCCTGGCCCACGCCCTTCGGCGAATCGAACGCTTCCGGCCCTTACTTCGCCCAGACCATCGGCAGCTACCTGAGCGACAACTACCTTCGCCATTTGCGGATGACGCACAACTACCACTTCGTTTCCAACCGGACCGATGAGGAATACGTCGCATTCGATGTGATCCTCAAGGATGCGAACGGACGCGAGATCAAGAAGGTTTCCATCCCCGACCCGGACGCGAACTTCTGGGTCCGCCATCGCCAAAAGATCCTCGCCCGCAATCTGGTCCCCGATGTTCCTGTCGCCCCCGCCGGGGCTGAGAAGATTGCCGCTCCCGGAAAAAAGCTGCTGAAGATCCCGTTCTGGGAACCGGTTGAGGAGAAGAAGGAAGGCGTGCCGCTGCCCAACCAACCTTCGATCACGAAACTGGTGATCCGCCGCGAGATCGAACATCTCATTCCGCGCGATCGGCCGGTTTCGAAGGTTTCCGATTGGTCGATGGTCGCGGCCGAAGAGTATCAGCGGTTTCTCTGCGAGAAAAACGGGGCCGCCAAGTCGGATCTGATCCGCTATTACCGGCAACCGATTCTGCCCGAATACTTGGCCATCCGTCAGGCGCCGAACTCATTCCCGGAAATCGTGAGCTACTTCGAGGAATACCGTGCTCCGCAACGCTGAATCGCCGGTCGGTTTCTCGTCGCGCTGGACCGACTTCTGGTTTCGCGCCGCGGATCCGCTCCCCTATGGGTTGATGCGGATCTTCTGTGGGCTGCTGTTCCTTGCATGGCTGCTCCCCTTCGCCGGCCGACATGACGAGTTCTTCGGCATGGAAGGGTGGTTCGGCCGTGAAGGCTATCTGCAAGCCATGCGCGAAGGCGGGCCGGGGACGCCGGTGCCTTTGGGCTGGTCGATTCTCTATCTGGCCGAAGGCAACCCGGGCCTACTGAGCCTCTTGTACTGGGGTTCGCTCGGAATCCTTGCGGCTTTCGCGGCCGGCGTGGCGACGCGCATCACCAGCGTGCTCACCTGGGTCGTCGTCGTCTCGTTCACGGCCAACCCTGCGATCAGCTTCGAAGGGGATTTCCTGCTCACGATCCTCGCCTTCTACATGATGGTGGGGCATGTGCTGCAAGGGTTCCTCCACGGCGGGCTCACGCCGTTGGAAATGGCGATCGGCCCCATGTCGAACATGCCGCACCGCATGTTCGACCGCGACCATCCGCCGGCCCCGAGCGTGGCCGCCAACCTGTCGATGCGAATGCTGCAAATTCACTTCGCGATCATCGTGCTCGCCACCGGGCTGCACAAACTGCAACTCGGACGCTGGTGGGCCGGCATGGCCTTCTTCTTCCCGATGTTTCCTCCGGAGAAGACGACGCCAAGCGATCTGCAAGCTTTGTTCGGCAACGCCCCGCTGATCCTGTTCACGCTGAGCCTCGCCCAATACATGACGCTCGCCTGGCAATTCGGTTTGCCGTTCTTCGCCTGGAAACGATCCTTCTGGCCCCGCGCGCTGCTCATCGGCGGCGGCCTCATCGGATGGATCGGCAATGTTTGGCTCTTCAGCATCCCGATCTTCGGCCCCTTCTGGATGATCGGCTGCCTCAGCTTGCTGACCGCGGACGAATGGCATGCGATTATCGAGAAAATTGCTGGAACTGCCGCGGAACCCGTGAAGAGCCGCGTGACGGGGAAGCCGGTGACCGACATCGCGGCCGTGCCTCGCGGGTAAGATTCAGTTTCCCTGTCTTCCGCTTGCGGCTTAGCGTTCGGAGAGAGCCCGGGGCTCGCTAAGCCGCAAGCGGAAAACCTGCGTCCGTCTGTTCGTAGGATCGCTTCCATGCGCCGACTCGCTGCTTTGCTGATCCTGCTCCTGACGCTCGTCGTCGGTTGCCCCCCGCAGCCGAAAATGGTGGAGCCGAAGCCCAAGACGGAGGAGGGGCCGAAGGTCATCGTGGATGTGACGCCGCCCAAGGGGCAAGACCCGCTCAAGACCCGCATCGATGCGGCGATCGACCACATTCGCGCCCGCGACCTGCGCACCGATCACGGCTTCTGGACCATCTTCCACGGCATTCTCGGCCTGGGGCTCGATACGCAGCTCTATGACGAAACCACCGGCAAGCGCACGCGCGCCATCGACGTCATCCGCGAAGGCGGCCCGTTGCGCGGCATGACGTTTCCCCGCACGCCGGAAGGCCTCGATGTGCAGATGGGGCCGACTTACGTGGGCCAGGGACACCAGGACCAGTTCGTTGCCGAGATGATGCAGTGGGGCCTGCCGGCAAGCTCCTCGTTCGTGGTGCAAGGGCACAAGCATACGTTCGAGGACTTCATCAAGATGTCGCGAGCGCGCACTTCGTTGAAGGACAAGCAGGAACTGAGCTGGGCCATCATCGTCGTCGGCCAGCACTACGGCACCGACCATGAGTGGGCCAATGAGAACGGCGAAAAAATCAAGTTCGAGGACGTCGTCCGCTACGAGTTGGATCAGCCTGTCAACAGCGCCGCTTGCGGGGGAACGCATCGGTTGTTTGGATTGACGTGGGCGTATTTCCTGCACCGCAAACGCGGCGGAGCCAAAGAAGGCGTGTGGAAGGAAGTTGCACTCAAGCTCGAAGATCACAAGCGAAACGCCAAGGAAAAGCAGAACAAGGACGGCAGCCTTTCGACCAATTTCTTCGCTTCCGCGGGAGCGGATCCGGACAACACTAAACGCATCAACTCGACGGGTCACACGTTCGAGTGGCTCGCCCTCTACCTCACCGATGAAGAGATTCGAGCGCCGTGGGTGGAAGACGCCGCGAACGCTTTGTGCCGAGCCATCCTCGAGAATCGCGACGCCACGGTGGACGGCGGATCCCTCTACCACGCCGCCCACGGCCTGAACATGTACCGCGACCGCCGCTTCGGCGCCCCGATCCCCGCCATCCCGCCGCCGCCGAAGGATTAGGCGAACCGCAACTGCATTTCGCCTCCTACGCGAATCGCCGCTTATGCTATGAAAACGCGGAAGAAGAATTGACCACGGATATCACGGAGGACACGGATAAAGACCGGGCGCTGTTCCATGCCTTCTTGTCATTTATTATCCGTGTCTTCCGTGAAATCCGTGGTGTGCGCCGTGCAAAGGCGCTGGTTTTCAGTGGGTGCGAATCCCACCCGGCAGCTTGGTCATTCTAGC
>JAIEPT010000096.1 GCA_019748295.1 Gemmataceae bacterium | reverse complement strand
AAAGGCAGCAAGAGTGGTCCTCACGCTCCGCGTGAGGTCAGCGGCGATAAAAGGTCAGTCCGCCGTGGAAACAAGTTTATCCAACTTTTCGAAAAGTCTGCGAAACCCAATCCGACAAGTTGGATAAACTTGTCGCCACGAAAGGCAGCAAGAGTGGTCCTCACGCTCCGCGTGAGGTCAGCGGCGATAAAAGGTCAGTCCGCCGTGGAAACGAGTTCATCCAACTTTTCGAAAAGTCTGCGAATTCCAATCCGACAAGTTGGATAAACTTGTCGCCACGAAAGGCAGCAAGAGTGGTCCTCACGCTCCGCGTGAGGTCAGCGGCGATAAAAGGTCAGTCCGCCGTGGAAACAAGTTCATCCAACTTGTTCGAAACGTCTGCGAAACCCAATCCGACAAGTTGGATAAACTTGTCGCCACGAAAGGCAGCGGCTGTCTGACAACCCATCGCGGCTGACCTCACGCGGAGCGTGAGGACTACTCTCGAGAGGGCGGCGAATAATCACCTGGCGGCCGTAGTGAGCGAATTTTGGATTTGGAAGAAACGCCGCAGTCGCCGCCGCAACTTTTCCGGGTTCTTCAGTTCGCATTCCCACACCACCAGCATGCGCCACTTGAGCCGACGCAACGCGAGCTTCGCCTCCGCGTCTCGCTCGACGTTTCGCCGAAACTTCTTCGACCAATAGGCATGATTGGAAGCCGGCGTCGTTGCCCGTTTGCAATTCGGATGGCGATGCCAGAAACAGCCATGCACGAACACCACCGCTCGCCGCCCCGGCAACACAATGTCGGGCCGGCCCGGCAGATCGCGGCGATGCAGACGAAACCGCAGCCCCAACCCGTGCAGCAGCCGGCGCACCGCAATCTCAGGCCCTGTGTGCGAGCCGCGCACCTGACTCATGAGGGCCGAGCGCTCCTCCGGCGTGATGCGGTCCACCGAGTCTCCTGTTCGTGCGGCTTCCCCAAGTCTATCATTGCGTCGAAGGTAGTCCTCACGCTCCGCGTGAGGTCAACGGCGATGCAAGGTCAGGCCGATTGGCTTTCGTGGCGACAAGTTTATCCAACTTGTCGGATTGGGCTGCATCGAGTTCATTTCAAACAAGTCAATAAACTTGTTTCCACAGCCGTCTGACCTTGCATCGCCGCTGACCTCACGCGGAGCGTGAGGATTACTCTGACCTCGGTCGGCAGGGAGCAGCCGTGTTCGATTTTTATCCGAGATACGAGGAAAACTTCGCCCAGGCTCAGCTCATCCTCTTCATGATGGGGATGGGCGCGACGCTGGCGCCAAGCGACTTCGTGGCCGTCGTCCAGAAGCCGCGCTCCCTCTTTGTCGGGCTGATCGGCCAAATCTTCGTTCTCCCCTGGATCGCCATCGCGCTCAACCGTTGGATGGACCTCGATCCAGGCATCGCGCTCGGCCTGATTCTCGTCTCCGCCATGCCAGGCGGCTCGCTTTCGAAAGTGTTCGCCTATCTCGGCAAGGCAAACGTTCCCCTCGCCATCTCGTTGACGCTGACCACGACCCTCGCCACGTTGGCGACAGTCCCGCTCATGCTGCAATGGTTGGCGGCGGATTACATGCCGCAAACCTTTCAGATGCCGGTAGGCAAGATCTTGACCGACGTCTCGCTCTTCCTCTTGGCGCCCCTCGCGGGGGGCATGGCCTTCGCGCGTCTGCATCCCAGTCGTGCGAAGGTGTTTTCGGAAATCTGCGTCCGGCTCGGTTTGGTCGTCGTGGTCGTTATCGTGGTCGCCTCGCTCGGCAGCGGCCGCATCAGTCCTGGGGCTCACGGCTGGCGGGCGCCGATTGCGATCATTTTGTTCGCCGTGTTGAGCATGCAGGTCAACATGCTCCCCTTCCGCATCTTCGGCTGGTCGAGCCAGGATGCGTTGGCCGCCGGCATCGTGGCGACGATGCGCAATATGAATCTCGCGCTGCTGCTCGCTTCGAGCGTGTTCAGCAAAGAGGACGCGATCGAACCGCAAGTGATGTTCGTGGTGCTCTTCTACGCCGGGGCCGCGATGGGGGCAGGCGCACCGCTGACGTTGCGCTATCGCTACCGTGTGCACCGCGATGTGGCGACGAAGCCCGAAGCGATCCCAACTGCGGAACGCTAAGGCGAGCGGCAGGAGCTAGCCTACCTCCCTCTCCCTCCAGGAGAGGGTTGGGGTGAGGGCGCCTTTTCTCGCGTAACGTCAGGTCGCACGCCCTCACCCCCGGCCCCCTCTCCCGGAGGGAGAGGGGAGAAATGCAGGCGCCGCTCGCCTAAGTGCTTGTTCAGAACCATTGTCTTCCGCTTGCGTCTTAGCGTTCGGAGAAAGCCCTGTTCTCGCTAAGCCGCAAGCGGAAGACCTGCATTCGGCGCCAACGTCAAGCCGTCGTGCGAACATCAGAAATCGACTTCTTTTCCCATGCCCGCTTGCTTCGCTTTGGCATAGACGCGTGAGGCGACGGCGACGTCTTCGAGGCCGATGCCGATCGACTTGAAAAGGGTGATGTCTTCGGAGTGGTGCCGGCCGGGATACTTGCCGACGACCACCTGATTGAGTTCGTGCACTTCGGTCCAACGCAGGGAGACTTCTTCCAAAGCCTGCACGAGATCGCCCGCTTCGAGCCGGGCTTGTTCCTTGCTGTCCACCACAATGTTTCGGCAACGGCGGATCGTGTCCATGTCGATCTCCGCTTTATGCAGGAAATTCGACCCGACCACGTTGAGGTGCGTCCCCTCGGCGAGCCAGTTGCCGTGAAGCACGGGTTGGCGCGAAGTGGTGGCCGTCACCACGACGTCCATGTCGCGAGCCGCCTGCTCGGGACGGGCGACCGGTTCCACCTCGCAACGGCAGAGTTCGCTCATCTCGGCGGCGAACGCTTTGCGGCGGGTTTCGTTCGGGCTGAACGCACGAATGCGGCGAATCGGGAGAACTTTGCAGATCGCCAACAGCTGGGTGCGGGCTTGCTTGCCGGAGCCATAGATGCCGACGGACTCGCTGTCGGGGCGGGCCATGTACTTGGACGCCACGCCCGAAGCGGCCCCGGTCCGCATTTGTCCGAGCCAATCGCCATGCATCAGGGCGAGCGGCGCACCGGTCATGCCGTCGAACAGGCCGACATGAAAGCGGGCGCCTTCGCGGCAAGTGGTATACGCCTTGTAGCCGACCATCTCCGGATTGCGGATCGAGCCGCCCATGAGATGCAGCATGACGCGCTCCGTTTGGCATCGGCCACGCGAGATATTGTGGGCATGCTCGCGTGCCTGTTGGCGCAGCCCTTCCTCAACCGCTTCGATGGTCATTTCCATCGTCAGCAATTGGCGAACGTCGTCTTCGGTCAGGAGCAGCATCGTCGCGAGACTCCTCAATGGCGGGGCGAGCTTCGGTCCCCTCCATTCTATCCATCGACCGTCGAATCGATGGCTGTTTGCCGGGCGAGGAAAACGACCGGTTTTGCGGGCGCGTCATTTGCTCTCTTCAGAGTTTTCTCGCAAACTTCGGACCCGTCCGCAGATGCATCCGCTTGCTGCCATCCACGTTCGCAACCTGCAACCCGAGATCATGGATCAGCCTGACCTCGCGGCTGCCGCCCATCGCCAGGCGCTGGACGGTCTGCGACGCATCAATGCGTGGAGCGGCAGCGCTCGCATCTTGTGGTCCCCTATCCAACAACTGGCCCGCGAACTGGGCCGGCCGATCCGCATGCTGGACCTTGCATGCGGCGGCGGCGATGTGGCGATTCGTTTGGCCCAACGAGCACAGCGTACAAACCTGCCGCTGCGAATTCTCGGGTTGGATGTAAGCGATGTTGCCGTGGGGCACGCATCGGAGGCGGCTGCGAAAGCGGGCGTATCTTGCAACTTCCTTCGTAAGAACGCGATTTCGGATGAACTGCCTTCCGATTGCGACGTTGCGGCATGCTCGCTGTTTCTTCACCATCTTTCCGAATTCGATGCGATTTGCGTCCTCAGGAAAATGTCGCAAGCCGCACGGCATCTCGTCTTAGTCAACGATCTTGTTCGTTCTCGCCTCGGTTGGCTCCTCGCCAAAGCCGGAACGCTGTTGCTTTCGCGCTCGCCGGTGGTCCATGTCGATGGACCGCGATCGGTGGAAGGCGCTTTCCGCATCGACGAGGTGCGCGAGCTTGCGCGAAGGGCAGGGATGGACGACGTTACGATCGCGAGCCGATTTCCCTGTCGCTTTCTGCTGTCGTGGAGCAAGCGATGAATGCAGACTGGGACGCAGTCGTCATCGGCGCCGGCCCAGCGGGTTCGCTTGCCGCGAGGCAACTCGCGTTGCGTGGGGCCAGGGTGCTGCTCCTGGACAAGGCGGCCTTTCCGCGGCCCAAAGTCTGCGGCTGCTGCATCAATGACCATGCACTTTCGACGCTCCGTTCCGTCGGCCTGCTTGATTGCATCCTAAAGCTCGACGCCGT
This sequence comes from Gemmataceae bacterium, assembly GCA_019748295.1. Lineage (GTDB taxonomy): Bacteria > Planctomycetota > Planctomycetia > Gemmatales > Gemmataceae > JAIEPT01. The sequence goes on along the minus strand of JAIEPT010000096.1, from coordinate 12,591 downwards.
CCCGCTGCGAATCATGCGATTGGCGACTGCTTCAGCGCATGCGGATGTCGCACTGGAGGCAGGCATCTGCCTTTCGCGCGAAGCATTCGATCAAGCGCTCGTCGATGCGGCAGGCGTAGCGGGGGCGGTGTTCTCGCCTTCAACGGAAGCAGCCGTCGGCGATGAGACGCACGATGGATGGAACATTCGCCTGGGTTCGGACACGATCCATGCGCGAGTTGTCGTGATCGCTGCCGGATTACGACCCCCTTCGATGCGCGAGGGCAACGGGGCGGAGCCTGGCTCACGCATCGGCGCTGGTGCGACGCTCGATGCAGCTCCCAATTTTTACCGACGACACGTCGTGCATATGGCATGCGGTTCGGACGGATATGTGGGCATCGTGCAGTTGGAGGATGGCCGCTGGAACCTCGCCGCCGCGTTCGATCGCGATGCGGTGCGGCGAGTTTCGGGGCCGGGACCATTAGCCGCTCAAATCGTGCATCAAGCTGGTTGGCCGGCGCTTCCTGGCCTTGAGCAATGCGAATGGCGCGGCACGGTAACGCTTACCCGCCATCCACGCCGGGTGTGGGATCGCCGTATGTTCCTGGTCGGCGATGCCGCGGGCTACGTGGAACCATTTACAGGCGAAGGCATTGCCTGGGCTCTCGCGTCGGCAGCCGCCTGCGTGCCGTGGGCCTTGCGAGCCCTCGATGGATGGGACGATTCGCTCGGCGAAGGCTGGACGCGGATGCATCAACGCCTGATCGGCGATCGCCAGCGCCTTTGCCGAACCGCGTCGCGCGTGTTGCGTTCGCCCTTCTGGAGTGCGGCTGCCCTCCATGCGGTGCGGCTTGTCCCGTGGCTTGCTTCCCCGGTGCTGCGCCGGCTGAATGCTCCTTCGCAATTCGAAAAGGCGATGCCATGACGCTTCGGATCCTCGGCATCGGCTCCGCCTTGCCTGACTCCGTCATCACCCAAGCCGAGGGCCTGCGGATTGCCCAGGCCATCTGCCGCGATGATTCGATGCAGAAATGGCTGCCTGGCATCTACCAAGGCGCCGGCATACGCACCCGTCGATTCTGCTTGCCGCGCGAAGTGATGGACGATGTGTTGGCCGGCACAAACTCATCCCGCTCGCCGTTCGTTCCCAAACATCAGGGCGATACCCTGGGGCCCACGACCTGCGAACGCATGCAAGCATACGCAGAATTCGCCCCGCCGTTGGCACACGCCGCCTCGCATGCGGCCCTGGCGGAGGCGAGACGATCGCCGGGCGAGGTCACGCATGTCGTCACCGTTTCGTGCACCGGCTTCATCGCCCCTGGCATTGCGGAGCGTTTGATCGGATCGCTGAAACTGCCGCCAAGCGTTGAGCGGACGAATGTCGGCTACATGGGATGCCATGGGGCCTTCAATGGCCTGCGCGTCGCCCACGCCTTCGCCGCCAGCGATCCCTCGGCCCGAGTTCTGATGTGCGCGACGGAGCTTTGCAGCCTCCACTACGACTACGCCGCCGACCCGCAACGCCTGATCGCCAACGCCATCTTTGCCGATGGTTCCGCTGCCTTGGTCCTGGCGAGCTCAGGCAGCACCTCGCCCGGGTTGGTCGCGTCCGCTTCCTACGTCATCCCTGATACGGCTGATGCGATGTCGTGGACTATCGGCGACCACGGCTTTCAGATGAACCTGTCCCGCCGCATCCCCGATCTGATCGCCGCCAACCTGCGCCCCTGGCTGAACGCTTGGCTGGCGAAGCAGGGAACCTCGCTCGCGGAAATCGGTTCATGGGCGATCCATCCGGGCGGACCGCGCATCATGGCCGCGGTCCAGGAATCGCTCGGGCTTAGCGACGCCATGCTTGCCGAGTCGCGAGCTGTTTACGCGGAATGCGGCAACATGTCTTCCGCAACGGTCCTCTTCATCGTGGCGCGGTTGCTCCGCCAGAAAGCGAAGCCCCCCTGGGTCGCTCTTGGGTTCGGGCCGGGCCTCGCGGTGGAAGCATCGCTGTTTGGATGATAGTTCGCCTGGATTTGCCTGGTCGGAAGATGCCGAAAGGTCTTTCTAAGCGGATTTTGCCGGATTCATCGGTCTCTCATGTTCCTCGGTTACTATCGAAGCAGACGCACCTCGAAGACTGCGACACAGGCGGATTTTCAGGTCTTCGCCCCACAATATTTACGGAGAAACCATGCGTACCACTCTTGCACTCGCCCTCGGCGCCATGTTGGCGTTTTCGGGCGTTGCTTCCGCCCAACCGGGCGGGTTCGGAAAAAAGGGAAAAGACTTCGGCCCTCGCGAAGGCGGCGGAGTCGAAGTCGAGCTTCGAAAACTTCGCGAAAAGGTCCGCGAACTTGAAGCCAAGGTCAACAGCGCCAAGGACGAGAAGAAGTCGGACAAGAAGGACTTCGCCCGCGCGGGTCAGCCGGAAAAGAAGGGCTTCGGCCGCGGCGGATTCGGGCCAGGCGGATTCGGGAAGATGGATCCCGAAAAAATGAAACAGATGATGGAACGCTTCAAGGAAATGAAGAAAGGCGAAGGCAAGGAAGCGGCCAAGGGCAAGGATCGCGACGGCAAGAAGGGCCCGCCGCCGTGGGCCAAGGGCAAGCGCGGCGAAGGCGAACGCAAGATGGGCCCCGGCGGCTTCGGTCGCCCCGGCTTCGGTCCGCACGGCAAGGACGGCGAACGCCGATTCGGTCCCGGCGGCTTCGGTCGCGGCCCGGGCGCTCCGGTTGCTCGCAGCGAAGCGCGTCGCCTCGATGACCTCGAGACCAAGGTCGACGAAATCCTTCGCCTCCTCCGCAATCAGCGCGGCCGCCCGAGCGGACGCGGACGTTAACCGCATCGAATCGCATACCCCACGCGACCTGGCGGAGCATGGCTCCGCCAGGTCGCTTCGTTTCCTATGAAAAGAGTGAGAGCGTTCCATTCATGCAGAGGCTGTCGTCATGCGAATCGCGATCGTCACCGGGGCGGGGACGGGAATCGGGCGAGCGAGTGCGCTGGCCTTGTTGCATGCGGGGTGGTCGGTAACCCTCACGGGACGAAGGCGGGAATTGCTCGAGCAAACGCGTGATCTGGCGAAGGAAGCTGCGGAACGCACGTTGATCGTCCCCGCGGATGTTGGCGATCCGGAATCCGTTCGCGAAATCTTCGATCAGACGAAAGCGAAGTTCGGCCGACTCGATTTGCTGTTCAACAATGCCGGAACCGGGGCGCCGCCGATTCCGCTCGAAGAACTGACCTACGACCAATGGAAGCGCGTCGTGGACGCCAATCTCACCGGCGCCTTTCTCTGCACCCAGCATGCGTTTCGTCTCATGAAGGATCAGTCGCCCCGCGGCGGCCGGATCATCAACAACGGCTCCATCTCCTCCGAAACCCCGCGGCCCAACTCGGCCCCCTACACCGCGACCAAACACGCGATCACTGGGCTCACGAAATCAACCGCCCTGGATGGCCGCAAATACGACATCGCCTGCGGCCAAATCGACATCGGCAACGCGGACACCGAAATGGCCGCCAAGATGAAGCAAGGGGTGATGCAAGCGAATGGGACCATCGCCGTTGAACCGACGATGGATGTGGAGCACGTCGCCGGCGCCGTCGTCTACATGGCGAATCTTCCGCTCGATGCGAATGTGCTGTGCATGACCGTGATGGCGACGAAGATGCCCTTCGTCGGCCGCGGGTAATGCATTGCTTCAGAGCCTGAGCGCCATGCCAGCGAGGGGCTATGTAGCCCTCTCGCTCCGCGAGAGGTTAGCGGCAGAGAACCCTGCGACGGCATGGCATGTATCCGCTTGCCTCTCGCGGAGCGAGAGGGCTACATAGGGCCCTCGCTAGCGCTCGGGCCGTTTACGGCATCTTGCGGATGGCTTGCTTGAAGACGTCCAAACAGGCGGCCACATCCGGAGACGGGTTGTTCGGGTTCGCTTCGTATTCGATGCTGATGTAACCCGTGAACTTCACTTCGCGCAGCGCGGTCAGAATCCCGGGAACATCGAGCACGCCGCGGCCATAGACGACGTCGACTCGGCGTTCGTTGTCGTGGTCCTTCAGATGCAGTCCGAAGTTGCGCGGTCCCATCGCGCGAATCTGCTGGGCCGGATCGAGCTTGCGATTGTGCGGCGCCTGAGCGCTGCGGATCAGATGGCCCGTGTCGAGGCAGGTGCCGATCAGGCGATGATGGTTGCGAACCGCCTGATTGATCACCTCGGCCGAATACCAGCGGTGCAGGGCGTTGCCCGTCGGTCCATGCGGATGAATCGCGATGGCGATCTCGAACTCGGCCGCCAGCTTGTCGAGCGTGTCGAACGAATCGGGGCTGGGGTCGGCGCTGAGATAGCGGACGCCGAGCTTCTTCGCGAAATCGAAGATCCGGCGATTGGGGGCTTCATCCTTGCCGAAGCTCTCGACGCCGAAGGCGATGGGCGTCACGTCGTACTTCGCGCAGAGGTCCTTGGCCGCCTTGATCTGGTCGTCGTTGCTGGTGGTCGGGATGTGCCCTCGGTAGAACTCGGCATAGCGGATGCCGAGATCCTTGATGCGGGTCAGCGTCTGCTCGAGGTTGAAATTGCGAAACGTGTAGGTCTGAATGCCGACGGTGAATCCGCCGAAATCGTTGTTGTTGCGAGCCGGCGGATCCGCGAAGGCCGACGAAGCGACGGCCGACGAAGCGACGGCCGACGAAGCGACGGCCGCGGCTCCCACGCCGGCGGTAGAGGCCAAGAATTGACGGCGAGTCGAAAACGACATGGCGAATCTCCGAGGAAAGCGAGGTGTGATGGCGCGGCTATTGTAACCCGGCGAGACGCGGCGAACACTGGTCACTGGCCGCGGGATGCGGTGCCGTTGCGCGAGGCTTTGATCGGCATGTCGTCGAGCAGCGGGCGGGCGGCGACTTCGAAGCCGCGTTCATGCAGATAATCCCGCAATGCACGGAACTCGGCGAAGCTGTCCGGGTAGACGCAAAAGGTGACCACGGTGCTCGTATCCATGCCGTCCACGAGTTGGCGAAAATCGGACGTGGGCTTGAGGGCGGCCTCGAGCGCTTCGCCTCGCCCTTCGTTCAGCGGTTCGACCGTCCATTCGCTGACGCCGATCTCGAATCCCGTGTCGTTTCCGGGCCGGCTCCTTCCGGAGACCGCTTCGGCAGGCGATTTCATGCGGTCGACGACATAGCGAAGTCGGAACGCGCCGGACGGCTCCGTGGTTTCGCTCACTGTCCAACGCGTCCTGAGCAACTCCAACTTATCGGTGATCCCGCGCTCCACTTCACGCAAAAAAGCCGAAAGATCGACGAACGTCACCCGGCCTCGTCGCAGCTCGAAAATGACTTCGTCCGAATGGACGGCTTTACTGGTGGGCGTGAAGTATTTGAGTTCCTTGGTGCGGACCGGATTCGGCTGCTTTTCAAGCAGCTTGATCTCGTCGTTGAGTTTGCGGACCTGTCCGCGGATCAAGTCCAAATCAAGGGCGGCTCGCTGCGTCGTCGTTTGCGAACCCGCTGCTTCCTTCGCGATTTTCTCCCGAGCGGCTTTCAAGTCCGCTTCCCACCGCACCAGCTCGGCAATCCGCTCCTCGGTCGTCTTTTCCTGCTTGCGGACGAGATCCGCCTGATCCATCCGGCTCACCAGTCGCCGGCGTGCTTCGTCGAGTTCCTGTTCCGCCTTGCGGATTTCGGCATGCAGGGGATCGTCTTCAAGGCGCGGGGCCGGCTTGGTCGAGACGGCGGCGGACGAATCGCTTTGGGGCAGATGTTCCATCGCGGCATGGTACGAGCGCGCCCCGACCCACGTCACCAGGATGAGCCGTAGAAGGATCCCAATGACGTTCGCGACCACGTCCAGAAACGCATCGAAGCTGAACGCGATCGGATTGATCTTCGCAGGTCGTCGCCGGCGGTACATGGCTCTCCATGGTTAGCCGCGACGCGCAGCGGAGCGCGGACAGCGCACCCTATCATCGCATGGCGTCCTGTCCGCGCTCCGCTGCGCGTCGCGGCTAACCGTTACTCCACGGTTACGCTTTTCGCGAGGTTGCGCGGCTTGTCCACATCGCAGCCGCGCAGGACGGCGACGTGGTAGGCGAGCAACTGCAACGGCACCACCGTCACTAGCGGTTGCAGATACTCCGGCACGCAAGGCACCGTGATGACGTCGTCCGCCTTGTCGCGCACTTGCTGGAGGATGTCGTCATCCCCCTCGCATGCGATGGCGATCACCGGGCCGCCGCGAGCCTTGATCTCTTCGAGGTTGCTCATGACCTTGTCCACGACGCCGCCCGAGGGGATGAGGAACACCGACGGCGTTTCCTCATCGACGAGCGCGATCGGGCCATGCTTCATCTCCGCGGCCGGGTAGCCCTCGGCATGGATGTACGATATTTCCTTCAGCTTCAATGCGCCTTCGAGGGCGACCGGAAAGAGGTACTGCCGGCCCAGGTACAGCATGTTGTCCGCTTGGTAATGCTTCTGGGCGACTTGCCGCACCGCATCGTGGCATTTGAGGGCCTCGCGAACCGCATTCGGCAACGCTCGCAACTCCTGAATCATGCGAGCGCCCTGCAAGCTCGACAAGTGACGCATGCGGCCCATGTAGAGGGCGAGCATCGTCAGGACGGCAACCTGATTGCTGAACGCCTTGGTGCTGGCGACGCCGATCTCCGGACCCGCGTGCAGATAGACGCCGCCGTCCGCTTCGCGGGCAATGCTGCTGCCGACGACGTTGCACAGCGACAACGTGCGATGGCCTTTGCGTTTCGATTCGCGCAGTGCCGCCAAGGTGTCCGCGGTTTCGCCCGACTGGGTCAGCGCCAGCACGATCGTATTGCGGTCCATCGGGGCGTTGCGATAGCGGAACTCGCTGGCGTATTCCACTTCCACGGGAATGCGGGCCAGTTCCTCAAAGAGGTATTCGCCGACCATGGCCGCGTGCCAGCTGGTGCCGCATGCGGTGAAGACGAAGCGTTCGGCCCGGCGCAGTTGTCGAGCATCGAGGTTGAGGCCGCCGAAATGGGCGGAGGCGTCTTCATCGCAGAGCCGGCCACGCATCGCGTTTTCAAGTGCGGCGGGTTGCTCGTAGATCTCCTTGAGCATGTGGTGCTCGAATGCGCCTTTCTCGGCATCGCCTGGATCCCAGTCGATCTGATGCACCTGGGCATCGATGCGGACATGGTTCGCGTCGAGCAGATGCCATTCGTCCGCCTTGAGGACGGCCATCTGGCGATCCTGCAGATAGACGACGTTGGACGTGCAACCGAGCAATGCGGCCGGGTCGCTGGCGAGGAACTGTTCGCCGCCGCCGATGCCGAGGACGAGCGGGCTGCCGAGGCGGGCGCCGACGATCATTTCCGGATGATGCTTGCTGACGACGGCGAGGCCATAGGTGCCGCGAAGTTGGCCAAGGACGGCGCGAACCGCTTCGACGAGATCGCCTTCATAATGCTTGGCGATCAGATGCGCGATCACCTCCGTGTCGGTGTCGCTGCGGAAGTGGATCCCCTCGGCCTGCATTTGCTTCTTGAGGGCGGAGTAGTTCTCGATCACGCCGTTATGCACGACGGCAATGGCCCCGTCGTAGCTGAGATGCGGATGGGCGTTGCGGTCGTTGGCGGGACCATGGGTGGCCCAGCGCGTGTGGCTGATGCCGAGGCATCCGGGGGCCGGGCGCTCGTGGAGATGCTTCGCCAGATCGGCGATGCGTCCCGACTTTTTGCGGAGGTGAATCTGGGCGCCCGTGAGGGTGACGACCCCGGCACTGTCGTAGCCGCGGTATTCCAGGCGACGGAGCCCTTCGACGAGGATGGGTTCCGCTTCGCGTCGACCGACGTATCCGACGATTCCGCACATGGGTCGATTCTCCCAAGCCCCACTGTAAGCGCAGCGCACGGTGGGGATCCACGTGCCCACGGGTCTGAATCCCCAGGGTGCGCTGCGCTTACCCTGGGGCTTGGTCCGTATACCTCGATCAGGCAGAGCTGCCAAGACGGATCGAGGTTTCACCGGGAAAAAATAGAGAGGATAGCGAAAACAGCGACCTTCGCTCGGCACATATCGCACCGCATCTTTCGATTGCATCGGCAATTCGTCGCCGTTCCTTGATGTTGATTGGCTGCTACAATAGCCGTCTTGCTCCCCTCTCCCTTTTGGGGAGAGGGGGGTTGGGGGTGAGGGGAGAGAGCCGTGCTCACGCCTGTCTTTTCGCAGAAGAAGAAAACACGCTTCTGCACCGCTTAGCCTTTCCCCAAAGCTCCCCAAAGCTCCCCAAAGGGAGAGGGGCGATCACGCTTGCACCCTTTTGAGCTTGCCCATGTATCTGCAAATGCTGAAGCGCGTGCTGATGGAGACCGACAAACGGCTCCTCTGGAAGCTCATGTGGAACATGGGCGTCAAAGGCATCCTCAGCGTCGAACGTTTCAAAAGTCGGCTGAAACGGGGCGAGTATTTTCCGCCCTTCCTCTACGTCTCCGTGATCAATTCCTGCAACCTGCGCTGCCAGGGCTGCTGGGTGGACGTCTCCGCCAAGATGCAGGCGATGGAACCGGCCGCGTTCAGCAAGATGGTGCGCGAAGCGAAGCAGATGGGGAACGTCTTCTTCGGCATCGTCGGCGGCGAGCCGTTCATGCATCCCCAGTTCTTCGATCTGCTCGAACCCCATGGCGACTGCTATTTCCAGGTCTTTACGAACGGGCATTTCATCACCGACGAGAAAGCCAAGAAGCTTCGGCAACTCGGCAACGTGACGCCGCTCATTTCCGTCGAAGGCTCCGAGATCGTCAGCGACGAACGGCGCGGCCGAGGCGGGGTGCTGTCCAAGACGATGCAGGGAGTTCAGAACTGCCTCAAGAACAAGGTCTTCACGGGAGTCTGCACGAGCGTCTGCCAAACGAACTACGACGATCTCGTCCAGGAAAAATGGCTCGATCGGCTTATCGACATGGGCGTCATGTATACGTGGTTCCACGTCTATCGGCCCATGGGCCCTGACCCGAATCCGCAGATGTCGCTGACGCCGAAGCAGCAGCTTGATCTGCGGAAGTTCGTGGTCGAGATGCGGACCAAGAAGCCGATCGTGATTATCGACGCCTACTTCGACGGCGAAGGGGATGCCCTCTGCCCCGCGGCCACCGGCATCACGAATCACATCAATCCGTGGGGCGACATCGAGCCGTGCCCCATCATCCAGTTCGCGAAGGAATCGATTCACTCGACGGAGACGGATCGCCGCACGCTGCGCGATAAGTTCCGCCAATCGACCTACCTGCGCGATTTCCGCGAACTCGCTCGAGAGACCACACGCGGCTGCATCGTCCTCGAACGCCCTGATCTCTTGAAGCAACTCGTCCAAAAGCACGACGCCCGCGACTGCACCGTCCGAGGCACGGCGCTGGAAGAACTGGAAGCGATGAACGTAAGGCCATCGCAGTTCAACCCCGTGGAGCAAATCCCCGAGAAGAACATCTTCTACCGCCTTGCGAAGCGACTCTGGTTCAACGACTTCGGCGCCTACCGCGGCACGGACCACACCATCGCATCCGCGCCGGCGGTGCTCGCGAGGCATCCGCAAGCGGCGACTGTTTAGGCAACCGGCAGGAGCTAGGCTACCTCCCTCTCCCTCCGGGAGAGGGTTGGGGTGAGGGTGCATTTTCTCGCGTAACGCCAGGTCGCAGGCCCTCACCCCCGGCCCCTCTCCCGGAGGGAGAGGGGAGAAATGCAGGCGCCGCTCGCCTTAGAACTGTTTGCAGTCGACGTCGCGACGGACGTCGCGTTCTGTAGGGAACGCCCTCCGTGGCGTTCCGCATGACTGGACGTGTCCGATTGTTGATAATCGCTCCCCGTCTCCCCCACTTGCGGCTCGGCGATCGGACGCCGCGAGTCGCCAAGCCGCAAGCGGGAATCGCGGAATGTGAGCACTCGACGCGGTACGCGCCCAGTTCGGCGGAACGCCACGGAGGGCGTTCCCTACAGAACGCGATGTTCGTCGCTACGGCGAAATGCAAACTGTTTAGAAAGGCTTCCCCGCGGCGAGCGATCTCTTCACCTGCACCAACGGCAAGGTGTTGAAAACGTCCCCCTTCTCCAGCCAACCGCGGCGTGCGACATCGATGCCGTAGCGTGTAAGGCCGAGTTCTTCGGGGGCATGGGCGTCGGGGTTGATGACGATCTTCACGCCGAGCGATTTGGCTCGCTTGCAGTGGAGCCAGTCGAGATCGAGGCGGTGCGGATTGGCGTTGATCTCGATCATCGTGCCCGTTTCCGCGGCCGCTTTCAGCACCGCGTCCAGGTTCACTTTGTACCCGTCCCGCCGCAGGATCAATCGCCCCGTCGCGTGTCCCAGCATCGTCACCCTGGGGTGGCGGATCGCCTTGATGATGCGGGCGGTCATCTCCGCTTCCGTCTGCTTGAAGAGGCTGTGCACGCTGGCGACGACATAGTCGAAGGTGGCCAGCACGTCCTCGTCGTAATCAAGCGAACCGTCGCCGAGGATATCGCACTCGATGCCTTTGAAGAGATGGATGCCCTTGAGGCGAGCGTTCAGTTCGTCCATTTCTTTCTGCTGAGCACGCACTCGTTCGGGCGTTAGGCCGTTGGCGATCGTGAGCGATTTCGAGTGGTCGGCGATGCCGAGATACTGCCAACCCATCGCCTTGGCGGCGAGGGCCATTTCTTCGAGCGTCGCGCCGCCGTCGCTCCAGTTGGTGTGGTTGTGGAACACGCCGTGCAGATCCTCGTACGTCACCAGCGTCGGCAACGTCTTCGCCTCGGCGGCCGCGATTTCGCCGGTGCTTTCCCGCATCTCCGGCGCGACATACTGGAGGCCCAAGGCTTCGTAAATATCCTTCTCGCTTCGAGCCTTCACCGTCTTGCTCGGCCCCGCCAACTCGTATTCGTTGAGCTTGAGGTCGTGCTGGATCGCTCGTTGCCGCATTGCGACGTTGTGCTCCTTGCTTCCCGTGAAATAGTTGAGCGCGAACGGGAACTGCTCGTCGGAAACGACGCGGAGATCGCATTGCAGGAAGAAGCGCCGATGGGCGTCGTATCCCTGCACGATGACGCTCGACTTCGTCGGCCCCTGGCCCAGCACCTTGTTGACCATCGGCAGCGACACGAACGCCTGCATGATCGGTTCCGGATCGTCGCTGCTGATGAGCAGGTCGATGTCCTTCACCGTCTCCTTGCGGCGGCGCACCGAGCCGCAGACTTCGATGCGTTTCACGCCAGGCAGCGCCTTGAGCCTTGCGAGCACCGCGTCCGCGACCGCCATGCCCTGATCGATGCGGACGCGATCGCTTTGCTGGTCGAGAAAAGCCAAACCTTCGAGGATCTTGTCCTGCGTCTTTTTGCCGAAGCCTTTGAGGTCGGCGATGGCGCCGGCTTCGCAAGCGGCTTTGAGTTTTTCCAGCGAATCGATTCCCAATTCTTCGTAAAGCGTCTTCACCTTCTTGGGTCCCAGAGCGGGAATGCGCAAGAGGTTGATGACGCCGGCGGACATGCCCTTCTTGAGATCGTCGTAGAACGGAAGCTGACCTGTCGTGGCGAGGGTCGTGATCTTGTCTGCCATGACTTCGCCGATGTTGGGGATGTCGCGCAGATGCCCCTCCTCGATCACGTCGGCAAGGCTTTCTTCGAGTTGCGAAATTGCGCGGGCAGCCTTGGAATAAGCCAGGCAGCGAAAGCGGTTTTCGCCCTTGAGTTCCAATAGGACGCCGATCTCTTCGAGGATGGCGGCGATTTCGTTCTTATCCAACTGAAGCATGGCGTGACTCGCTGGCGACGGGCGCAAAATAGAGCGACACGGCCATCATGCATGGCCGTGTCGTGTGGATTTTATTCTAAATCAGGGAGCGAGCGATCGTCGCAACCCGTCGCGAAACGCTTAAACGGGATCTGGAGCTTGTTTCGAAACCGAGAATTGAACCGACGGAGTGGCAGGGCGAGGCGCTTCGCCCTCCCATCTCCTGCCAGGTTTCGAAACAACGCTTTTAGCGAAGGTAGCGGAGCGCCTCGCTCGGCGTGACGCGCATGGCGGCGGCCATCAGGAGCGGGCCGCCGACGCCCATGGGCACTTGCAGTTGCTTGACGGGCACATCCAATGCGACGGCCAATTGCTTGTAGAAATCGTTCGGCCAACCGGTCGTGTGATGGGTTGCCGTTTCCTTGGGGGTCACGCATTCGGGCATCGAGAAGACCCGGAGAATGCGATAGTTGAGACGGGTGAAGCGCCCGCCGGTGAGCGGGAGGCGGAGCAGGTAGATTCTTTTAGGGAGAAACTGCTCGTCGCAGAGCACGCTGATGAGCCGAAGTTCGTTGCGTTGGGAGCTTCCCAGGTCTTGTGCTTTGAGTCGGCCTCTCCAGAGCCGTTCGACCTGACGACGGCGGACCAAGGCGAGCTGCCCTTCGGCATCCACGATCAAGTAGCGCATCTTCATCCCGGGCATCCTCCTTGGCATAGGGAAGGCCGAACGACACATCCGTGCGTCCCGCGACCTGGCTTCTCGTCTCAATCCACCATAAACAAATCATTCGAGAACTCCTAGCGTATTTCTCGTTTTTGCAAAGTTGGGGAAGAACAGGAGAAGACCAGGCAATCAAGGCAAATTGCGTCGAAA
>JAIEPT010000373.1 GCA_019748295.1 Gemmataceae bacterium | reverse complement strand
GAATGACCAAGCTGCCGGGTGGGATTCGCACCCACTGAAAACCAGCGCCTTTGCACGGCGCACATCACCGACGGCACAAGCAATACTCTCATGGTCGGCGAACGCTCCGCCAAGCTGCATCGGGCGAGTTGGACCGGCGTCGCGGTCGGAATCGATGTAGCCCAAGCCCTCGTCCTCGGCTCGGCCGATCATCCGCCGAACTACATCGGCGGTTTCGCGGAAGATTTCGCCAGCCGGCATCCGCAAGGGGTGAACTTCCTCTTCGCCGACGGCTCGGTTCGAAACATCAGCGACGGCGTGTTGCAAAGCGCCTGGGTCGCCATGGCCTCACGCTCCGGCGGCGAATCCGTGGATGCGTCCGCCTGGGATTGATGCCCTTTCCGTTTCGCTCGTAGCGAGACGAGCTAGCGCTCGCTACGATGGACGCCGCCCCCCCACACCACTTGCGAGCGTTCCATGTTGTTTCGTGTCGTGTTGCTGTCGGCCGCATGCTTCCTCTTGTCATCGTCCGCCTTTTCTCAAGGAAAACGCGAAGACTACGAGCGATCCGAAAAGCTGCGTTCGCTGACCCAGAACCAAGTTTCGCGAACCAAGGTGACGCCCTACTGGGACGCGGACGGCAACGGCCTTTGCTATCGCGTCGATCTGCTCGGCGGCGAACGCGAATATCTCCACGTCGATGCGGCCAAGGGGGAACGCCGGCTCGCCTTTGATCATGCGAAGTTGGCCGACGCCCTGAGCGGACTTCGCAAGGCGATGTTCTCGCCGAAGAAGCTGCCGCTCGACGACCTCGAATGGCTCGGCAAATCGGTCCGCTTCGTCGCCTTCGGCAAACGCTACGAGTGCAATCTGGAAACGTATGCACTCCGCGAAGCGGGCAAGGATCGGCCTGCCGCATCCCTGTCGGCGATCGGCGAGCCGCGTGCGAGCCGGGGGACGGGGCCCGAAACGTCGATCACTTTCGTCAACTCGCTGCAACAACCGATCGACATCTTTTGGATCGATCCCGACGGCGAACGGCATGCGTACGGCAAAGTCGAGCCGGGCGCCGAGAAGGCTCAGCACACCTTCGCGGGACACGTCTGGTTGGTGACGGACCCTGCAAAGCGAATCGCGGCCGTGTTCGAAGCGACCGAGCAGCCCGGACGGGCCGTCGTCGATGGCGCCCAGAAAATCGAACCTCCGACTCCAAAGAAAGAAGCGAAGAAGGCGCCGTCGCGTCCGACGGGCCCCGATTCGCCGGACGGCAAATGGCGCGTGACTTTTCGCGATCGCAACGTCGTTCTCCGCGAACGCGAAGGCGGGACCGAGCATGTTCTGACCAAGGAAGGCAACGACAAGGACAGCTACGGCGGCTCCGTCTACTGGTCGCCCGACAGCAGCCGATTGGTCGTGATGCGGACGACGCAGTCCAAGACGCGCGTCGTCCATCTCATCGAGTCGTCCCCCAAGGACAGCGTCTACCCCAAGCTGCACGCGATCGACTACGCCAAGCCCGGCGACCCGTTGCCGGTCGCGAAGCCGCACCTCTTCGATGTCGCGAACCGCAAGGAAATCGCGCTCGACGACACGCTCTATCGCGATCCCTGGAGCATCACGCAGCTTCGCTGGGATCGCCAGGGCAAGGAGTTTTGCTTCCTCTTCAACCAGCGCGGCCATCAGGCTCTCCGCTTCATCGGCATCGACGGCGTCACCGGAAAGACGCGGGCGATCATCGACGAAACGAGCAAGACCTTCGTCGATTACAACGGCAAGTTCTGCCTGCACGAACTCGAAGAGACCGACGAACTCATCTGGATGTCGGAGCGAGACGGTTGGGCTCATCTGTATCTCATCGACCGCAAGACCGCGAGCGTGAAGCATCCGATCACCCGCGGCAATTGGCTCGTCCGCGGCGTCGATCGTGTCGATCCGATCAAGAAGCAAATCTGGTTTCGCGCCGGCGGCATCCATCCCGGCCAAGACCCCTACCACATCCACTACGCTCGCATCAACTTCGACGGCGCCGGCCTCACGCTGCTCACCGAAGGGGACGGCGATCACGTCATCGCCTACTCCCCCGATGGCCGGCATTTCCTCGATGCCTATTCGCGCGTCGATTTGCCGGCGGTTACCGAACTACGCGACGCCGCCGCCGGCAAACTCGTCTGCACGCTCGAAAAAGGGGACATGAGCAAGCTGTCGGAATCCGGATGGAAGGTCCCCGAGCGATTCGTCGCCAAGGGCCGCGACGGCACGACCGACATCCACGGCGTCATCTATCGCCCGTCGAACTTCGACCCCAAGCGAAAGTACCCGGTGATCGAAGCCATCTACGCGGGGCCGCATGGTTCGTTCGTGCCGCGGAAATTCCGTGAGTTTTACTATCCCCAGGAGATTGCGGAACTCGGCTTCATCGTCGTGCAGATCGACGGCATGGGCACGTCGCATCGATCGAAGGCATTCCACGACGTGTGCTGGAAGAATCTCGGCGATTCCGGCTTCCCCGACCGCATCCTGTGGATCAAGGCCGCCGCTCAAAAGTATCCCAGCCTGGACCTGTCGCGCGGCGTCGGCATCTACGGCGGATCGGCGGGGGGCCAAAGTGCGTTGCGGGCCTTGCTCGCCTTCGGTGATTTCTACTATGTGGCCGTGGCCGATTGCGGCTGCCATGACAATCGCGTGGACAAGATCTGGTGGAACGAACTTTGGATGAGCTACCCCATCGGCGTGCACTACGCCCAGCAATCGAACGCGACCAACGCCCACAAGCTGACCGGCAAACTTCTGCTGACGGCGGGGGAATTGGACAAAAACGTCGATCCCGCTAGCACGATGCAGGTGGTGAACGCACTCATCAAAGCAGGAAAGGACTTCGACCTGCTCGTCGTACCCGGCGCCGGTCACGGCATCGGCGAGTCGCCCTACGCCGCCCGCCGACGCAAGGATTTCTTCGTGCAACACCTGCTGGGCGTAACCCCGCCCGACCGCAATCGTCCGACGAACGGGGAGGGAAAGTGATCCTTTAGGCGAGCGGCGCCTGCATTTCTCCCCTCTCCCTCCGGGAGAGTCCGGAAGAGGGGCCGGGGGCGCCGGGGCGCCGGGGGCTCACAGGTGCAGGTTTCTTGGTGGAGGCAGCGAAGCTTCCCCTCTCGGCGGGGGTGTCAGACCCATGTCACTCTCCCAGGCTCTCGCCCTTTGAGGCTCCCGACGTCCCGGGCGCCGCATGCTCGCCATCTCTGCCGGCAAGGCTTGTTGCTTATTCGTCGAGTTCCAGCGCCGCGAGCGAGACGTGGGAAACGCCTACGAAGACAAGGGGTTCTTGTCGAACGTTCAGGCCGTTGCGTGCGGTAATGCGGAGGCGATTGACGGCAGAAGCACAAGACACGGAGCCCAAATCGCGTCCCGCCAAGTTGATCGAGATTTCGCTCCCGTCTCGGACCAGGAGAATCTCGACAGGACCAGGGTTCGCGCTGGTATCGACGTTCCGCGATTTGCCGTTGATCTCCGCGTGAGCACTGCGGCCCACCTTCGCATTCTGATCTTTTCCCAGGGAGATCGATACCCCCTTGGAACCGTCTTCGGGCACAATGGCGACGGTGAGCATTTGCTCGTAGAACTTCAGATTCTCGTTGCAGAAGGCCCCGCGCTCCGTCATCAGCGCGAATTCCACGCGTAGGCGAAAACGCGGAGGACATTGCAACTTGGGGGTCAAGATGGTCGCGTTTTTCTGGGTCGTCTTGATAAGCCCGTGACTGCCTATCTTCTGCAAGGACCACGCAGTTGCCTGCCAGTCGTCCGGCTTCTTGTCTTTGGCGAAGTCCAAGGAAAGCGGCTGAAGCAACGTCGTGAGCTTCTTGATGTTCGCTTTGGCCAGATCTTGCTCGGTCGAAGCGCGCGTTTCGTCGAATGGTTCCGCATCGAGCAACGTCAAATCAGCCTTCTCGAAGAGGCGTTTCGCCTTCACGACATTTCGCATGCCCGGATCCTTGAGGGCGGTTACGGCCTGATTCACCAAGTCTTTTCCCGCTGCCGAGGCGACAAATGCCTTGCTCTTCTTCAAGAGCAATTCGCTTTGCCGCACTGCTTCCTCAAGCTGGGCAGGACGAGGCTGCTTGGTCGCCTGAAGCGCATTCTCGGCGTCGCTCAGCAACGACTTCGCTTCCTTGGCAAGGACGAGCGATGCCGGAAATTCTTCGACTCGCAACTTGGCTTCCGCTTCCTGCTGCTTCGCGACTGCCTTCTCCGTAATCGACTTTGCAAGCGAGGCGCCGATCGTTCCAAAGCGAAGCAGCGTTTTCTCGTAAAGAGCCTGTACCCGTGCTTCCTCAGGGCGCTTGTCGAACGCCGCGGCCGATTTGCGAAGATGCTCCAATGCCACGTCGAAGTTCGCCGAAGCGAGTCGCGAATCGACGAGTTTGAAGTCATTGCGTGCCGATTCCAAAGCGTCCAACACGGCTGTCCATTTCAAGAGTGCCGCTTCGTCGGGCCGAATTCGGAGGCCTAGCTGGGCGGCGTTGCGGGCGACATCGAACGCTTCTTTTTCTGTTGCCGCTGCACACTCCCGAATAGCCGAATCGACCATGACGGCTTCCATCGAATCCGCATCTTGCATCAACCGGAACAATTCAGGCGCGTCGGGGCGAATCAGCTTCGCAATCGCAAGAGCCGCTTTCGCCTCGATAATGCTCTTTTGCCTAAGAAACTTATCCGCACTCTTTAGGGCCTCTTGAAACTGCACCGCCTCACGCAGGGTACGGCCGACTTCTTCATCGATTTCCGGGATCGAGAAAAGCGAGGGATCATCCTGCGAGAAGAACTGGATTTCGGTGATCGTCGATTCCGAATACGGCCGGCCATCACGCCACTGTTCGCGAAAATGCCAGTGCTTCACGCCATTCACGTTGCGGTAGTCGCTGAAGTAGAACTCGACATGGGTGCTGTCTCGCGCCAGCTTCAGATCGCCGTCCAGGAACCGCCCGTCGAAAGACGCCTTGACCAGCAGTTTCGCGTCGCGATCGAAGTACATGCGAATATCGGGGTGCCCCGCCTTTCGGACCCGAATGCCGAAGCAATCTTTGTTGCGTATCTGTGCGCCGTCCGTCTTGGTGATTTCGAATCTTTCGTCAGCCAACGCGACCAAATTGCTCAAGATCGGAACATAGTTGAAATTCTGGTAGAAGCCTAGAACCTCGCCTTTCATCGCAAGTTTGCCGGTCTCTTTAGCCATCCAGCCCATGTCGTCGATCAACAGGATTTTGCTGAATCCGCCGCGAGGAATGTTTTCGACGTACTTGACGCGTTGCAGGCCGTCCCAAGTCATCGTGATAGTGTTGACGTTCAACGCCTGACGAAAGCGAATGGTTTCTTTGACTTGAACGATGCGAATCTGCTTGAGACGCTCAATAGGCGCGATCGCCTCGAATGGAACTTCCGCGGCGCGGCTGAAGTCTCGTTTCGACGGTTCGAACGAGGGATAACTTGCCGACGCCGACTTGCCGGGAGTTGCGGGCACTCCCTTTTTCGGCTGCTTGCCTGGAGAAGTCGGATCTGGAATCGAAGAAGCCGGGTCGACTTGGGCTATCGCGGGCACTGGAGGGGGAGCTTTCGAGGGGTCAGCCGTTTTCGCCTCTTGCTGCAAACTCGGAATGATGAAAAAGACCGGAACGATAATGCCGGCCACGACAAGGAGGGCGACGCCGCCAATCAAGCACAACACCGCCCAAATGGGCCGTTTGTTCGGAGCACCAGGCAAGGGTGGGATGGCGGGATTTCGAAGTCCGTCGTAGTCGAAAGGCTTGTTCGGCGCCGATGGGGCCATCCGCACAGGGGGAGCCTGAACGGTGAAAACGGCCTGACAGATAGCATTCGGGCACCGAATCTTCTTGCCTTGAAGGTTCGGTTCAACCTGAAGTGCCGTGAAGCATTTAGGGCATGTTATCGACATGGGCATGTTCGGACCCGACGTAAGGAGGACTGAGCGACTTCGTTGTTTCTTCGTCCTGGAAATCACGAAATTTAAGGCATTATGAGTAATTGCTCAAAGGATGCAACAGAAAACGCCCGAACAGCCCTTTTCGCAAGCGAGGCAGAACCGACCCCCGGCATGATCGCCGCAACCGACTTTGCGGTCCCTAGACGCTTCGGGTAGAATCTCTGACTGGACGATTGCATCTTGCGACGGAAGTCGTCGGTTTTCGACCGTCACCAAACGGGTTTTCGCACCTGCCATTGGCCCGCTCGCCGTCACCAAACGGCGTTTTGCAGGTTCAACCGGACTTAGCCGAGGCCTAGCTATAGATCGAGTTGTTTCCCAGCACCGTTAAAGTCGCGGTCGACGCCTTTAGGCGGGCGGCGCCTGCATTTCTCCCCTCTCCCTCCGGGAGAGTCCGGAAGAGGGGCGGGGGGTGAGGGCGTGCGACGTGGCGTTGGGCGAGAAAAAGGCGCCCTCACCCCAACCCTCTCCCGCAGGGAGAGGGAGGTAGAACTAACTAGCTCCCTGCGGCTCGGCTTGGGCGAGCAAGAAGGTTTGCGGATACGCCAGGTAGCCCGTTGCCGGCTTTTTGCCGAAATAGGGTGCATGTTTGCCGAATTCCATGTAGAATCAAGTTAGCTCCATTCCAGCCTTGGACTGCCTTCATGCGTTCCCACCTGCCTCGCTTCCTTGCTGCGTGCATGTTCGGGTTGCCCGCCGTTGCTGGCGCTCAGGAGGGCAAGAGCGTTGCGTTTGTGGACCTTGCGAGGCCGTTTCTTCAGAAGCACTGCGTGAAGTGCCACGGGGCGCAGAAGCAGTCGGGGCATTTTCGCGTTGATGAATTGACCGCCGACGTCGGCAAGGACGTCGACCGGTGGATCGCGGTGCGCGACCAGCTTCGCGACGGCCTGATGCCGCCGCCGGAGCATCCGCGGCCGGACAACGCCCAGACCCGCAACGTCATCGCGTGGGTCGCATCGCAGACCGGCGTCGTCGCCTCGCGGTTGCCGAATCAAGGAAACCTTGTCCCGCACGAGCTTCTGTTCGGCAAGGCGACCGAACCCGCCGGGGTCACCGCCGCCCGCTTGTGGCGACTCAGCCCCGAGGCGTATCTCGGTTTCGTTCATGACGTCGCCCGCGGCCGGGTGAACGGTCTCGTGCAACCCTTCAGCCTCGTCCCCGAGCGCGGCATCAAAGACTTCGCGGGGCTCTATGCCATCGACGAGCCGAGCGCGGAAATCCTGCTCCGCAACTCCGAGGCGATCGTCGAATCGCAGACCGGCTACACGATCAAGGACGGCAAGTTTTCGACCAAGAACGACACCGTCCGCGAACTGGTCGCTCTGATGAATCCGGACAAGGCCGCGACCCGGGCTGACCTGGAAGCCGCGGTGCAGACGCAGTTCCGCCTCGCCATCGGTCGGGCCGCGGGCAAAGACGAAGTCGAAAGGTTTATCGCTCTCTACGAGCGATGCCGCAAGACGAGCGACCAGGCGGGGGCCGCTCGAACGATGCTGCAAGCGGTGCTGCTTCGCACCGACGCCATGTACCGCATCGAACTCGGCAAGGGACCGGGGAACCGGGCGATGCTTGCCCCGGACGAAATCGCCCGATCGATCAGCCTGGCCCTGCTCGACCGTCGCGATCAACCTTTGACCAAGGCCGCCGAGAAGGCCGAGTTGGCTACGCGGGAGCAGATCGCCGCCCATGTGCAGCGCATCCTCGACGACCCGAAGATCGACAAGACGAAGTTCCTGAAGTTTTTCCGCGAGTACTTCGAGTACGGCAAGGCGATGGATGTCTTCAAGGAGAAGCCGAAGACGTTCCTTCATTCGCCGAACGTTCTGGTTTCGGACACGGACCGCCTGGTCAAGCATGTGCTGAAGGAAGACCGCGACGTGCTCCGAACGCTGCTGACCACCGACCTCGCCTTCGTCAACTACACCGAATCGAACAACAACAAGGAACGCAAGCTCGAAGCCAAGCCCGTCGTCGTGGTGAATCCGAACAACGACAAGGGGAAGAAGGCGCCCGAGTTCGTCTACGGCTTCGACGCCTGGCCGAAGGAGCAGCCCGCGCGGAACCCGAAACGCCTCGGCGTCCTGATGCAGCCGAGTTGGCTCGTCGCCCACGGCGCCAATTTCGACAACGACCCGGTCCGTCGCGGCCGTTGGGTCCGCGAACGCCTGCTGGGCGGCGCCGTCCCCGACTTGCCGATCGGCGTCGCCGCCCAGGTTCCGGACGACAAGCACCGCACCTTCCGCGACCGCCTCGGCGTTACCCGCGAAACGAAATGCTGGAAGTGCCACCAGAAGATGGACGACCTCGGCCTGCCGTTCGAGCAGTTCGATCATTACGGCGTTTTCCGCACGGAAGAACTGGTCCTCGATATCGAGGCGACCGCGAAGAATGTCGATAAGAAGGGGAAGTCGCTCGGCGAAGTGCTGAAAGGCGCGAAGCTCGATACCACGGGCAAGATCAGCGATAGCGGCGACCCTGCCCTTGACGGCGCCGTGTCCGACCCGCATGCGTTCGTTCGCAAGCTGGCCGACTCCGAACTCGTCCGTCAGGTGTTCGTCCGCCACGCCTTCCGCTTTTTCCTGGGCCGCAACGAAACGCTGAGCGACGCCCGAACTTTGCAAGATGCCGACCGCGCTTATGTCGGCTCCGGCGGCAGCTTCAGGGCCCTCGTCAAAAGCCTGCTGACGTCCGATGCCTTCCTGTACCGGGCCGCACCTACAGTGGCCCAGGGAGACCCGCGATGAGCTTCGAGACCACTCGCCGCCACCTGCTCAAGGGCGTCGCCCTCGGCGCCGGCGCCACATTGTTGAGTCCGGTTCTGTCGCGGCTCGCCGCCCACGCCGCCGGCGACGAGCAACGCGCCGCCCCGCGCCGCGTTATCTTCGTCGTGCAGTCGAACGGGTTGCACCAGCACCACGTGACGCCTGAAGCGATCAACGCGCCGCAGGACCGAGGCAACCGCCGGCCCACGAACGACACCCTGTTCGAGGCCCCGCTCGCCGACCACGCCCTGCCCTCCGCCATCGAGCCCTTCACCCCCTTCAAGAATCGCCTGACCGTTCTCCGCGGGCTGTCGAGCCGCATCTCCGAAGGCGGGTCCGGCGGACACTCCACCAACCACGGCGCCCTCGGTTGCTATCCCGGCGGCCGCATCCTCGGCCAAACCATCGACCTCGCCCTCGGCGACGTCTTCACGGGCCTGTACCGCCACCTGGGTCTCGGCATCCTCAGCCGGCCCGAAGCGATGATGAATTACTCCCTATGCGCTGACGGCCCCGACCGACCCGCCCCCATTCAGTGCAACCCCGAACTCGCCTACCGCAGCCTGTTCGGCTCCGTCGCCGGCGGCAACAGCCGGCAGGACTTCGACCGCCGCACCAATCTGCTCGACTTCATGGCCGACGACATTCGCCGCGCCCGCGCCGCCCTCGCCGGCGAGGAACGACAGAAGCTTGATCCTTACCTGGAAGCCTTCGAAACGCTACACCAGCGCCAGGCGCACATCGAACGCATCCAGGAGCGTCTGCGGGCTCACGCCCCGCGTCTGGAAGAGCACTTCCGCCGGCCCACCGAAACCATGCGGCTCGAGGCCCAGTTCGAGCTAGCCGCAGCGGCCGTGATCACCGGGCTTTCGAACGTCGTCACCCTCGCTTCCGGCGGCGGCGGTCAGCAGTACCTCTCGTTCCCCGATCTCGGCATCCCCGTGGACGGCCACCATTACGGCCACGGCGGGGGGACCAACGGCAAGTCCTACGAGGAGTGCTTCGTCACCGTTCGCCAGTTCCACGCGCGTCTGATCGCCGATATGTGCCGCAAGCTCCAGGCTGTCCGAGAGGGGAACGGCAGTGTCCTCGACAACACCCTGATCGTCTACCTCAGCGATTCCGGCGAGTCGCACCATCCCAACCTCTACGACTGGCCCGTGGTCCTGATCGGCAACCTCGGCGGCCGCCTCCGCACCGGCGGACGCTACCTGCAATTCCCGCGCTACCAGTCGCGCAACCACCGGACCTTGTCGAACCTGTACCTGACGCTCCTGCAAGCCGCCGGCCGCCCGCGCGAGCGTTTCGGCATCGCGGACCCAGGCCTGCGCGACCTGGACCAGTCCGGCTCCATCCCGGAATTGCTCGCTTAAATTCGGGGCTTTCTAGGTAGCCCTCTCGCTCCGCGAGAGGTAAGCGGATGAATGCCACGCGATCGCATGGCGCAATGCCGCTTTCCTCTCGCGGAGCGAGAGGGCTACCTAGAAGCAAAGGTTGCGTCAGGCGCTGGCGGCGCTTACAAAGAAGCTGGACCAGGCGAGCCGGGAACACGAGCGCACCATGGCCGACACCCCTGAAGCGATTGCAGACGATCCGCGGAAGTATTTGGAACCGCTGACGCTCGCGAAGCTGCGCAGCCTGGAGTTGAAGGCTCGGCTCGTCGTCGAAGGCTACCTTTCGGGCATGCACAAAAGCCCTTACCACGGGTTTTCGGTCGAGTTCGCCCAGCATCGCGAATATGTGCCCGGCGACGACATCAAGCACATCGACTGGAAGGTCTACTCGCGAACGGGGCGGTTTTATCTCAAGCAGTACGAGGAGGAAACCAACCTCGTTTGCTGGATCCTGCTCGACGTCAGCGAATCGATGAAGTACGGCTCCGGCGCGATGACGAAGTTCGATTACGCTTGCACGGCGGCGGCGGCCTTGGCGTACATGGTGCTCAAGCAATCGGACGCAGTTGGGTTCGTCGCATTCGACAAATCCGTCCGCAGCTTCCTCAAGCCGTCCACGCAGCCGTCGCATCTGAAGGAGATGGTCCACGTCATGAATCAGGGCGTGCAGAAGGAAAAATCGCGGATGGGGCCGCTGTTTCACGACATGGCCGAGCGCATCAATCGCCGGTCGATCCTGTTCGTGCTCAGCGACATGTTCGACGAGACGAACGAAATCCTCGCCGGGTTCAAGCACCTTCGCCATCGCCGGCATGAAGTCGTCTTGTGGCACATCCTCGATACGGCCGAGGTGACGTTTCCGTTTCAGGATTCGACGCTCTTCCGCGGGCTGGAAGAGTATCCCGATTTGCTTACCGAACCGCGCTCGCTGCGCGACAGCTACCTCGAGCAGTTCAACGGCTTTCTGAAAGAAATCCAACGCGGCTGCCGCGATCAGAACATCGACTACGTGCACCTCAAGACCGACACGCCGATGAATGTGGCCCTGTCGAGCTATCTCTCCCACCGCCTGATGCGCCGGTAATCCGTGCAATCGCATGGCGCTCCGTGCAATCGCATGGCGCGGTAGGGAACGCCCTCCGTGGCGTTCCGCAGGACAGGACGCGTCCGATTTCATTACCCAACGTGCAGTCGCTTCCCCCGCTTGCGGCTTCGCGAGCCGGAAAGTCCACGCGATCGCTAAGCCGCAAGCGGGGATCGCGGAATGCGATGATTGGCGCTGTACGTGTTCATGCAGGCGGAACGCCGCGGAGGGCGTTCCCGACAGAGCGTGAGCCGATTGCAAAGCGGGTATCGAACTACCGCGGGATGGGGCGGAATGTCGTCAAATCGTGACGGCGGATCGACATGCCTGCTTGCCCGTCGGGGCGCATGCCCATCGTGTAGATGCCGAACTTGCCGCTCGCGGGCTCGGCGACGTAGAGAGCGGATTGTCCTTGTGTGATGATGCCGGTCGTCATCACGAAGTGGACATGTTGTTTGGCAGGCAGAGCGAAATCCTGAATGAGATCGACTTCGGCCCAACTGCCGATTTTTCCCTGTCCGCGATCGATGAGGCCGCCCATCAGCTTGCCCGCCCGCGAGTCGAGCATCCAAACGCCTTCGGTGGGGGCGTTGCGAGTGGTGGCGACGATGCCGGTCGCCATCGAGAAATCTTCGTAGCGGTCGTTCGACGCGGCAAACGCGATCTTCGGCGTCGCATTCCAGGCGGATACGCTGACGCCAACCGCGAGCCCAAGCAACAGCAGCCCAACCGAATGCAGGCTTTTCATTTCCACTCCCTCCCCGAACGCCTTTGGACGGACCGCGAGCGTATAGCATGGCGCCAAGGCGTGCGCCAATGCGGATTCGCTGCGCAAGGATAGGCAATCGGGCGAAGGTGCGATTTGGGTGGCGCCCCCGCCAGACCGCATCCGATCCCCAGAGTGAGAGGAAGGCAAATGTTTCAACCAGTCTGGCTTGCAAACCATTGCTCCGCCCCCGCAGCCAGGTCAATCACCGCCGGGTGCTTGAGTTTCCGCTGTGTGGTAATGGCGTAAACCCGCTCGACAAGATTGGCAATCCGGCCCAGCGGCTTCAGCCCAAAGGTTTCCTGCAAATCGCCTTCGAGAATGCTTGGCAGAGCCAGCAATCCCAGTCCTTGCTGTCCAAGCACCTTCGCGAGCGCCGTGTCTCCAAGTTCGGCGACGACGTGCGGCACAATTCCCTCCTGCTCGAACCAGCGATCAAGGTGATGCCGGAGCGTGGCGTCTTCGACCGGCAAAAGCATCGGAGCTTGATTCAGCGATCCCGGGAAACCGGGCGCGTACATTGCGGCTAGCTTCGGAGAGCCGTAGATGGCGATGGCGGACTCGCCCAGCAGATGCGAATGGGCCCGAACTCGCACCTTGGGAGGAGCCGGGGCGTCGGACAACACCAAATCGATTTCGTGCAACGCCATATCCGCGAGAAGGCGCTCCGGCTTCCCCTCCACGCATACCAGCCGAACCGTTCCCGAACGGATGATTGGCTCAAGCAATCTTTGGACAATCATCTTCGGGAGGACGTCGGCAGCGCCGATCACGAAACGCGGTCTGGGTTTTTGCGGCGTCCGCGCCATGGCATTGAGCAACTCTCGGCCTTGCGCAAAGATGGCCTCCGCATGGCGAAACGCTTCTTGGCCGATCTCCGTGAGAACGATGCCTCTACCTTCCTTGCGGAATAGGCGAACGCCGAAAGAATGCTCCAGCATCTGGAGTTGAGCGCTGATGGTTGGCTGCGTCACATCCAATAGGCGGCAGGCCCGGGCGATGGAACCTTCGCGCGCTACGGTCCAGAAGTACATCAAGTGATGATAGTTGAGGGTGTGCATCGCATCATGATAGTTCGGAAAAACCAATCCATCCAGTTGAAAAGATCGATTACCCCAATGATGATTTCGGACGAAGAATGAAGTGCGGAAACGATCAAACTCATCAACCAAGGACAGCAATCATGAACGTCACGATTCGCCAATTGGGCGTCGAGTTGAATTCCGAGGAACGCGAATGGTTGCGGCGACGACTGCAATTCGCACTCGCCCGCTGGGCAGACCGGATCGATCAGGTCATCGCTTACCTCGGCGATGAGAACGGCCCGCGCGGCGGCGACGACAAAACATGCCGGCTTCTCATCTTTCTTCCGCGAACCGGGCGCCTCACCGTTCACGAACAGGGCGCCGATCTTCGCGACATCGTTTCGCGAGCCGCGGACAGTCTCGCTCAAACGATCGACCGGCGACTCAAGCGGCAGCACCGCCGCGCCCATACTCTCCGTCCGACCTGGAATTGAGCGGCCGAATCGGACGAGTGTCCGAGGGGCATTCAGGCCAGCCGCGAGGGAATCCAGTTCCGGCGGACGGAGATTGACCGGCAAGGTGGGGAACGGTCGGACTAGTAGCTTGCTCCGGCTTGCTCCGGACCATTCCTTGGGAGAGGCTGGCGAGGGAGACAACGCCCTCGCCGGCTTTAATCCATTGACAGGTCGCGAACTCGATTTCCAAACCTCGATCGTCTTCATCATCAACGGCTTGGCTCAACTTGCACCAGGTTGTCGAAAAACGTGGCCCCGGCTCCAAGATCCGTAAGACGCGTGCTGGTGGTCGTGTTGCAGTTGACGCCGTCCTCGGCGTAGCGGTTCCACCAGATGCTGGGCGACACGACGACGCCGGCCTTCACCGTTTCCCCGACCTTCGCCTTGGCGACGAACGAACCGCGGTCGTTGAACACGCGGACCTTCTGACCGTCGACAACGCCACGAGTGGCCGCGTCGCGAGGATGCATCTCAACGCTTGGTTCGCCAGCCTGGCGTCGCAGCGAGTCGATGTTGACGAACGTCGAATTCAAAAACTCCGGCTGAGGCGGGCTAAGCATCTGCAGCGGATACTTGGCCGCGAGTGCCGGCTGAGTCAGCGGATCCTCGTGCGGCGGAATGTAGGTCGGCAGCGGATCGAAGCCCTGCGCCGCCAGCGTGGCACTGTAAAACTCGCACTTCCCGGAAGGCGTCGCAAAACCGCCCTCGGCAAACGGAGCGTAATCCGCCGGCACATTCAAGCGAACGGGTCCTTCGCGGCGCAGGCGGTCGATGCCGATGCCGACAAAGCCGTCTTGCCCCGCGAGGTTCGTCTCATTGCCGCGGTGCTGGAGCGATCGGGCGGCGAGGGCTTCATCGCTCGCATCGAACAACTCCGCATCCATCCCCATCGCGCGTGCCAAAAGACGAAACACCTCATTGTTCGGCTTCGCTTCGCCCAGCGGGGCGATGGCGGGTTCGTTCGACTGCACGTAAAGGTGGCCGTAGGAGCTATGGATGTCGAAGTGCTCAAGTTGCGTGGTCGCGGGGAGCACGATGTCGGCGTAGTCGGCTGTGTCCGTTTGAAATTGTTCGTGGACGACCGTGAACAGATCCTTGCGACGTAGGCCTGACAAAACGCGAGACTGGTCGGGGCAGACGGCCGCGGGATTCGAATTGTAGACGTACATCGCTCGCACCGGCGGGCCGGGGAGTTCGCCATGGAGTGCCTCGGCGAGTTGCACCATGTTGATCGTGCGAGTGCCCGGCGGGATCAGGTCGGGGCGTTCCAGATACTGCGAATCGAAAGGGTAGAGCTTGCTTGTGCTGAGCAGAGCCCCGCCGCCGACGTCGCGCCAGGCGCCGACGACGGCCGGGAGGCAGCAGATGGTTCGCACCGCCATGCCGCCGCCGCCGTGGCGCTGCATGCCGTAGTTGAGGCGGATGAGGCTTGGCTTCGTCGTCGCGTACTCGTGGGCTAACTTCTCGATGTCGGCGGCGGGAATATCGGTGATCGCAGCGACCTTGTCCGGCGCGTATTCCTTGAGCACCCGCTCGCGAAGCTCATCGGCGCCGAGACAATAGCGGTGCAGATAGTCGTCATCCTGCAAACCGTCGCGGAAGATGACATGCATCATGCCAAGCGCGAGAGCCGCATCCGTGCCCGGTCGGATCGGCACCCACCAATCGCTGCGCTGAGCCGTGCGGCATCGGTATGGATCAACGGTGACGATCTTCGCCCCGGCCTTGCGGGCCTGATGCATGCGTGCCCAAAGATGCATGTTGGTGACGCTGGTGTTCGACCCCCAGTTCACGATCCACCGGCTCTTCACAACGGTTTCCGGATCGATGACCGCCCGAGTGCCAAGCGTGACGTCGCACCCCGCGGCGCCCGCCGTCGCGCAGATGGTGCGATCAAGGAGCGAGGCCCCGAGACGATGGAAGAAGCGGCGATCAAGGCTGGAGCCTTGCAGCTTCCCCATCGTGCCGGCGTAGCTGTAGGGAAGAATCGCTTGCGGGCCATCGGCGGAGCCGGCGATGTTCTGGAATTGCGTCGCGATTCGCTCGATCGCTTCTTCCCACGAAATGCGGCGAAATTGGCCTGAACCTTTTGGCCCCGTCCGCAGCTTCGGAAAGAGCAGGCGATCAGGATGGTACACGCGCTCGAGATAACGCGACACCTTCTGGCATAGAAAGCCCTGCGTAAACGGATGCTCGCGATCGCCGCAGAGCGAGACTGCTTTGCCGTCTTCGACGGTAACGACCCAACCGCAGGTGTCGGGACAATCGTGAGGACAAACGCCGCGGATGGTATGGGAATCGCCATTCATGCCGGCATTCTACGCGATGCCTCGCGATTGGTCGCATGGCGAAAAAAAGAGGATCGCCTCACGCCTTTTCGAAAATCTCCGCCAAAGGAAGACGAAAGCCAGGAAGAAACGGAATGCCTTCGAGAACCTGCTCGCGAGCCAGCCAACGAGACGACATCGGAGAATCGAAAAGCTCGATCGTTCCTTGTTTCGGATGCACGATCCAAACCTGCTCGGCCCCCGCCCGGAAATACTCGTACATCTTCTCGTAGACTTCGTCGACGAGATCGGTGGGGCTAACCACCTCAACAAGCAGATCCGGCGTCACAGGCAGCGAGTTGCCTGTTAAAGGCATGGCGTTCTCTTTCGGCCAACGCTTTGCTGAGACGAACGCCACATCAGGCCGACGTTGTCGATCCACGGGCAGGGAGAGCTTGAACAGGCATTCGGCAACTGCGAAGCCAAGCTCGGTATAGTCAAGAAATCCGCTCAATTTGTGCATCAAACGGTTCGCAATCAAGTTAGCCAAGAAGCTCGTTGTCGGAACCTCCACGGCTTGGCCATCAACGACTTCAAACAAACCCTCGGAGGATATGAGGGGAGGATTCCCCGGAAGAGGCGTCGTTGGAAAAGTGATTGCTTGCATGGAAATCGCTCCAATATCTTTGCTGATTGTATCCAGGGAGCAAGAATCGTGGAAGCGAGGAGCAACACAGAACAAGTTGCGTAGCGAAACGTTAAAGCTGGAGCAAAGTGCGATCCAAAAGAAGAACCCCTCGCAGGTTTCCCTGGGAGGGGTTCGACAAAGCCGGCGATAACCTACTTTCGCGCTGTTCGCACTATCATCAGCCCGAGCTGCTTAACGGCCGTGTTCGGAATGGGAACGGGTGTATCCAGCTCGGTATGGTCACCGGCAAGCTCTTAGGCAGGGCCCGGAGGCCCTGCTGGGGTATCGGAAGGAAGTTGTTGCAAGAGTCTCAGGTGTTCTTGAATCGGATGGCCAGGGGGCAAATCCCTGGGAGCC
>JAIEPT010000296.1 GCA_019748295.1 Gemmataceae bacterium | reverse complement strand
AGTCCTCCATGCAGCCGTGCCGAAGTGCAGCTGCACGGATATTATACGCTCAAGACGGTTATTCGGATAGGCTCTAATAGCTGATGGCTGGGCCGATTCCCACATGGCGTCGTCTTCCGAAGCACCCCTCACCCGGCCTACGGCCACCCTCTCCCCCGCGGTGACTTTGCTGCACGGGCCAGCGTGATCCCTGCGGGGAGAGGGGAAGCTTCGCTGCGTCCCGTCTGCCGAGACGAAAAACCGGCAAGTTTCGTCGCCCGCAAAAGGACGTTGAGACTTGCCGGTTTTTGGTACCAGCCGCCTTACAGCGGCTGCTCGCCGATTACGCGCCGTGGTAGTCGATTTCCGTCACTTCCAGCGCGTGCTTCTGGATGAACTCGCGGCGGGGTTCGACTTTTTCGCCCATCAGGATGCGGAACATTTCGTCCGCCTTGATCGCGTCGTCCATGTGCACCTTCATCAGCACGCGCTTTTCGGGGTCGAGCGTCGTTTCCCAAAGCTCCTCGCCGTCCATTTCACCGAGGCCTTTGAAACGCGTGATCTTCATGCCGCGTTCGCCCACCTTGCGAACTTCGCTGACCAATACCCGCAGGTGCGGCAACACCAGCTGCTTGCCGTCGGTTTCCAGGAAGAAACGCGGCTTCGGTTCGCGCCCGGCGATGCGCGGTTGCGGGATCAGGTCGTTCGCTTCCAGCTTGAACGCCTTCAGCTTTTCCAGCCCGCGATTGACCGTCCGCACCTCGTGCAGCTCATGGAACGAGAAGACCTCCGTCTTGCCGTTCGCATGTCCATTCGTCTTCGATGCGGCATCCTCGGCCACGATGATGTGGTTCCCCTTTCTGATCTCCGTTTCGCGGAAGCGGTCCACTTCCTCGCTTGAAAAGAACCAGTGCTCCGTCGCATTGAGCAGGGCTCGGAAGGAGGGCAGCTTGCCGTCCTTCACCCGGCCCACGAGATTCGCGATGTTGACGCCGCGGCGTTCGAGGATCGACAGCGCGGACTCCAGTTCGTCCAGCACGACCAGGACTTCGCCGAGCTTTTCGCCCTCGAGCCGTTGTGCGTAATCCTTGCTCTTCTCGTCCAGCGAGCCGACAGCCAGCTTGCTCAACTCGACGCCGCGTTGGAGGAGTTCTTTTGCCATTTCCCCGAGCGTCTGCACGTAGCGGATCGACTTCTTCTGCTCCACCTTGAAGAGCGGCGGGCGTGCGACGTACACATGGCCATTTTCGATCAGCTTCCGCATTTGGCGGAAGAAGAACGTGAGCAGCAGCGTGCGGATGTGCTGGCCGTCGACGTCGGCGTCGGTAAGGAGAATCACCTTGCCGTATCGCAGCCGATTGATTTCCTCGGTGTTGCCGATGTCCACGCCGATCGCGGAGATCAGGTTGCATAGTTCCTCGTTGTCGAGAACCCTTTCGACGCGGGCCTTCTCGACGTTGAGCACTTTGCCGCGAAGCGGAAGGATCGCCTGGCGATAGCGATCGCGGCCGTTGTCCGCGGATCCGCCTGCACTGCCGCCTTCGACGAGGAAGATTTCCGATTCGTCGCGATCCCGGCTCGTGCAATCCATCAGCTTGCCGGGAAGACCGCCCGAATTGAGGATGTTCTTGCGATCCTTGAGGGCTTTTTTCGCTTTCTGAGCCGCTTCCCGCGCCTCGGCCGCCAGGATCACCTTCTTCATGATCTTGCCGGCTTCCTTAGGGTTTTCCTCAAGGTATTTCGCCAGATACTCGTACAGCACGCTGGCGACGGCCGACTCGACTTCCGGGTTGTTCAGCTTGATCTTGGTCTGCGACTCGAACTGCGGCTCCGGCACGCCGACGGAGACGACGGCCGACAGGCCTTCGCGATAATCTTCGCCGATCGGCTCGACATGCTTAAACATGTCCTCCTTCTTGCCGTACGAACTCAAGGCTCGTGTAACGGCGGTGCGAAAGCCGGAGAGATGCGTGCCGCCCCCCGGGTTGTGGGCGTTGTTGGCGTAGCAGCGGACGCGTTCTTCTTCGCCCGCGGTGTATTGAAACGCGATCTCGACCTTGATCTCGCCCGAGATCTTCTCGACATAGAGAACCTTGTGAATCGGCTCCTCAAGCCGGTTGATGTATTCGACATACTCGGCCACGCCCCCCGCATAGGCGAACGTTTCCTTCTTCGCGGGTTCAGCTCGCTCGTCGGCTAGTTTGATCGACAGTCCCTTGTTGAGGAACGCCAACTCGCGCAGACGATTCTCGAGCGAATCCCAATCGAACGTCAGGTCGCCGAAGATTTCGGGATCCGGCTTGAAGGTGATCGTCGTGCCGGTCTGCATGCTCGGGCTGGCGCCGAGTTCCTTCACCTCGGTGGTCGCTTTGCCGCGTTCGTAGACCTGCTGATACACCTTGCCGTCGCGGCGAACTTGGGCCTCGGTCCATTCGCTTAGAGCGTTGACCGCCTTGGCCCCCATGCCGTGCAGACCCGCGGAGGTCTTGTAAGCATCCTTGTCGAATTTGCCGCCGGCGCCGACGGTCGTCATGACCAGTTCGAGGGTCGATTTGCCTTCCTCGGGATGCAGCTCGACCGGAATGCCGCGGCCATCGTCTTCGACCGAAAGGCTGCCGTCCACGTTGATGCAGATCTCGATGTCCTTGCAATGCCCCGCAAGGGCTTCATCGACGGAGTTATAGACCAGTTCGTAGACGAGGTGATGCAGCCCCTTGGTCCCGGTATCGCCGATGTACATGCCGGGGCGGGCGCGGATGTGGGCGGCATCGCGTTTCACCTTGATGTTTTCGTGCGTGTATTCGCCCTGCATCTTCCCATCGCCTTCGGGAATATCGTTGGCAGTCGCTAGCTGGGTCATCGTCGTATCCCGTCTTGTAAAAACCGATCGTTCCTTGATTCGTCACCAGGCTCCGGCGCGAAACCGAAGTTCCTTCACCGCCGAGCCCGGCAGCTGCTTCTTCAGCTTTTCCAACAGTCGGCGTTTGCCGAAGTTCGACATCTCCTGAAGCAAGATGGAGTCGTTGACCTCCACCTCGAAGACGCCGCGTTGCAAGCGAACGACCCGCGTGGCCTGCCGTTCGCGAGCATTCGTCACCTCCGCCCAGGCTCGCTCGAGCTGCATGCGAGCGGAACGCCGGCCCCAGCCGCGAGCCGTGAACAGCTTGCCGAGGATATCGCCAAGGCGTTCGGGGCCTTTGTCCGGCTGGTGGATCTTCAGCATGCGAGCGTTTCCGACCCTTTCTTGCGCCAAACCGCTGCACGCCCAAGCCCCACCGTAAGCGCAGCGCACGGTGGGGATTATTGCGCCCGCGGCCTGATCCCCAGGGTGCGCTACGCTTACCCTGGGGCTTGGTGCATGAATTACGTTGCGGCCGCCGCGAGAGGCACCACCACGTAGAGGTAATTCGGATCCTGCCGAAATACTGCGGGGGAGTTCGCGTCGATCAGATCCAAGTTCAATGTCGCATCGGGCTCCACGACCTTCAGCATGTCCACGATGAACTTCGGGTCGAAGCTGATCTCCAGCCCCTTTCCGTCGTAGTCGATCTCCGTCTCCACGCGCGAGCGGCCGGTCTCGGCTCCGCGGGCGGCAAGCGTCAGCTTCTTCTTGGCGAAGCTGAAGATCACACGTTTGCTCTCGTCGTCCGTCATGATCGCGGCCTGGCGAACGCAGCTGAGGAAGGGGCCCACCGTCAGCGGGATGCGGGCATTGTGCTTCGCGGGGAGCACTTGCTTGTAGTTGGGGAATCGGCCTTCCACCAGCCGGCTGTAAATCATCGCCCGCTCGGTCTTGATCAGCACTTCGTTCGGACGGAACGAGACGCGGATCAGCTCGTCGGGTTCGACCAGGTTGCGATCGAGCAGCGTCATCGCTTTCGCCGGCACGACCGGCATCTGCCCCTTGGTCGAATGGCCCCCCTTGGAATGGCACGCTCCTTGGGCCATGGCGAGCCTCCGGCCGTCGGTGCCCACCAGGATGGCTTTGTCCTCGTCAAGCTCCCAGAGGATGCCTGTGGTGGCTCCAAACCGCGAATGCTCGGCCGAGGCCACCGAGAAGAGGGTCCGGCGGATCATGTCGCGAAGAACGCCCGCAGTCAGCTCGTGGTACTTCTCCTCGGCGAACTGCGGAATGTCCGGAAAGGCAACCGGATCCTCGCTCGCCATTTCGAACTCGGTCGTCTTGCCCTGAATCACGCAGGCATCCACCCCCGCTTCGATCGTCAGTTCCTCATCGTTCGTTTCGCGAAGGATGCTGATGAGGCGGTTGGTGGGGAGCAGGGCATCGCCGCGCTCTTCGGTCTTGATGCCGCGGACTTCGAGACGGATGCCCAGTTCCAGATCGGTGGCCATCAGCGTGCAGCGATCCTCGGTGACGATGGCCTTGAGGTTGCGCAGCACCGGCTTGACGTCCTTGGCTGCAACGGCCGCACTGGCGATCTGGCAGGCGGCGAGCAATCCTTCGCGATGGCAAACGATCTTCATTCGGGACTCCGTGGTGCGATGTCGTGGTTGCTGCGCTGGTGTTTCTTTTCGGCTATCCCAGTGGCTCACTACGTTCGCCCCTGGGCTTGGGCTGTTCTTCTCTTCTGTCTTTAGATCTTTAAAAATCAGCAGTAACAGCCATGTGTCGGCGATTTCTGTCGATATCGTGTTCGGCTCGCGTTTAACTTCCCTGTCGACCGTTACTTCGAGCAACTGCTTGCGTGTGCAAATCGTGTTGGCAGGATGTTCGTCTGCCGCTCCCTTTCGTCCGTGAAATTGGGTCGTTGTCGCTTCGCTGGAAACCGTGAACATCGAGGCGCATCCATCATCGCGATGTCAACGTCCTATCAACGCCTTTTGCACGTCCCCATCTTGCTCCCCTCTCCCCTTTGGCGAGAGGGGCTAGGGGTGAGGGGAGAGAACGGTGCAGTGGGTTGATGTTTCACCCCAAGCCCCAGGGTAAGCGCTAGCGCACCCTGGGGATCGCGCCCGCGGTCTGATCCCCACCGTGCGCTGCGCTTACGGTGGGGCTTGGCCGCAAACAACAAGTCTCAGCACCCTTTTCTCCCCTCACCCCCAGCCCCTCTCCCCAGGGGGGAGAGGGGGGCCGGAATCATGCAAGCTCCGTTTCGATTTGCCGCACGGCTCCGCTGAGGGCGGCGTCCTCGGTCATCGCTTGTTGCACCTTCTTGCACGCATGCATGACGGTCGTGTGGTCGCAATCGCCGAAGAAGCCGCCGATTTGCTTGAGCGTCATCGGCGTCAGCTTGCGGGCGAGGAACATGCTGATCTGCCGCGGCAACAAGATGCTGCGCCAGCGGCGACGCGAACGCAGGTCGTCCACATCGATCTTGAAGTAGCCGCTGACTTGCTCCGCGATGCGATCGACCGTGGGCCGATTCGCTTCAGCCTGAGTGCGGAAATGTTCGAGGATGGCCGACTTCTTGAGCGGCGAGCGAGCGACCTTGTTGAGCGCTTCAAGTTGGGCGATTGCTCCTTCAAGCTGTCGGCAACCGCCGGTCATGTTCTCGGCGAGCCAATCGAGGATGTCGCTGGGGGCCGCGAGTTGACGGCGTTGGGCGAGTTCTTCGAGGAAGAACCGCCGACTCTCGGCCTGCATCGGTTCCAGGGAGACCGACAGGCCGCCCGCGAGTCGGGAGATGAAGCGAAGCGGGTAGGCTTCGCCCCGGTAGTTCAAGTGCCGCGGACCAACGTTCGCGGTCAGGATCGTGCCCCGTTCCTCGGCATCCCGCTCGTCCAGGAGGCCGGCGAACGCATCGGCGGCGCGTAGGGGCAGATACTGCACATCTTCGACGATGAGCAGATCGGCGGCGGCCGCTCGATCGCGGAAGCCGACCCAGCTTGCATCGAATCGGCTGCGTTGCACCGCGGTTTTGTCGCTGGGCCGATTCCAATCGCTGGCCGACTGCTGGACGATGACGGCGCCGGGACGCCGTTTGCCGAGATCGCGGACGACGGATCGAGCGAGCAGCGATTTGCCTGAGCCGATGGGTCCATGGACGAAGAGGAGGGACGGCTGGAGTGGTGCGTCGGCGGCAATGCGATCAAGCCAGTCCTGGGCCGCTTGGAAGGCGGACTGGTTTTCGGGGACGACCAGGAATCGGGGAGCCGCTGCGGCAGCGGACATGGCGCCTACCTGGGCGAATCGCCTATCGCAAGGCATTGGAAAAAGAGAAGTTTGCGTCGTCAAAACCGCCCTGCACGCGTTTCGACGGATCGTTACGAAATTATATCAATCCCGAGGGGGTACGTAAAGCAATTTGCAGGCGACGGAAACGGTTATTTGGCAAGATTTTACGGAACGAAATTGGCGGATCGAATTGTCCGTTTCGCCCGCCTAAACTTCCACGTCGACGGCTTGCCGTAAATGTCGGACAGATCGGGTGATACGGCGAGCCGCTTCGGCAGCCTCCCCGAGAGTCGTATCACGGGAGAAACTGAAGCGGAGCGCGGAAGTCAGTTCAGCCTCCGACAAACCCATCGCTCGAAGGACTGGAGAAGGCAATAACGACCCGCTCGAACATGCACTTCCCGCCGAACATGCGATCCCGGCGAGGTCCAGTGCGATGAGCAACGCATCCGCTTTCAGGCCCGTGAAGGAGACATTCGCAACATAAGGAATTGCATGATTGCCCCCATGGACCACGAACTGCTCCGCGGCCGTTGCCTCCTGCAAAAACGAGGTGCGGACCGCAGCGACATGGGCCATGTTACGCTCGAGGTTTTCGCATGCTTCATCCAGGGCGGCAGCCATGCCTACGGCAAGCATGGGCGACTCCGTTCCAGGACGGCGCGATTGCTGCTGATGTCCGCCGAAGAGCATGGGAGGGAGCTTAACGCCCTTGCGTACCATAAGGGCGCCGATGCCGATGGGGCCATGAAATTTGTGGGCGCTGAACGCCAACGCGTGCACGTCGAGTTTGCGAAACGAGACCGGAATTTTTCCCACCGCAGCCGCCGCATCGCAAAGGACGAGGGCTCGGCCGCCGAGTTCCTTCGTAAGCGTTTCGACCGGTTGCCGCGCGCCGGTTTCGTGATTGACGAGCATCGCGGCGACGAGGCGCAGATCCTCGGGCCATTCGCCCGGAAGGATGAGGACGCCGTCTCGATCGACATCCAAAACCAGCCGACGGCCGCCACGCCGTTCCACTTCAGCGATCGATTCGAGCACGCAGGGATGTTCGATCGAAGCGGTGGCAAACGTTCCCGACGGCGTCGCCAAGCGAAGAATGGCAAGGTTGTTCGCCTCCGTTGCCCCGCTTGTGAAAACGACCTCCTCGGGCTGAGCATCCAGGCGAGCGGCGATCCGTTCGCGCGCATCTTCAAGCATCTGCCGCGCCTTGCGGCCAAACGCATGGCTGCTGGCGGGATTGCCGAACCCATCGCGCACCGCTCGCCGCATCGCTTCTTCGGCGACGGGCGAAAGCTGAGTGGTGGCGGCGTTGTCGAGGTAGATGCGTTCCACGCGTGTATTGTAGCCAGCTGCCGGCCGCTCCAATCCGCCCGGTTTCATCCGGCTTGACCGGTTCCGCAGGCTTGCTTATAAGCCTGCCGCCATGAAAATCGCATCCGCATTCTCGGCGTCGCTGATTCTTGTCGTCGGCCTGGCCGCCTGGGCCCAGGACTCGGCTCCACGCGCGACGGCAGTCGCCGGGCCGGATCGCGGCAAGGTGCTTCTGCTGACCAACGACCGCGGGCTCGAAGGCCAAGTCGAACGCGTCGGCGATCGATTCCGCATCCGCCGGCCTGTCGGCGAACTGTGGGTTCCTGCCGACAAAGCCAAACGCGTTTGCGCCGCCTGGAGCGATGCTCTGGCCCACATGCGATCCGAAGCCAACCTCGCCGATCCCGATGAACGCATTCGACTGGCTCGCTGGTGCACCACCAATGGCCTACGCCCCGAGGCGCTCGACGAAGCGAAAGCCGCTCTCGAATTGCGGCCGCAATCCAAAGCGATTCAGCAAATGGTGGAGATGCTGAAACGGGCCAGCGACTCGAGCGCCGCAGCTGCCAGCGGTATCGTGACGACCGGCGCCACCGACACCGCAACGACGGCATCGCCGCCGCAGATGGATATCGGTTCCGAATCGTATGCGGTGTTCGTCGGCAAAGTGCAGCCGATCCTGATGAATACGTGCGCCTCCTGCCATGCGACCGGCAAAGGGGGCGAGTTCCGGCTTTTCAAGGCTCATGAAGGCGGGGCAAAAGTCTCGGCCATGCGTAATCTGGCGTCCGTGCTGGCTTACGTCACGCCTGATCGGCCGACTGCGAGCCCGGTGCTTGCGAAGGCCGTCAGCGCGCATGGCACCGCGACGAATCCGCCGATCCAGGGCCGTAGGGCCGCGCCGTTCCGCACCCTGGAATCGTGGGTCGAGACGATGATCGCCACGCACCCGCATTTGCGTTCGGATACGAAGACCGCAAGCGCCGCTCCGCCGACCGCCGCTCCGAGGCCGACGGGCCCCACGGTCGTTTCGCGCAATCTGCCGCGCAGCGAAGAGCTGCCCGTGCCGACGCCCAACGTGCCGTTGGATGCGAACGCGAAGCCGCTGCCGCTGCCGAACTCGGCCAGCAATACCGCGCTGCCTCTCCCCTCTCCGACTCCGCCCGCGGTCGAGGCGCCAAGCGACGAGTTCGATCCGCTGATCTTCAATCGGACGACGGGTCCTAAGAAGTAATCGAGAGTGGTCCTCACGCGCCGCGTGAGGTCCGCGGCGATGCAAGGTCAGCCTGCCTTTCGTGGCGACAAGTTTATCTAACTTGTCGGAATGGGGTCGAGATGCGGTTACGTCTAACAAGTTGGATAAACTTGTTCCCACGGTCGCGAGAGTTCACATCGCCGCTGACCTCGCGCGGAGAGGTTGGTTTTTTGCCGAATCTGCCGGAGTGCTTTCTTTCGATCACGACCGCATTGCAGTGGCGACGCAAGGTCCGACGACGTGGAAACAAGTTCATTGACTTGTTCGGAATTTCTTTTCATGACCTATTCCGACAAGTTAAATAAACTTGTCGCCACGAAAACGCGCCGGCGGCGATACGGTCAGGCGCCAGTAGGCCGACCACGAAACCAACACGACGAACGCGATCCCGCTTTGCGAGCCATCGGCATCGCCCGCCTTGTCAATAACCAGGCCAGCCGGCGGCGATCATCAGATCGTAGATCCACGGATGCCGCCAGGGGTTCCACAGGGAATAATGAGCGGAAAAGATCGACACGACCAGCAGCGTCATCGCGAAGCCCCGGCCCCACTTCGAAGCCGATAAACGCTCGACGGCAGGAATCATCGCCAGCAGCCAGAGCGGCGAGAGCCACATGAGCCAGCGAGGGCCGTTGGTCCATCCACCGTAGTTGTCGCTCTTCACGAGGTAGAAGCCGACGACCACGAACGTCAGCAGCAGCGTAAGCGGGCCGAGAAAACTCGGAATGCCGCCGGGCGGGCGACCCCCTTGGCCGCGCGACAGCATGATCGCCCCGCCGAGGGAAAGCAACCAGATGGGCGTGAGCGAGAAGAGGCCGTGATGGCCGACGAGCAAGTGCATCGCGTATTCGGCTCGCGATTCGTGGTAGCGGGCCCAATCGATGCCGGTCTTCACTTGGCCGGGCGCCGGCTTCACCCAGTGGCTTCCCTCATACTCGTACCACGGCCCGCCGAACTCGCTGTAAGCGGGGCGCAACCGTTCGAAAGCAGCCCAATTTGCGGCGAAGAAGGCTGCGGCAAGCAATACCCCGGCGGGTATGAACGCGAAGAGCGCTCGCCTGGGATCACGCCGCGCGCACAGGGCGAACGCCGCGGTCGCGAATGCCAGCGCCGGCAGTTCGCATGTCACCGCGAAGGCCGACAGCAAACCCGCGGACGCATGGGCCAGCCATCCCCCGCGGCCTTCATCGATCCGCGCCGCCAGAGCCAACGCGAACAGCACGGCGAAGGTGGCCGGCGTGTGATTGTTGAAGGTGATGAGGAACGGCGTCGCGATCGTGCCGAACGCCGCCGCCGTCAACACGAACGCCTGCGTCCATTCGTGATCCGTCCATCGCACCACGAGCCGTTTCAAGACGACGAGATACACGAGAAAGGGCAAGGCGTTGATGACGAACACGATCGTCCGCACGATCGCGAACGGATGCGTCGTCAGCGTCCAAGGAACCTCGAAGAACAAGCCAGTGAACGCCTGGAACAGCCAATACAGGCCTGCAACCAGCACCGTGAGAAACGGCGGCTTGGTCGAGTGGAATTCGAGTTGCGAAGGGTGGAGGACTTTGTCCACCGATCCCCAGCCATCCTCGAAAATGATCCCCGTATCGCTCTTCGCACGCCATTCCCGTCCGAATCGCACCATCGACGCGGCAGCGATGGGATCCAACTGGCCGACGGGGGCGATCGCTGTTCCGAGGAAGACCTTCTTGTCGCGCTGTCCAATGACGAACGTGCCTTCATCCACGAGGGCGCGAACAACCGCCCAACGCGAGCGATCGTTCGAGCTGAACGTCGGCATCGGCTGAGGCCGAGTCGCCGGCCAGGGTCGGCCCTTCTCGTTCGGGTCCGTCCCCTTCTTGCTGAGCAACGGCTCCTGCACGAACTGAGCCGACGCGATGCGGCCGCAGGCCACGGCGAACGCGGCGAGGATGATGAGGTTCGAATAAGCAAAGCGCGGAGAGTTCAACGGCGCGTCTCCTGGGGGGCGCGCCTATTGTGGCCATTTCCACGTGCGGAGGCAAATAGCGGATGCGACCAAAAGGACCGTTCGTCCATTTGGAATCGGGAACCACGCGTAGATGTGCCATGCTTGGGCGGATCCGTCTGGTTGGTCGTCTGGAAGCGACCAACCGGAGCTTCGTGAGAAGCGGACCGGGCTCGGACGGAAGTCGGAGAGGCTCGTAGTACCATCGAAGCCGGGTAATGCTGGTGGAGGGAAGGGGCTCCTGTGGGCACAACTGTTGAAGGGAACTTGCGGGCGACGTCATCGGCTTCCCAGCCCCGTTCATCACGAGGCTTTCGCGAAGCGTCTAGGCCCGCCGTTGACGGCGGGTTTCTTGGCGCACACATCGCGTCACGAGGCCCGTTCACGGGCCTTCTCGCCGTTTGGCTTGAGCCGTTTTCAAGCGGTTCAAGGGCCTGCGGCTCAAGCCGAACCGCGAGAAGGCCCGTGAACGGGGCTGGGAAGCGGGTTACGTCACATGCAAGTTCCTTTCAACAGTTGTGCACAGCGGAGGCCTCGCCCCCGCCCCCGCCCCCGCCCCCGCCTCGCCCTCCCAACTCTCCGCATGGTTTCGAGATAGATTCTAAGCTAAGCCAAGTTTTTGGTGGAGACAGCGAAGCTTCCCCTCTCCCCCGCCGGGATCACGATCGCGCATGCCGAATAGTCACCGCGGGGGGAGAGGGGAGGGTTCGCTGTCTTCACGCAAAACTTATGCGACGCGGCGGAGGAAGTGGGCTTCGCTGAGGCGTTGATACAGGGGGGAGATGCGGAGCAGCTCTTCGTGCGAACCTTCGGCTGCGATCACGCCGCCGTCGATCACGACGATGCGGTCGGCGATTTCGAGCGTGTTGAGCCGATGCGTGATGATGAAGCTGGTGCGGCCCTTCATGAACTCGCGCAGGATGCGGTGGATCTCCATCTCGCTTTCCGCATCCGCCTGGCTTGTCGCTTCATCCAAGATGAGGATGCTGGGATCGCTGAGGATGGCCCGCGCCAGGCTGACGCGCTGCTTTTGGCCGCCGGAGAGGTTCTTGCCGAGTTCGCCGACCCGCGTGTCGTAGCCGTGCGTGAGGCTCAGGATCATGTCATGGGCATGGGCCTGGCGGGCGGCCTCTTCCACTTCCTCGCGCGTGGCGTTCGGTCGGCCGTAGGCGATGTTGTCGTAAACCGTCTCGTCGAACAGGAACGGCTCTTGGGTAACGATGCCGATCTGCTTGCGAAGGCTGCGGAGGTTCCCCTGGGTGACGTCCACGCCGTCGATGTGGATGGTGCCGTGGTCCGGGTCGTGGAAACGAGGCAGCATGCTGAGCAGCGTCGTTTTGCCGCTGCCGTTCTTGCCGACGATCGCGATGATCTCGCCATGGCGGACGCGCAAATTCACGCCGTTGAGCACATCGCGACCCTGGCTGTAGCGAAAGCAGACGTTGTGAAACTCGATGTCGCGTTGATGCCGCGGGACCATGGGGCCATCGGCATTGACGTTCACCTTGTTGGCCCGATCGATGAACTCGAAGACGCGATCGGATGCGGCCATGCCCGCCTGAATCTTGGTGTAGACGCTCGCCAGCTTGCGGACCGGATCGGAGATCGCAAGCAGCAGGGCGTAGAGTTGCAGCAGCGATTCCATCTCGAGCGGCTGGTCCGCCAGCGTGATGCCGAACACTTCCGTCCGCTTGTTGATGACGACATACGCGCCGACGAGCAGCGCCCCGAAGATGGCGGCCACGCCCAAGATCTGGATCATCGGATCGGTGAACGCATCGAGCCGGACGACGCGCATCGATTTGCGGTAATACTCCATCGTCGCTTCGCGGAATCGCTTCCGCTGCTGCGCCTCGCGGCCAAAGCCCTTGATGACCTTGATGCCGTCGAGGTGAAACGTCTCCTGCAGAATCTTGAAGATGCTCGACATCTGCTCAAGCACGCGTTTGGTCGCCCGCTTCATCAGTCGGCCCACGCGCGAGAGCATGTATCCCGCGAGCGGAACCAGGATGAGGAAGAGGAGCGTCAGCCGCCACGAGATGAAGCTGGCGATCGTCACGCACGCGGCCGCCCGCATCGGCTCGGCGAGCACTCGGCCGAAGATGACCTTCATGCCGTTGCCGATGATGTCCACATCGGTGGCGAGGCGGGAGACGATTTGATTCGTGCCGTTGTCGTGAAAGTTGGCGACGTCGTAGTGAATCGCGCGGCGAAAGAACAAGTTGCGGATGTCGAACAGCGAACGATTGACGACGCCGCCGACGGCGGTGTCCTGCAGAAACTCCAGGCCGCTGCGCAAGAGAACCCCGCCGAAGACGGCCAACAAGACGAGGACGAGTGCCTGGAACTGATCCGTCGGCAAATAGCGGTCGATGTATCGCTTGGCGACCTGATAGAGGTACTGCTGCCAACGGGCGGAGCGCATCTTCGATTCGACGCGGGCCAGTTGCTCGGTCAGCTTGCGATGTTTCGTGTCCCGCTCGATGCCCGCTGCGGCGTCTT
The DNA here is from genome assembly GCA_019748295.1 of Gemmataceae bacterium. Taxonomy (GTDB): domain Bacteria; phylum Planctomycetota; class Planctomycetia; order Gemmatales; family Gemmataceae; genus JAIEPT01. Next base: position 3,658 of record JAIEPT010000296.1, on the reverse strand, counting down.
TCAAGGCAGCTTCTTCGCTGTGGATCCGTTTATGTTCGGCTTCGAGCGGTTCGAGCACTCGTTCCTGTTCCGCGATCGAGTTGTTGGCCCAGTCCTGCAGATTCGAGTTGTTGCCGAGCAGCTTGAGGAACGGATAGATGGCCGAGATGTTCAGGCCCCAGACGGCGGCGGCGAGAAACGCGCAGAGTACCGAGAAAGCCAGGCGGTAGCGGTAGGGCCAGGAAAAGCGAAGGGCTCGCACGAAGTTCTTCATGTCGCGTGATACCTAATGTGTTTAGCCGCCGCTCTCGGAGCGGCGCGGAAGACATGCCATGCGATTGCAAGTTCCCGTCCGCGCCGCTTCGAGAGCGGCGGCTCAACGCGGTGCGAGGACGATGTACCACAAACGCAAATGGGCAAACAAGGGGGACTTGGCGGTCGGCGGGCCCAATTCGTTGCAGCGAGGCTGCCTGGGTAATGTAGCCGCACGTCGCGAAACCGACGAGCTGGAGACGCCGCCAAACTTCCAAGCGCCATCGCTCGTCTTCTGAATGGCTAAATCGGGGCAACCGACGCGTTTGGTCTACTCTTCGGGGTCCAAAATCCAAAAGAACGCGCAAGTCCGTGTTCAATCGGCGTTCGCTTGCTACGCGGTGACGCGTCGAGGCGGGCATTCCGCAGAGTCCGCCTCGATGCACTTGCCGACGTTAGAAAAGTGCATGTTCGCGTCCCCCTCGTACTTTGACGCGAACTTGCATGTCCGCTTGTGACGACGGCGCCGGATGCGCCAGGCGGCTATGGATGGAAACCGCGGGAAGACAACGGATTCGAGCGGGAAATCGCTGGCGTGAACCGCAGTGCGTCATTTAGAATCATGGTAGGTCGCGTTGCGCCTTAGCGGGCGCCGCGACGGCATTTCGTCCGAAAGGGTCCTTCCGATGACCAACGTGCGTCGAATGATGGGGATTGCGGTCGGCTTCGCAATCGTCACCTGGCTAACTGCGTCGCACACGCATACCCATGGGCAACCTGGCCCCGTCAAAACGGCGGCGGCGCCCACCCCGAAAATCACACCTCAGACCAAAGAAGCACCGGCCAAGCCCGCCGTCGATGACGGCACGCGCTTCCCGGCAAACTCGGTCGCCACTTATAAGAGTGCGACCGGCGATGTGCATTTCGCGCTGCAGGTGCAGCCCAAGATTCCCGCATCGACCGCGACAGGCCGCGATTACATCGTCGTCGTCTCGGTGGCCGCGAATCTCGCCGGCGAAGCATGGACCGGAGCCAACCAGATCGCCGAGGCCATCGTCGAAACCGCGAAGGATCGGCCGAACGATCGCGTCTCCCTCTGGACCATCGGCACCCCGGCTCAGACCAAGAGCCATACCGAAGGCTTCCTTTCGCCCAAGGATGAGACCGAGCTGAAGAAGCTTCGCCGCATTCTTCAGAACATTCACAAGAAGGAATACCCCCTCGGGGACACCGACCTGAAAGACGGCCTCGCCAAGATGGTTTCGACCTTCGACGACGGCGCCGGCCGGCAACGCATCCTGCTGTTCCTTGGCGACGGCAACAGCACGCACAACCCGCTTTCCAACGAAGATCGCTATCGGCTCGCCCGATCCATGGTCGAGAAGCGAGTCGGATTCTTCCCCGTCCCGCTCGGCGGCCCGCTCCATGCCGAAAACCTGCATGGTCTCGCCAATGCCACCGGCGGCGTCGTGCTTCGCACCCGCGTGATCGCGGAAAAGCTCGTCGATGCCCTCAAGCGATATGAAGAAGCGTTCGTCGGCGGCGTCATGTACGACGCCAAACTTGAGCTGCCTCGCGAAGTCACTGAAGCCTATCCCACCGTCCTCCCCCCGCTGCGCGGCGATCAACCGACGCTGGTCGTGGGCCGCATGAAGGAAGGCGTCAAGCAGTTCCCCGTCACCGTGACCGGAACGCTGATCGCCCAGAAGAACGAAACGACGATCGGCCTCGCACCCGAAGTGCAGGCGACCAAAACCGAGAACTTCTTCCTCGTCAGCCTCGTGGATCAATGGAAGGGCGCGAAGGAACATCCCGCCGTCCTGCGGGCAGATCGCGCTTTGAGCTTCGCTTACGAGCAAACCCGCCTCTTGAAGGAGGAATTGCTGGTCGGAGCCCATCTCGCGATGGACAGCGACCGCTTCCCCGAGGCGGCTCGCCTGTTCCAGCAAGCCAAGATGCTGGCTCCGCATGACCCCGAAGCCAAGGCGGGGGCCGTGTTGGCGGATAAGTTCCAGACGGGCAAAGTCACCCGCGACATGCTTCGCAAGGAACTCGTCAAGGCCAAGTCGATGGTGAAGATCGAAGCGGGTTCCAAGATGACCCGCCAGGACGTGACGCTGCTCGCTCAGCTCATCGAAGAGCCGGTCGTTCAGGATCCCAAGAAGGGCCCCGCCCTCATCGACGACGCCAACTTGCTCAAGCAACGCCGCGATCAGGTCGTCATTGAAGAACAGAAGATGACCCAGACGGTGGACAACGTCCTCGCGCAAGCTCGCCGTGGATTGGCTCTCGACCCGGATAATGTTTTGGACCTCCTTCGCAACACCCTTAGTCGCGTAAGCGACCATCCGGACATCAGCGAACAGGTTCGCCGCGGCCTCTCCGCACGCCTGGAAGCTTCGCTCCGCGATGCGTCCGTACAAGGCCGTCGTTACAAGCTGCAGCGCGAGGAGCAGAACAGCCTTGTCGCCCAGGTGCAACGCGAACTCGAACGCGATCAGAATCGGCAGACCTACGAAGAACGGGTCGAGTCGCTTTTCCGCACTTACAAGAACCTGATGTTCCAGGCCCGCTTCGAGGAAAAGACGAAGCAAGACCTGCTGAACGCATTCACGGAAATGGTCTACGACGCCCGGCTCAAGGGGCAGCGCGAACCGCTTTCCGCCCAGGCCGCCTATCCCATGGTGGAGGCGAGCTACCAGATCCAACGCATGGCCGAAATTCGCCGGCGCCGACAGGAAGGCTTCCTCGCCACGCTGCTGGAAGTCGAAAAGTCGGCCATTCCGTTCCCGGATGAACCGGGCATCTTCTTCCCGCCTTTGGCTCAGTGGAAGGCGCTAACCCGCATCCGCAAGGAAAAGTACGAGGTCAGCAGCCTGCCTGACGACGACAAGGGTCGCGCCGAGGCCAATGCCATCCAGAAGCAGCTTCAAGAGCCGCTGGAGATGAAGGACTTCAACAAGGCTCCCCTTTCGGTGAAGGACTTCTTCGGGCTGCTCTACGAGAAGTTCGCGGCCAAGGGGAAGACCCTGCCGATTCTCGTCGATTTCGCGGCCTTCAAGGGAGAAAACCCCGAGTTGTTCCCGGAGGAGAAGGCGTTCTTCGACAAGATGATCACCTTCCCCGAGTATCCGCCGGTGCTGGTGACCGCGACCGCTCTGCGTCTCGCGCTTTCGAAGATCGACGGGGTGGATGCCGAATATGTGATTCGCCGAAACTTCATCGAAATCACCACCCGCTCCCGTCAGGAATCGGAGAAGGTGCTTCGCGTCTACCCGGTCGGCGATCTCGCGATTCCAATCAGCCAGTCGGGCGGCCAGCAAACGTTCGGCGGCCAGATTGGTGGCCAGATCGGCCAGTTCGGTCAACAGATTGGGCAGTTCGGTCAGCAAATCGGCCAGTTCGGTCAACAGATTGGGCAGTTCGG